>NZ_JBUEQF010000005.1:0-313558 GCF_054979605.1 Rhodococcus sp. AZ1
TACGCAGCCGCCTCGCCGACAAACACGCACGCCGCCGCACCCAACGCGCCCACAACCGCGCCGCACTCGACGCCCTCCACACACCCACCCCACACGACCCACCCCCGTTCTGATCGTGACGGCGTGCTCCAACGCCCGCTGGTTACCATCGTGTGCAGCCCGCACACGGTGGGCAGAGCGAGAGTGGGACCAGTGAGGGCACGGCCAATGAGAGCAGGCGCAGGGTGAGTGCATCGAGCACCGCGCTTGTCGGAGCGCTGATCGATCGGCGGTATCGGGTCGAGGCTCCGATCGCGCGTGGCGGCATGTCGACGGTGTACCGCGGGCTCGATATTCGACTGGATCGACCGGTCGCGATCAAGATCATGGACCCGCAGTACGCCGCGGATCCCGCGTTCGTACAGCGGTTCGCCTTCGAGGCTCGGGCGGTGGCGCGACTGAACAACCCCGGCCTGGTGGCTGTGTACGACCATGGCAGCGACGGCGACGTGGCGTTCCTGGTGATGGAGCTGGTGATCGGCGGAACGTTGCGCGAACTGTTGCGCGAGCGCGGTCCCATGCCCGCGCACGCTGCGGCGGCGGTGATGCAACCGGTGCTCGATGCTCTCGGTGTCGCGCACCGGGCGGGCCTGGTTCATCGGGACATCAAGCCCGAGAACGTACTGATCTCCGATGACGGCGACGTCAAGATCGCCGACTTCGGGCTGGTCCGGGCAGTGGCCGCGACGACCGTCACCTCGAACAGTGTGATCCTGGGAACGGCGGCGTACCTCTCCCCCGAACAGGTCACCGACGGTCGCGGCGACGCACGCAGCGACGTCTATTCGGCAGGCATCCTCCTGTTCGAGATCCTCACCGGCACAACACCGTTCACCGGTGATACGTCGTTGTCGATCGCCTACCAGAGGATCGACCACGACGTGCCCGCGCCGAGCTCACGCATCGAGGGCGTGCCACCGGAGTTCGACGCGCTGGTTCGGGGCGCCACCTCACGCGATCCCGCACAACGCTTCCCCAACGCAGCTGCGATGAGCGCGGCTCTCGCCGACATCAGCGTCGATCTCGCGCTGCCGCGCTACCGGGTTCCCGCACCGGCCAGCTCTGCCGAACACCTCAGCGCACGCACCCTCGCAGCTCCGCGGATGACCCCCGCTGCGCAGGACCCCGCACCGCTTGCCACCCCCGCGCTCCGGCCCGATCCCGTGCCGCAGCCCAACCCCACGCGGGTGGTCACCGTCGCCACCGAGCGCGAGGCCGAGCCGACCAGCTACATGGAGCAGGTACCACCGGCGCAGCATGTCGTCCGAACGGCACAGCCGCGCAAGAGCTTCGAGTTTCCCGACTTCGAGGCCGATCGGCGCAGGTCGCGTCGTACGGTTCTGATCTGGCTCGTCGCGATCGTGCTGCTCGCCGCGGCGCTCGGGGCCACCGGCTGGTGGCTGGCAGCGGGCAGATTCGGCGCCGTACCCGACACCACCGGCATGGACCGCGGCACGGCGGTGACCACCATCGAGGCGGCGGGGTTCTCCGCTGTGGAGCGCGGCGACTATTCGGACGCCGTTCCCGCCGACGCTCCGCTCGGCACCGATCCACCCGCGGGCAGTCGAGTCTCGCGCGGGGGCACCGTCACGGTCGTGTATTCGCTCGGTCGACCGACGGTCCCCACCATCACTGTGGGCAGTTCGATCGCCGACGTGGAAACCGCGCTGCGGGAACGCACCCTGACCCCTGGCCGTGCGCCCGAGGAGTTCAGCACACAGGCGCCGCTGGGAACGGTGGTGCGGCTGTCCCCGGCACCGAATGCGACAGTGGCCGTCGGAAGCCGCGTGGACCTCGTGGTCAGCAAGGGCTCACCGCCGGTGCAGGTGCCGTCGGTGGTGGGCCGGTCGGAGGCCGATGCTCGCGCGGCGCTGAGCGCGGCCGGCCTGAGTGTGTCGACGGTGCAGACGGTGTTCGACGCCGCCGTCGACGCCGGCAACGTCAGCGCGACCGACCCCGCGGTGGGCACCACGCTGCCCGCCGGTACCCCCGTCACACTGAAGCTGTCGAACGCCGTGCCCGTCCCGATGGTGTTGGCGAGAACGGTCGAATCCGCCACCAGCACACTCTCCGACCTGGGCCTGCAGGTGGTGGTGCAGCAGGTGAGCTCGTCCAAGCGCTCGCTGGTGATCAATCAGAACCCGAGCTCTGGTCAGCGGGTTGAGCCCGGCAGCACGGTCACCATCACCGCCCTGCCCTGAGCGGTCAGCCGCGGAGCATCTCCGCCACCAGGAACGCCAACTCGAGGGACTGCATGGTGTTCAGACGCGGGTCGCAGGCGGTCTCGTAACGGCCGGAGAGATCGATGTCGGAGATGTCCTGCGCACCACCGAGGCACTCGGTGACGTTCTCCCCGGTGAGCTCGACGTGGATACCACCGGGGTGCGTTCCGAGCCGGTGGTGAACCTCGAAGAAGCCCTGGACCTCGTCGACGATGCGGTCGAAGTGGCGCGTCTTGTAGCCGGTGGACGCCTCGTGCGTGTTGCCGTGCATCGGGTCGCACTGCCAGATGACGCGGTGCCCGGTGGCCTCGACCTTCTCGATGATCGCGGGCAACAGATCGCGAACCTTGCTGTTGCCCATACGTGAGATCAGGGTCAACCGGCCGGGCTTGTTGGTGGGATCGAGACGCTCGACGTACTCCACCGCCATCTCGGGCGTGGTGGTCGGGCCGATCTTGAGCCCGATCGGGTTGGACACCAGTTCCGCGAAGGCAATGTGGGCACCGTCGAGCTGGCGGGTGCGGTCACCGATCCAGAGGAAGTGCGCCGAGAGGTCGTAGAGCTTGGGATGCTCGGAATCGGTGTCCAGGCGCAGCATCGCGCGCTCGTAGTCCAGGACCAGCGCCTCGTGGCTGGCAAAGATGGTGGCCTGGTGCAGATTCGGGTCCGTGACACCGCAGGCGTCCATGAACTTCAAGCCCCGGTCGATCTCCGACGCCAACTGCTCGTACCGGGCGCCGGCCGGCGAACTCTGCACGAACTCACGGTTCCAGTCGTGCACGCGGTGAAGGTCGGCCATACCCGCCCCGGTGAGTGCGCGCACCAGGTTCATCGCGGCGCTCGCGTTGGCGTACGCACGCACCAGTCGTGACGGATCGTGGGTGCGCACCGATTCCTCGGCGACGATCGAATTGATCATGTCGCCGCGGTAGGACTGCAACCCGAGAGCATCGGTGTTCGACGAGCGCGGCTTGGCGTACTGCCCGGCAATGCGGGCCACCTTCACCACCGGCATCGACGCGCCGTACGTGAGCACCACGGCCATCTGCAACAAGGTGCGAATGTTGCCCTTGATGTGCGGCTCGGTGTTGTCGAAGAAGGTCTCGGCGCAGTCTCCGCCCTGCAGGAGGAACGCCTCGCCCCGCGCGACGGCCGCGAGCTTGTCGGAGAGGATCTCGACCTCACTGGCAACGGTGATCGGCGGGACACTCTCGAGCACCTTGCGCATCGCCTCGGCCTGGTCGGCCGCCCAGTTGGGCTGCTGTGCTGCGGGCTTGGCCAGTGCCCTGGCCAGTTGCTCGCGCATGTCGTCCGGCAGTGGGGGCAATTCGGGGAGGCGCTCGATCGGAACGTCGACTGTCCAGTTCACCGGTCAAGGGTAAGTGTTGCGCGCGGGGCCCCGCACCAATGGGTGCTCAGTGCTGGTCACCGGCCGTGATCGCCCGATACTTCGCAAGGTTGTGGCGCGCGTCGGCCAGGGCGTCGTGGGCATCGTCGGGAACAGGCGGGATGTGGGGACTCCCCCGGTCCTCCCACAGCTGCTTGAGTTCTCGGGTGTAGCGCGGCACCGCGCGCGGCAGGGCTGTCATCGGGCCCCACAGCTGGCAGAGAGCCACGTGGTCGTACGCACCGACCCAGGCCCACAGCTCCGTCGGACCGTCGCCGACGGCGAGGAAGTCGAGCAACTCGTCGCGAATCCGGGCGCGAGAACGCCACAGCGGTGACGACGGCGGCGGCAACCGGGGTAGGACGTTGCGGCGCACCCAGGGCCCGGCCCGATCGGGGTCGAACTCGGTGGACACCGCGTAGTACTCCCGACCGTCCTCGGCGGCCACACCGATGGACACCAGATCGATTGTGCGACCATCTTCGATGAACTCGCAGTCGTAGAAGTAGCGCACGCGAGCGAGGCTACAGCGGCCGGGACAGCAGACGGAACGAGCGGTGCCAACCGCAGACGGGACACGCAGCACCGAATGAACCTCACCCCGGGCACCGTGCCGCGGATCCCGTCGCGGCTTCGCCCGATCCTCGAGGTACTGGTGCTGATCGCGTTGGCGGCGTCGGTCACCTACTACCTCGTCGGACTCCCACCGTGGCGGGAGTTCGGGCTGCACTATCGGCTCGATCTCGACGTCTACCGAATCGGTGGCCGCGCAGTGCTCGACGGGCGCGATCTCTACGGCGTACTCCCGGCGACGTTCTACGACATCGCACTGCCCTTCACCTATCCCCCGACCGCGGCGCTCGCCTTCGCCCCGATGGCGCTGATCGGTCTGACGGCCGCATCCACGATCACGACGATCGCGTCGATTCTCCTGCTGTCGGTCACGGTCTTCGTGACCATCGGTGCCCTGATGAGCAACGGCGAGCCGGGCGGGACGGGCGCGGTCGGCCAGTTCACGTTGCGCACGCGGTTGCTGGTGACCGGGGCGGTGACCGCGGGCGGTTTCGCACTCGAACCGGTGACATCGACCCTGGACTACGGCCAGATCAACATCATCCTGATGGCCCTGGTGGTACTCGACACGCTGCTCCCGCGCACCCCGTGGCCACGCGGAACGCTGATCGGGCTGGTCACCGCCATCAAGCTGACACCGGCGGTGTTCGTGCTCTACTTCCTGCTGCGCCGCGACCATCGCGCCGCAGTGGTGTCCGCGTTGAGCTTCCTCGCCTTCACGGCCCTGGGATTCGCTCTGACCTTCTCGGACTCGGTCACCTACTGGTTCACCGTCATCACCGATTCCGACCGCATTGGCAACCCCGCCTACATCTCCAACCTGTCGATGACCGGGATGCTGGCGCGTACGGGCCTGGACCCCACCACGCGGACCGTGCTGTGGGTTCTACTCTCGGCGGTGGTCCTGGCTGTCGCCGCCGTGGGAATTCGCGCCGCGCTCGCTCGGCGGGACGTCGTCGTGGCCGTGTGCACCACCGCGATGCTGGGGCTCGTCGTCTCGCCGGTGTCGTGGTCGCACCACTGGGTGTGGACGGTGCCGATGCTGGCCGCCCTCGGTTGGGCCGCGCTCACCCGTCGCAGCGTCACCCTGGCGGTGCTGACGGCAGCGGGTGTCGTCGTCTTCCGCGCCGCCGAGCACTGGAGGATCGGAGCCGGTGACCGCGCGGAGGGTCTGGGCCTTCCCCTGTGGGATCAGATCGTCGCGTCGTCGTACCTGTGGTGGGGGCTCGTCACCCTCGGAGTTATCGCGTTCTGGGCGCGGTGGGGTACGCGACGCTAGCGAGGGTCGTTCGGCGGATCAGCCGGCGCGTGTGTCGGGAAATCGGGCGGGAGGTCGGGCGGTGCCCGCCTCCCCACCTGCGGCCGCCGCGTCCTTGACGCTGGCCGCGTAGACGTCGACGTACTCCTGACCGCTGAGCTTCATCAGTTCGTACATCACCTCGTCCGCGACTGCCCGCTCGACGAAGCGGTTCCCCGCCATCCCCTCGTACCGGGAGAAGTCGAGGGGGGTGCCGATCTTGACGACCACCTTGCCCGGACGCCAGATGCGCGACCCGATGGGATTGACCTTCTCGGTTCCGATCATCGCCACGGGGATCACCGGCGCGCCCGACTCGAGGGCCAGACGGGCCAACCCGGTCTTGCCCTTGTAGAGGCGGCCATCGGGTGAACGGGTGCCCTCCGGGTAGATGCCGAGCAACTTGCCGTCCCGCAGCACGCGCTTACCGGCGTCGAGGGCGTTCTGAGCCGCGTCCGCACCGGTGCGATCGATGGGCACCTGGCCCACCGACGAGAAGAACCACCGCTGGAACGCACCCTTGAGACCGGTTCCCGTGAAGTACTCGCTCTTGGCCAGGAAGGTGATGCGGCGCGTGACCACGAGCGGAAGGAAGAAGGAATCTGTGACCGCCTGGTGGTTGCTGGCCAGGATTGCGGATCCGTCCGTGGGGACGTTCTCGAGTCCGACGACGGCAGGACGGCCGATCAGGTGCAGCAGCGGTCCGAGCAGGACGTACTTGAACAGCCAGTACCACATGCTCGCCGCAACCCCCTCGATGGGAACAACAGTTACGGCACGACGTGCCGTGATGGTGACTCTACAAGGGCAATATGACTGTAGCCACATTCAGAACCGGCGCACCGACACAGGTCACACGCGCGAGGACGCACCGATCTCCATTCGCGCGAGTTCCGCCGCGCCGATCATGCCCGCCGCCTCACCGAGCTGTGTGGCGCGGATCCGCGCGAGGGGCCGTTGCCCGGCCCCGGTGATGGTGCTCGCGTAGTGATCGCGCGCAGCATCGAGATAGAGCGCTGCCGAACTCGCGACACCCCCGGCAATCACGATCCGATCGGGGTCGTAGACATCGGAGACCAACGCCAAACCGATCCCCAGCCAGCGCGCGAACTCCGCCATGGTCGCGATCGCCACCACGTCACCGTCCTGGGCCGCCCCGGCGATGCGCCGTCCGGTCAGGGACCCGGGGTCGAGCTGAGCTTCGCGGGCGAGCACCGTCGAGCCGGTCGGGTCCGCGGCCAGCAGCTCGGTCGCGGTGTCCACCAGCGCCGTGCCACTGCAGTAACGCTCCCAGCACCCCTGCTTGCCACACGAGCAGGACCGCCCGTTGGGCACCACCTGCAGGTGACCGAGCTCGGGCGCGATCCCGTACGACCCGCGATAGATGACACCGTCCACGAGCAGCGCCGCTCCGATGCCGGTGCCGATCGCAACCACCACCACGTTGCCCGCACCGGCAGCCGCGCCGAAGCGGTGCTCGGCCCATGCCGCTGCGTTGGCGTCGTGCTCGAGGATCACCGGAAGCCCCAGACGTGCCGTCATCTCGCGCGCGACGGGACGGTTGACCCACGGCAGGTGGGGCGCGAATCGAACGACGGTGCGGTCGGAGTTGATGAACCCGGCCACCGCGAGCCCGACGGCAGCAACCTCGTGCCGGGACGCGAGTTCGCGCACGGCACGGTCGATTCCATCCTCGAGTGCACGCGATGCCTGCGGGGTGGGGGCCTGCGCCGAGTCGACGACCTGGCCGTCGGCGTCGACCACCGCGGCACGAATACTCGTCCCGCCCACATCGATACCGATGGTCAACCGGCTGCGACCACGGCCTCTGCCCGTCACGTGTCCGAGTCCCCGGCAGTGTCGGACGTGGTGGACGCTCGGGGGTTGATGGTCACCGAAATCGGCCGGTACCGACCGCGCGGCGGCTCGGGCGTGGCGGGCGTGTCAGTGGCGGCCGTGTCCGGTGCCGGCGGGGCGGGCACGGCATCGCCCAGCAGTTCCCGCAGAACCGCCAGAACCGAGTCCAGCTCGAGACCGGCACGCGTGAGGAGCTCGTGCTGCTCACCGCGCAGCAGCGCGGCCGCCGCGCACAGCGGGCACCACGAGCAGCCCTGCCAGTGCGGCGCCTCGGGATCGTCCAGGCGGGCGATCATCGGCTCGAGGCGATCGAGCAGAGCGTCTGCGACAGCGCGGAACTCCCCCGCCAGGTCGCGTTCGGTCATAGCGGCCACACCGCAGGGTCGGGGGTGAATCGAAGGATCAGCGTGTCATCGTCGAACTCCGCCCCGACCACGTCGCACCGCCGAAGGACCGAGGCGAGACGGAACCGTCGGTGCACGTGTCCGGCACTGATGATCACGTCGTCCTCCACACGTCCGACACCCACCTCGTTCGCGTCCACGAAGGGCAGATGCACTGTCATCACATACACGGAGTCCACACCGGAGCCCGACTCGAGCCTCACCTGCGGAACGGTTGCCGGGAACGACTCGGTCCCCCACGCCAGGTCCGGATCCTGCACGGCCCGACCGATCCGGTCCAGGGCTGCCGATCCTACCGGCTCGCCGACATCGTCCACGACCGCGACCACGCGCAGCGGATCGACCTCGGCCACGAAATGGTCGAGAACAGCGCGCTCGGTCGCCCCCACCGCTGCGTACCAGTACACCGCCGGATGCACGCCGAGGACGGAGGTCGGCGCGGACCCGAACTCGGGCAGCACGCGGTTGATCACGACGCGGTCGGTCCTGATGCCGATCAAGGCGTTGGCGGCCAACAACTCTCGGGTGACGGTGAGGGATCTCTCGTCCGCTGCCGAGACGATGGTGGCCCCCACACACTGGCCGTCGGCGAGCATGTCCGCAATCCTCGCGGCCACCGAGTCGAGTCGATCGACCAGAGCGGCCAGGGTGGCAGCCCGCGCGTCGGACCCGATCGCGGCGCTCACCCGAACATGCTCGGGCCACACACTCTCGAGGTAGTGCCGCACCTGCGCGGGGACACCGGCCAGCCGCGTGAAAGCACGTCCCGGCGGACAGTCCACCACGACGACATCGTGGGTCCCGGTGTCGACGACCTCCCGCAACCGGTTCAGCGCGACAAGCTCCTCCGCGCCGGGTAGGCCGGTGATCTCGTCGGGGTCGGGCATCGACACCGAACCGGTGTGCTGATGCATCCCCGCGGCGCGCGCGAACGTGTTCACCGTGCGGTAGCGCTCGCGCAGCAGGTGAACCGCATCGACCACCTCGACATCGACCCCCGGCAGCTGCCGGGCCGCAACAGCTGGGCGCCCGTCGAGGCAGATCAGCAGAACCCGGTCACCCGCGGCGCCGGCGCGGGCGCAGATCGCCGCCGCGACGGTGGATCTGCCCACCCCCCCGGCACCGACCACGAGCTCCACGCGCGTGCGCATACGAGCACCGGCGCCCTCGGTCAGCCCTCGACCCGCTTCTTCAGCTCCGACAGTGCGGTATCGGTGATGACCTTCTCGGCCTTGCGCTTGAACAGTCCGATCATCGGGATCGCGAGGTCGACGGTGAGTTCGTAGACCACCTCGGTGCCGTCACCGCTCTCGCGCAGAACGTACGAACCGGACTGCGCCTTCTGCAGCGTGCCGCTCACCAGGTGCCAGGAGACACCGAGCCCGTCGTCCTGCCACTGGTAGAGCAGTTCGTAGGTGTCCTTGACCATGCCCGCGTCCAGCACGAACCGCACCCTGCTGGCGCGCCCGTCGTCGGCCGACTCGAGCACCTCCACCGACTTGGCGGCCTCCACCCACTCCGGATACGCGTCGAAGTCGGCGATCACGTCCATCACCCGGGAGGCAGGGGCCTTGACGACGATCGACCTCGTGGTCCTGTCTGCCATGCTGAGGTGACTCCCTATCGGTAGTGGGCCGGATATCGGTAGTGGGCCGGGCTGTGCGCCCATCTTGGCGCACTCGAGCGCCGCGCACACCATCGCACCGGCAACAGCGGCGATGAATTCTCCATCAGAACCGCGGTGGCTCGCCCGGCGCGCGGCCCGATTCGAGCTCGGCCTTGACCTCGAAGGCCATGGCCTTGCCGGCCTCGCGACGCGCCCGTGTGAGAGCCGCCACATCGGCCGTCGACCCCGTCGACCCCGTCGGCTCGGCGTGCAGGAAATAGTGCACGATCACCCCGTCGAGCGATGGCTCGAGCCACACCTCCATGGTCCCGGTCAGCTCGCCCCCCACCGACCACCGCACGCCCAGCGGACCACGATCCTGCACGACGGTCAGGGTCAGACCCTCGAACCAACCGCGCCAGCGCCGCGGTTGGGCGATCGCCGCGGCCACGTGTTCGGCCGGCGCGGCGACGAAGCTCTGGTCGGCGACCTGAATGCTGCTCATGGGACCACTGTCACATACCGTCTTCGCCGAGGTCACATACCGCCGTCACCGAGGTGACGACGGAGCCGAGCCGCGAGATCGTCCCAGCGCCAGGCCGACTCGACGAATCGACGCCCGGCCGCCCCCATCTGCCGAGCCCGATCCGGGTCGGCGAGGACGGCGACCACGCCGTCGGCAACCGCGGCGACCGACGTTCCGTCGACCACATGTCCGGTCTCGCCCTCGATCACCGTCTCCGGCGCACCCCCCGATGTTCCGGCGATCACCGGGACCCCGGACGCCGAGGCTTCGAGATAGACGATCCCGAGGCCCTCCACATCCAGACCGCCACCGCGGGTGCGGCTGGGCATCGCGAAGACGTCGGCGAGGTTGTGGTGGGCCGCCAGTTCCGAGCCCGCCACCGATCCCACGAACAGCACGTGCTCGCTCACCCCGTGCGAGCGTGCCAACTCGCGCAGGGTGCCCGCGTACGGACCTCCGCCCACGATCACCAGGACGGCACCGTCGATGCGAGCGCGGATGGACGGTAGTGCTCTGATCAGCTGGTCCTGACCCTTGCGCGGAACCAGCCGCGACAGACACAGCACCACCGGCCGCTCGCCGAGCCCGTAGCGGGCCCGCAGATCGGCACGCGCGGCCGGGTCCGGAGCGAACACCGTGGTGTCGACGCCGGGTGGGACGTGCTCGAGACCTGCCCGCGGGCCGAAGGCCGAGGAGAACCGCGAGCGCGTGTACCTGCTCACGTACGTGATCACATCCGCCGTGTCGCCGATACGCCGCAGTGCCTGGCGCGCCGCGGGAAGCATCGACCAGCCCACCTCGTGACCGTGCGTCGAGGCGACGACACGATGAGCTCCACTGCGCCGCACCGCCGGACCCAGCAGGGCCAGCGGCGCCGCGGCTCCGAACCACACCGTCTCGATGCCGTGCGCGCGGACCAGCTGCTGCGCGCGCCGCGCGACGAACGGTGTCGGGACCATCAGCGTGGTGGGGTGACGAACCACCTCGTACGGTTGCTGCGCGTCGAAGCGCACGTGCGAGTCGCCCCGCCAGCGCGGGGCGTACACCACGAGCTGCTCGGGGGGCAGCAGGGAGGCGAAGGTGTGCAGGTAGGACTGGATTCCGCCCGGGCGCGGCGGGAAGTCGTTGGTGACCAACAGGGTTCGACGCATCACGTTCGGACCTGCTGGGCGACCCACGCACCCCACCCCGCCACGAACGCGTCGTAGTCGACCCCCAGCAGGGTGGTGAGGGCACCCGAGGTCAGAGCGCGGCGGATCGAGTCGTCGGTGATGGTCGCGAGCGAGCGGTAGAGCGTTCGCTGGGACGCCTCCCCGTACCGCGTGGCGATGTAGAGCCACGCCGAATAGGCCGATTCGTACGCCAGCGCGCCCTGATCACCGGGGGCGGCGAAGTCCGCGTCGGCAGGCAGAACGGTCGGCGCACCATTGGCGCGGACGAGGGCGGTCAGCACCGGTGCGAGCGTGGAGAACGGCCGCGGGTCACCCCGATAGCCGCTGTAGTCGGCCAACCCTTCGAGAACCCACAGCGGTGCGCCGTCGACGGTGGCCGACCGCACCGCCACGTGAGTGAGTTCGTGCCGGAGCACGGTCCGCAGCGAATCGCTCGTGAGGCGATCGGCGGCCGCGGGCCCGAACACCACCCGCTGACCGGTCACGAACGGGCCGGTGACGGGATCGGAGATGGTCGAGGCGGCCACGTCCGCATTGCGTGACGCCGATCCGACCTCCGCGGCGAACTCGGCATCGGAGTCGGCCACCATCACCACTGCCCGGCGAGACCAGCCCTGACCCCAGTAGTCGGTCACCGCCGGTACCGCGGTACGCAGTTCGGCCGCCAGTGCGTCGACGAAGGCGCGGCGATCCGGGTGACCGAGCACCGTCGAGGTGGTGCCGCCGGTGTCGACCCGCGAGACGATCACCGGGCCGAAGTCCCACGGACCCCGCCAGGTGACCCGGTTCGAGTTCGCAATCGTGCTGTCCGACACGAGCTTCCAGCTGTCGCCGCGGCGGGCGAGCAGGAGGGAGACCGGCCGGCGGGTGGGCCCGATGTCGGAGTCGCTGATGGCGTACCTCAGCAACACCTCGGGCGCCCACAGGTCGACGGCACCGGGAACCGTCGCGGCCAGCGCGGACGACACCGGGGTCTCCGGCTGCGAGCCGATCTCGTAGCCGAAGTCCGAGAACGGAACGCCCTGCAGGTTGCGCGCTCGCGCGAGCTCGGACTGGACGAACTCCGGCGGGGCGGCCGGATCGAAGAGGCTGCGCAGCGCGGTCTCGTCATCGTTGCGCAGCGCCGTGGTCCAGGCGGTGAGGGTCGCGGTGACCGCGTCGAGGCGTTGCTTCTCGAAGGGACTCGGCGCCGGGGTGGTGCTCGTCGGGGGCTGCGACGGAGCAGCGTTCCCGGCGCAACCGCCGACCAGCAGGATCGCGGCCAGCACCAGGACCGGCACACGCAGAGCCGACGACATCAATAGCGACGAGCTGCGAAGATGGGCCATCGGGACATCGATTCCACACGTACGGGCACCCCGAAGGTGGAGGCGTGGATGATGTTGCCGTTCCCGACGTACATCCCCACGTGGGAGGCGTCGGGGTAGAAGATCACCAGGTCGCCAGGACGAAGATCCGCCGGGTTCACCGGGATCCCACCCTGGGCCTGCGACTGACTCGACCGGGGCAGGATCTTTCCCACCTGCTTGTACGCCCACACCATCAGGCCCGAGCAGTCGAAGCCGTCCGGCCCGGTGGCGCCCCACACGTAGGGCTTACCGATCTGGGTGAACGCTGCCTGCAGTGCTCCGGTCTCGGACCCGGGGGTCAGGTTCTTCAGCACGGTCGCGGAATCGAAGCCGGGCGGGAACGGTGATCCCGCCAGGGCCGTCTTGTCGTCGCTGCTGAGCGTGGCGTACGCCGCGAGCACGTCACCGATCTGCGCCTGCAGTGTCGACTGCTTGGCAGTGAGGTCGTCCGCCACTGCCTTGGCCTGCTCGGCGGCCTGTCGAGCGGCCTCCGCCGACTGCTCCGACGATCGCTGCGCCGCCGCTGCGGTCTCCTTGGCCTGCAGGAAGGTATCCACGCGGGCCTTGGTGTCGGCGGAGATCACGTCGAGCGCCGACATCTGGTCGAGCATCTGTTGAGGTGAGTTGCTGACCATCACCGCGAACAGTCGATTGGTTCGGGCGCCCTGGTAGTTGGCGCGCGCGACGGTGTCGATCACCGGCTGGAGTGCGTCGATCTTCGCTTGCGCGTCAGCGAGTGTGGCCTGGTCACGATCGAGCTTCGCCCGCGCATCCGCGAGAATCGCATTCTTGGCGTCGAGATCGATCTGGGCGTTGTGCGTGGCCTCGGTGGTCTCCTCCGACTGACGCGAGAGGTCGGCGAGCCGCTGCTGCGGCGATTCCGGCGCCGCGGGTGGTGCTGCCGGCGCCGCGGGTGGTGCTGCGGTGGGGTCGGCGTGAGCGATGGTGACCACCCCGGGTACAGCGAGTACGAGCGCAGCTCCGACGGTGGTCAGGAGGGTGCGCCGGACCAGCCCCGAAGTCCTTCTACCTGCACCCGATCCACTGTGGACGGGGTTGCATGACCACACGTGCAGAACTCTCCGATCACGAACCGAGGTGTCGCGGAGCGGTTACGCCCCCATCACGAAACCATATACCTCAGGCGTAGCGACGCGCACCGTCTGCCGGCATCGAGGCCAGGGGCACGATCTTCACCGGGACACCGGCGGTGGACGCGTGCACCACGTTGCCGTTGCCGACGTACATGCCGGAGTGCGAACCGCCGTAGAAGGAGACGACGTCACCGGGGCGCAAATCCGACAGCGACACCGGGGTGCCGGCCGCGGCCTGGTCGTAGCTGGTGCGCGGGAGCTGCAATCCGGCCTGGGCGTAGGCCCACTTCATCAAGCCGGAGCAGTCGAAAGCGCTCGGACCCTGTGCCCCGTAGACGTAGGGGGCGCCGACCTTGCTCTCGGCTGCGGCGACGGCGCGCTGTGCGACCGAGGACTGCTGCGGGGCGGGCGGAGCGATCTGGGGCAGCGCCGGCAGTGCCGGGAGCTGTGGGATGGCCGCGAGGATCTGATCGGGAACGTCGAAGGTGCCGACTCCGGGGATGGTCACCGGTGCCGCGAATGCGGGTGCTGCGGGGATCGCGATTGCGCCGGTGGTGAGGGCGCTGGCTACGAGAACGCTACGAACGGGCCGTGAGACGGTGCTCGGCTTGCGGTGTTTCGCCACGAAAAGGTGTGCTCCATTCTTCCTGCTCGCCGCCGACCGAGTTAGCTGACGGGTTCGGGCTGGGAAGATCAGCCCTACCCGAGCAGATCGCAGGGATCTGATCGGGATTCACCCCGGTGTAACGGTTGGGTTCCCGGTACGGCCCGTGCGGGCCGATTAGGCGGTGACCATGCGATGCGATTCGGGTTCGATCCGCCTGAGTCCGCGAGGTCTCGGAAAGATTACGAAACGGCATACGTCGCTGTCGAGTCGACGCCGGGGCGTGTCGCACGCGTGATCCCCTCCGACGCGGCCGAGGCAGGGATCGACCCCGCCGACGCCGTCGGATCCTTCCCTGCCGACTCCGGTCACGTTGGAGTGGCCGACCACCCGGACACCGCAATTGCGATCCGGGTCGGCGCGGGCGTCGGCGCCAGGCGTTCCTCCTGCTCCCACTCGATTTCGGCGAGTTCGAACGCCCTCCGGCGACAGTCCGGTCGCGGACACGTCCGCCTCGGTCGGGACTGCGTCGCCACGCGGCGCGCCACCCACCGCCGAGCGAGCCGACGAGCCGTCATCCACAGCACTGTGATCCTCGTCTCACTCTCCGATCCGGCGCTGTCGGTGCCGAGGCCTAGCGTCGGGGACTCGAGGACGGTGGTGCGTGAGAGGACGGTGCTGTGGGAGTGACACGCGGGGCGGCAGATCAGCTCGGGTTCGACTGGCCCGAATTCGGTTGGTCGGACTCGCCCACGCTGCGCGAGACCACGTTCGTCGTGGTGGACCTCGAGACCACCGGCGGGCGACCGGGCGAGGACGCGATCACCGAGATCGGCGCCGTACGTATCCGCGGCGGCGAGGTGATCGGCGAGATGTCCACCCTGGTGGACCCCGGCCGATCGGTGCCCCCGCGCATCGTCGAACTCACCGGGATCACCACCGCGATGCTGGTGAACGCCCCGCGGATCGATCGCGTGCTCCCGACCTTCCTCGAATTCGCCCGCGGCGCGGTGCTGGTGGCTCACAACGCCAGGTTCGACGTCGGCTTCCTGCGCGCGGCCGCCACTGCCATGGACATCGCATGGCCGAAGTTCACCGTGCTGTGCACCGTGCGGCTGGCACGCCGCGTGCTCACTCGGGACGAAGCGCCGTCGGCCAAGCTCTCGTCCCTGGCTCTGCACTTCGGGGTCTCCACTCGCCCCACGCACCGTGCCCTCGACGACGCCCGCGCCACCGTGGAGGTACTGCACCACCTGATCGAGCGGGTCGGTAACCAGGGGGTACACACCGTCGCCGAACTCCTCGACTACGTCCCCGCCGTTCCCGCAGCACACCGCGCGAAGCGCACCCTCGCCGCCGGCCTTCCGCGTCGGCCGGGGGTCTACCTCTTCCGCGGCCCCGGTGACGAGGTCCTCTACGTCGGCACCTCCACCGACCTGCATCGGCGCGTGCGCTCGTACTTCACCGGGTCCGAGACCCGCGGGCGGATGAAGGAGATGGTGGCGCTCGCCGAGCGCGTCGACCACGTCGAGTGTGCGCATCCACTCGAGGCCGGGGTTCGTGAACTGCGACTGATCGTCGCCCACCTCCCGCCCTACAACCGACGCTCGAAGTTCCCCCGACGCGGATGGTGGATCACCCTCACCGACGACGGGTTCCCCCGCCTGTCCGTGGTGCGCGCCCCCACCGACCGGGCGCTGGGTCCCTTCACCGATCGATCCACTGCCGCCGAGGTCGCCGAGACCGTCTCCCGCGCGCTCGGGCTACGCACGTGCACCCGCCGACTCTCGGCGAAGCGCACCCACACGTGCGAGGTGGTGGCCGTCGGTGGATGTCCCGCCGCCACCGCGACCCCGACCACCGCCGAGCAGTACGCCCCTGCCCCGGCCGAGTTCCTGAACTTCGTCGCCGGGCTCGACGACAACCTGGTCCGAGGGCTCATCGATCGAATCGACCACCTAGCCCGCGCCGAACTGTTCGAATCGGCCGCCCGGTTACGCGATCGCACCGCCGCCCTGATCACCGTCACGCACCGCATGCAGCGCTACGCAGCCCTGGCTCGCGTCGAGCAGCTCGTGGCCGCCCGTCGCTCGGCGAGCGGCGGATGGGATTTCGTCGTCGTCCGATCGGGGCGGCTGGCCTCGGCGGGCACGTCCGCACGCGGGGTGCCCCCGATGCCGGTGGTCGAGGCGATCGTCGCCGGCGCCGAGACCGTCGTCCCGGACACCACGGCGATGCGGGGAGCGTCGCCGGACGAGCTGGGCCTGCTGGTGCGGTGGCTCGAATCCGACGGCGTCCGGATCGTCAGCTGCAGCGATCCGTATCACCTCCCGGTGGGTGGTTCGGGTCGTTGGCACAGCTGGGCGAGCGCCGTGCAGTCGATCGGACGCCGCGAAGGGCGCCGGATTCCCTAAGCTGATCCCATGATCACCGCGATCGTCCTGATCCATGCCGATGTGCATCGCATTCCGGAGACCGCGCGCGCCGTGGCCGACACCGCCGGGGTGAGCGAGGTCTACTCGTGCGCCGGCGACGTCGATCTCATCGCGCTGGTGAAGGTGCGCAGCCACTCCGAGATCGCCGAGGTGGTCACCGAACGCATCAATCGGCTCGACGGGGTGCTGCGAACCGACACACACATCGCCTTCAAGTCCTACTCGAGCACCGAGGTCGACGCCGGCTTCTCGATCGGCGAATAGCCGCTACACCGCCGAGGTGTGCTCGATCCACCGCGCGAGCAGTGCGGCGGCAGCTCCGCTGTCGACTGCGGCGGCGGCGGCGGTGAGGCCGCCGCCGAGGGCGCCGAGCAGGTCGTCGCCCACCCCGCGGTGAGCGGCGATCGCGGCCGCCGCGTTCAGGAGCACGGCATCGCGCACCGGTCCGCTGGCGCCGCCCAGCACCGCGCGCGCCACCTCGGCGTTCGCGGCGGCGTCGCCACCGCGCAGCGCATCGAGCGGTACGCGCTCGATGCCCAGGTCGCGGGGATCTAGCCGCTCCACCCGCACCGTGCCGTGCTCGACGACGTGCACCTCGCTGGTGGTCGAGGTGGTGATCTCGTCGAGACCATCGTCTCCGCGCACCACCAGGACCGAGCTCCCACGGTCGCGGAACACTCCCGCGACCACGTCGATCAGATCCGCGAATGCGCACCCGACCAGACCTGCCTTCGGACGCGCCGGGTTGGTCAGCGGCCCGAGCACGTTGAACACGGTGGGTATGCCGATCTCCCGGCGGGGCGGACCGGCGAACCGCAGCGCCGGATGGAACACCGGCGCGAAGCAGAACCCGATACCCACCTGCGCGACCGATCGCGCCACGTCCGGTGCCGCGAGGTCGATACGCACCCCGAGCGCCTCGAGCACGTCCGCGCCGCCGCTGGCCGAGGACGCCGCGCGGTTGCCGTGCTTGACCACACGAATCCCGGCGGCTGCCACCACGATCGACGCCATCGTCGAGATGTTGACCGTGTTGGATCGGTCACCACCGGTACCCACGATGTCGACGACATCGTCGTCGACGGGTACCCCGGTGGCGTGCGAGAGCATCGATCCCGCGAGAGCAGCGAGCTCGATCGGCGTGGGGCCCTTGATCTTCAGGGCAACACCGAACGCCGCGATCTGTGCGCCGGTGGCGTTGTCGGTCATGATCTCGTCCATGGCCCAGGCCGCGTGGGCCGCGGTGAGGTCTCGACCCGCACACAGCTCGGACAGCACTGCGGGCCATGTCGGTGCAGGTGTGGTCATGGCCGGTGAGCCTAGTGGGACGGTGGAACCTGCAGGGCGTCCCACCCGAGGACGATCCCCCCGCGACGCTGGGCGAGCCCCGCCATCCGCGACCGTTCCTGCGAGCAGTGCAGCGCATCGAGAACCTGCACCCGCTGAAGGGTCAGAGGCGACCCGTCGACGATCTCCCGGTCCGGCGCGGGCGCATCCGCCGGAAGGGCGGACATCACGCCCGCCGGCGGCGCGTACCCGTCCTGCGCGGCGACCGCGACCGCGTCGTCGACCGTCCCGGCCGGCAGTACGAGGTGGTGACGCAGGACCGCCGGATCGTCGGCACTCCACGGCGGCTCGGTCTCCTTCGCACGGGCCAACGCCGCGCTCGCCGCCTCCGCGTCGTCGAAGGAGGACGCGACCACGATCAAATCGTCACGTTCGGGGTCGAGAACGCTCGCCCCCCGGCGCCCGAACAGGCGTCGGAACCACCCTCTTCCCTGCTGTTTCGGCATGCCCCACTGTGGCACGCCGCCACCCGATCGAGCACCCCGGTCGACCCCCGACGCACCGCGAACACCCCGACTATGCCTGCGGTACTACAAGGGGTCATACTTGCTCTCGTGACGACTGCAGTAGGTACCTCAGGATCCGCCATCACCCAGCGCGTCCACTCGCTGAACAGACCGAACATGGTCAGCGTGGGCACCATCGTGTGGCTCTCGAGCGAGCTCATGTTCTTCGCGGGCCTGTTCGCGATGTACTTCGTCGCGCGCGCCCAGGCGGCCGGCAACTGGCCACCCGAGCCCACCGAGCTCAATCTCGCCCTGGCCGTACCGGTGACCGCGATCCTCGTGGCGTCGTCGTTCACGTGCCAGCTCGGCGTGTTCGCGGCCGAGCGCGGCGACGTGTTCGGCCTGCGACGCTGGTACGCGATCACCCTGGCGATGGGAACGGTGTTCGTGATCGGCCAGGGCTACGAGTACTACCACCTGGTCGAAGAAGGCACGACCATGTCCAGCAGCGTGTACGGCTCTGTCTTCTACATCACGACCGGCTTCCACGGTCTGCACGTGATCGGCGGCCTCATCGCCTTCGTGTTCCTGATCGCACGCACCCTGGTCAGCAAGTTCACACCGGCGCAGGCCACGGCAGCAATCGTCGTGTCCTACTACTGGCACTTCGTCGACATCGTGTGGATCGCGCTGTTCGCCACGATCTACTTCATCCGCTGATCGTCATGGCGCCGACCTACCTTAAAGATTACTGTGAAGTAGGGACGGACCTGCCGATCGTCACCGCCCAGCAGTCCCGACACGACAAGGGATACAGATGAGTTCTTCGCCCACCCCCGCTCCCAGCGGCGAGGCCGGCAGCGCCGCCGCCGCCAAGGCCCGTCGGCGCCGTCGTACGCGCCGCCGCGTGTCGGGGGCGCTCGCGCTGATGATGGGTCTGGTCGCGGCCGGTTTCCTCGCGTCGGCCCTCACCCCCGACGCCCAGGTCGCCACGGCCACCGAGGATTCGGCGGCCCTGGTGCGCGAAGGTAAGCAGATCTACGACACCGCATGCGTGACCTGCCACGGCGCGAACCTGCAGGGCGTGAACGGTCGCGGTCCCAGCCTCATCGGTGTCGGCGAGGCGGCGGTCTACTTCCAGGTCTCGTCGGGCCGTATGCCGATGGCGCGCAACGAGGCTCAGGCCATGCGCAAGATCGCCAAGTTCAACGAGGCGCAGGTCGACGCGCTCGGCGCCTACATTCAGGCCAACGGCGGTGGCCCCACCGTCCTGCGCGACTCCGACGGCAACATCGAGACCACGTCGCTGCGTGGCGGCGACCAGGCCCGCGGCAGCGAGCTGTTCCGCCTCAACTGCGCGTCCTGCCACAACTTCACGGGTCGCGGCGGCGCCCTGTCGAGCGGCAAGTTCGCACCCTCGCTCGATCCGGCCAACGAGCAGCAGATCTACCAGGCGATGGTCACCGGACCGCAGAACATGCCCAAGTTCTCCGACCGGCAACTCACGCCGGAGGAGAAGGAAGACATCATCGCCTACGTCAAGGCGTCCAGCGAGACCACTCCCCCCGGCGGCTACGGCCTCGGTGGTTTCGGTCCGGCCACCGAAGCGCTGGCCCTCTGGATCGTCGGAATCGCCGCCGTGGTCGGCGCTGCAGTGTGGATCGGAGCCCGAGCATGAGTGACGAGCGCAACGACAACGACACCAACGAGATCGACGCCGACGCGGCAGCCGGATCGTCCACGCGAGTTGCCATCGACCCCAAGCGCACCTACACCGAAGAGGAACTCGCGGGTATGACCCGCGACGAGCTGGTCAAGCTCGGCGCAGCCCTCGACGGCGTGGACATCGCGTTCCGTCGCTCGCGCTGGCCCGTGCCGGGTACCCGCGCCGAGAAGCGCGCCGAGCGGTCGGTGGCCTTCTGGTTCATCCTCGCGGGTGTCTCCGCGGTTGCCTTCTTCGCCATCTTCCTGTTCTGGCCGTGGCAGTACGCGGGACCGAACCAGGAGAACTACGGCCTGTACTCGCTCTACACCCCGCTGATCGGCCTCACCCTCGGTCTGGCGGTTCTGGCGGTCGGCGTCGGCGCCGTGCAGTTCACCAAGAAGTTCGTCCCCGAAGAGGTCTCCATCCAGGACCGTCACGACGGCGGCTCCAGCGAGGTGGACAAGAAGACCCTGGTCTCCGGGCTGGCGGATTCCTTCGACAGCACCACCATCGCACGTCGCAAGGTGATCAAGCGCAGCCTGTACTTCGGCGGCGGCGCTCTGGGTCTGCTCGCCATCCTGCCCATCGGCGGCCTGATCAAGAACCCCTGGGCCAAGGGCGACGAGTCGCCGCTCTGGGTGTCGGACTGGACCCCGAAGTACCCCGGCGAGATGATCTACCTGCGTCGGTACACCGGGCGGGTGGACGACATCGTGCTGGTTCGCCCCGAGGATCTCGATGCGGGCGCAATGGAGACAGTGTTCCCGTTCCGCGAGTCCGACCGCGGCGACGAGAAGGCCCTCTCGCACTCGATCAAGGGAATCCGCAACGCGGTCATGCTCATTCGGCTGCGCACCGAGGACACCCAGAAGGTGATCAAGCGCAAGGGTCAGGAGAGCTTCAACTACGGCGACTACTTCGCGTACTCGAAGATCTGCACGCATCTGGGCTGCCCCACGTCGCTGTACGAGCAGCAGACCAACCGCATCCTCTGCCCCTGTCACCAGTCGCAGTTCAACGCCCTGGAATACGGCAAACCGGTGTTCGGCCCCGCCGCACGCGCCCTTCCGCAGCTACCGATCACCGTCAATCAAGACGGATTCCTGGTGGCAAACGGAGATTTCATCGAACCGCTCGGTCCCGCATACTGGGAACGACCCGCCGGCGATCACACCCCCAGCTAGTCGAGGAGGGAACAATATGAGTTCAGCAATCGCTACGCTCGCATCGAAGCAGGCAGAGGGCGTCGACTCGCGCTACCACCTGTCTTCGGGCCTACGTCGCAACATCAACAAGGTGTTCCCGACCCACTGGTCGTTCCTACTGGGTGAAGTGGCGCTGTACAGCTTCGTCATCCTGTTGATCTCCGGTGTGTACCTGACGTTGTTCTTCGACCCCTCGATGTCCGAGGTCGTCTACAACGGCGCCTACGCTCCGCTGCGCAACGTCGAGATGACACGCGCCTACGAGACCGCACTGAACCTGTCCTTCGAGGTTCGCGGCGGACTCTTCGTGCGCCAGATCCACCACTGGGCGGCCCTGCTGTTCGCCGCGGCGATCATCGTCCACATGTTCCGCGTGTTCTTCACCGGCGCCTTCCGCCGTCCGCGTGAGGCCAACTGGGTGCTGGGCTCGCTCATCCTGATCCTGGCGATGTTCGAGGGCTTCTTCGGTTACTCCCTCCCGGACGACCTGCTCTCCGGTACGGGCCTGCGCGCCGCGTTCTCCGGCATCACCATCTCCGTCCCGGTGATCGGGACCTGGCTGCACTGGATGATCTTCGACGGGGACTTCCCCGGCACCATCATCCTGCCGCGTCTCTACGTCGCCCACGTACTGCTGATTCCCGCGATCCTGCTCGGCCTGATCGCCGCGCACCTGGCGCTGGTGTGGTATCAGAAGCACACTCAGTTCCCCGGCCCTGGCCGCACCGAGGAGAACGTCGTCGGCGTTCGCATCCTCCCGGTGTTCGCCGCGAAGGCCGGCGCGTTCTTCGCCGTCACCTTCGGCATCCTCGCCATCATGGGTGGCGTACTCCAGATCAACCCCGTCTGGAACCTCGGGCCGTACAACCCGTCGCAGGTCGCTGCCGGATCCCAGCCGGACTTCTACATGATGTGGACCGACGGCATGGCTCGTCTGTGGCCCGCGTGGGAGCTCTACATCGGCAACTACATGGTGCCCGCGGTGTTCGCCGTGGCGGTCATCATGGGCCTGACGTTCGCGGTGATGACCCTCTACCCGTGGATCGAGAAGCGGTTCACCAAGGACGACGCGCATCACAACCTGCTGCAGCGTCCCCGCGACGTGCCGGTGCGTACCGCCCTGGGTGCGATGGCGATCGCGTTCTACGTGGTGCTCACGCTCTCATGCGTCAACGACATCATCGCGTACAAGTTCTACATCTCCCTCAACGCGATGACGTGGGCCGGACGCATCGGTCTGCTGATCGTCCCGCCGATCGTGTACTTCGTGACCTACCGGTTCTGCATCGGCCTGCAGCGCAGCGACCGTCAGGTGCTCGAGCACGGCATCGAGACCGGCGTCATCAAGCGCCTGCCGTCCGGGGCGTTCGTCGAGATCCACCAGCCCCTCGGCCCTGTGGACGAGCACGGACACCCCATCCCCCTCGAGTACCAGGGTGCAGCCGTCCCGAAGAAGATGAACAAGCTGGGCCTGGCCGGCAAGCCCGGCTCGGGAAGCCTCTTCACGCCCGATCCGCTCGAGGAGAGCCAGCTTCATGAGCGTCTGGCCCATCAGGGCGAGCACGATCAGCTGACGATGCTGAAGAACTATCAGCTGCAGCTGGCGAATGGCTCGAACGGGTCCAACGGCAACGGGGTCAGCACGAACGGCAACGGTCACCACTGACCTCAGCCGGAGTGAGAAAGGGCGCCATCCTTCGCGGGTGGCGCCCTTTCTCGTCCACTCCCCTCCCCCGGTGAACGGTCCGACCCGCGTCGGTGACGCGAGTGATCCGACGGTCGCCGACAAGGAGGGCGCAACCCGAAAGTCTCGACAGGGCATGAAGGACGTCTCGAAGCAGCCGTCCCTGCCTTCCAGTAGGCCCTTTGGCTCAGGATCACGCGGTTCGGACGCAGAACCACCCGCTGTGTCTGCGTCTCGCCGAACCTACCCCAACCCCTCTGCGTCCCCGCTCCTCGCGACCAATGCCGCTCTCGTTGTCCCAGATCAGCCAACGCGGGACCAGACCCAGCACCTGCGGCATCAACCCAAGCCTGAGCGCTACATCAGCAGAGGTCCGGGTCGGTGTCGATTATCTCTAACGTGAATCGGTAGTGCGCACGCAATGATCACCGGGATCGGCAGCAGACCCCTGCAAGAGGTAGTTGCGACTCCGTCCAACCGGCCCGCTCAGCGATCACCGTCGGCGACTGAGCAACACCGCCCGCGTCCACCCACGGATCTAAGCCCAATCTCCACAGAGAACAACTACCTACCCAGTCCACTTATGGGCCTCGTTTGCCGAGCGACATACCGTCCGCCGTTGGCGTGCAGCAGTGGCAACGCTCTTGGTACCGCTATACAGGTCTGAGGCGCTTCCACAGTGTCGGATCTTTTGACGATTTACCTGCACCGGCGATTGCCGACGTGATCACGCCCGAGGCGTCCGCGAGTGATGGAAACGTTCTGCCCACAAGCGTCGGCATGCGAGCTGAGTTCGTAACCTGAATGCGCTTGGTCCTGCGGTTGTATCTTCCCACAATTCTGTGACCCTGGAAGATCAACATCATCTGCACCGAGTCGGGCTCGGCCGTGCCGGATTGATGCGCGGACTGCCCCGACGTACTCGCGGCGCCTATTCGCGTCCGCGCTGGGATCCGCCCCGCTGATGACGCCGGAGCTGAACCGGGCGGCGGGGCGAATCCCAGCAGCCCCCAGCGATTCAACTCCGGTGCAACGAAGACCCTGTCCACGGCAATTCCGCCATCCACGACTGCGAATCCGTCTCTACTGTGCCCACTTCTGACTCGCTGCACGGTCTTCGCGATGCTCGCTGCGGCAAATATGAAGGAGTGGGGTGGCACTAGCGATCCGTCGATGAAGACCACGGCTGCCGGATCGGCTGCATCCTGCGAGAGCACCAGGCTGTCGGGCAGGAACCAGGATCCACCGTGATCAGGAAGTACCTGTGCAGTGATGTGTCGTCCATCGGGATGGCGCACATCGACCGTGGCTCCGAAGTCCGTTGAGCGCGCGGATGGAGTGCTGCCGAGTTTGCTCATCAGCGAGATGAACTGCTTTATTTGTCGGTCTGGCGGCGACTCTGTGGGCTCATCGGCGCGAACGGGATGCGGCGGAAGGGCGCTTCGCGGTGGTTCAATTTCCGCGCCCGAAGTCGTCAAGGACGCGTGCAGGGCGGCCTGTCGATCCACCGATATCGATCTCCCTGAGGTTGTTGCGGTGTTCAGCCGACCACTCGTCATGAAGTCCGCGTGCGCAACCGCCAGTAGGGCCGAGATCTGGGTGTCGCGTGAGGTGAATCGTTCGCCCCCCGCACAAACGAGTTCCGAGCCAAGGGGTAGCCACGTAAGCCTCGGATGGAGATCGCCTCGCATGAGTGCCTCCTGGACCTCGGGGTCCGGCAGGAGTTCGACCAGCTCCGCCCATGTGGCGATACCCTCGAATTCGTCCAGGATGTCGAGGATTGCCCGTTCCACCCAGTCGGTGTCTTCGTCGCCGTTGGCAGCCGAATCATTCCCGACCACTTCGAGTTCAACATCGGAGATCGACTCGGCTTCAAGTGTGGCCACGCTGTCGGAGAGCCAGCGCTTCAGTAGCCTTGATGCTGTCTCGGGATCGGTGTCGACCCTCTCGTCCGCTAGGTTGACGATCTCGCGGAGGAACGTTTCGTACGCACCCGAGGCTGGATCCTCCGATGTTCCCCGAACGTAGGCAATGACAAAGTTTGCATAGCGTCCATCTGCTTTGGGTCGGATGACGCGCCCCATGCGTTGGATCATCTGTCGGCGAGAGCGGCTCGCCGCCAGGATGATTCCCACCTCGGCCTCGGGGATGTCGATCCCCTCGTCGAGCATCTTAGCGGTGGACAGCACCGGAAAGCGCCCGTCCTTGAAGCCTCGAAGAATGCCTGGCCTCTCGTTCTGCGGGGTGTTCGACGTGAGTGATTGCGCGTGCACCCCTGCATCGACTAGGACTCGGGATGCGGCGTCGGCCGCATCGATCGTCTCGGAGAACATGATCGAGCGCGACGGGCCTGTCAACACCGGCGCAGTTTCGCGGAGCATGTGCAACTTGGCTTTGCTCCCAGCCATGATCGATCGCCGATAGTTGAAAGCCTTCATGTACGACTGAGCCGCAAAGCACGCCGGTCCCGCTGCAAGGTTTTTGGCCAGGGCGGTTACCTCGGCGAAGAACGTGCCGAATGGTTCGCCGGGAACTCCGAACTTTTCGACGAGTCTTGATCGGGCTTGACGGGCTGTCGCATCGGCAGTGTCGTATCGCACCTGCTCATCCGGTGTGAAGGAGACGCCAACCGTCAGCAGGCGGATAGGGGCCAGAATCTTCTCCGCGTACGCGCGTGCATACGAGCACCCGTCGATCGTCGGGCCGAAGTACGGCCGGAGTACGGTTTCCAATGCGTCGTCGGACCGCTCGAAAGTTGCTGTCAGGCCCAGCCTCTCGGTGAAGCCGGGGGAGAGTGCTTGCGCGAAGTGGGTGGCGCCGTACCGGTGGACCTCGTCTGCCACGATGAGTCCCCCACCCGCCATCGGGTAAGCCTCCCGATTCGATGCCGACTGAACGGTCGCGATGAGCACCTTGTGCGTTGCCAGGCTGTCGCGCGACCCTGCTCCCTGCCGTCCAACACGGACATGAGGTAGGCGCAGCTGGATGGCCGCCGCCCACTGATCCATCAGCGCATTGCTTGGGACCAGCACCACGCCCGGGAGACCGCGGCGAACGGCGTCCGCGATCGCCACCAGACCGACGGCCGTCTTCCCGGTTCCCGTGACGGCTTCGACGACCCCCCGACGTCCCGATGCCTCCCAGTCCTGCAGGGCGTCTCGTTGCCACGGTCGCATGACGAGGCCCGGAACCACGGAGGCCAGTGGGAAGTCGTCGTCGAGCAGGTGCCACGTCGGAGACGGCGATCCGTCGTGGTCGAAGAGTGACGGGTGGTCGTAGAGAGCGCGCGACACCAGATCTGCGTCGACGGATTCGTCGCGAAGGCAATCGACGATGTCGTGTGCGGTGTGCGGCCCGACCTCTCGAAGCAACTCGAGAACGCGACGAGCTGTGCTTTTCACTCTGGACCCTTCCGTGTCGGTCGGTTCGGTTAGCCTCGAAAGTGCTTCAAGTCATACCACCACCGGCCGACAGGGATTCTCACGTGCGCGCCTCGCCCCAAACCATGAGGGAGTTGTTCGGGATCGAACAGCGCCTCGTCGTGCCGATCTTCCAGCGGCCGTATGTGTGGGCGCAGGACCGGAACTGGGAACCGCTGTGGAACGACGTTATCGGGATGTACGACCGGTACTCCGTTGACGCAGACGTCAGTCCACACTTTCTGGGTGCCGTGGTTCTCGACCACATCAAGGTCGGCAGACACGAGTTGCCCGCCTTTCAGGTAGTCGACGGCCAGCAGCGGCTGACCACTCTGCAGGTTCTGATGTGCGCGGTCCGCGACATGGTGAGGACGCGAGGCCGTAACGCCAAGTTCGAGCGTGCACTCAACCAGCTCATCCTGAACCAGGAAGAACTGTCCGCCGACCACCGCTCGCGATACAAGGTGTGGCCGACACTCTCAGATCGTGAGGTGTTCACGTCGATCACGGATGTCCCTGGCGCCGGCGACGTCGACGACCTGCTCTCTCAAACGCCCGAGAATCCGCGCTTGTTGGACGCGTACAGGTTCTTCTACGAGCGGGCCTGCAGTTGGGTGGATGACACCGGACGTGGGCCTGTGCGATCCGATGACGAGATCGGCCGACTGGTTCATGTGCTCCGGAGCGGGTTGGTCCTCGTTGTGATCAGCCTGGAGGAGACCGACAACGCCCAGGTCATCTTCGAGAGCCTCAACGATCGCGGGACTCCTCTGCTCCCGAGCGACCTGATCAAGAACTTGCTGTTCCAGCTTCTAGAGAACGCGGGCCTCGACACCGAGGATGCGTACTCGAAGTATTGGCGCCGCCTCGAACTACCGTTCTGGAAATCGGAGGTACGTCAGGGGCGGTTGCTCAGGTCGCGGCTCGATGCGTTCTTCGGCCACTTCCTGACCATGCGCACGGGCACGGAGGTTGCGTCTGCGACTCTGTTCCCGCAGTTTCGCGAGGTTGCCACGGCCCGTGGAGTGGATCTCCTAGCGTTGCTGGCGGACATCGACCGTTTCGCGGGTGTCTACGAGGCGATCGTTGATCCCGCGCAGAACTCGGCGGACGGTCGCTTCTACCGTGTGATCGTTTCGCTGGACACATCGGTTCTCACGCCCGTTCTGATGCATCTCGCGGTGACCGCCGATCCTGAGGAGCGGGCTCGCGCGCATGGTGCACTGGAATCGTGGTTGGTGCGCCGATTGGTCTGCGGTCTCACCACCAAGAACTACAACCGGATGATGCTCGATCTCCTCCAGCAACTGAAGGGCGCCGACGCCAATGCTGACCGCGTTGTCGTCGAGTTCCTACGCGGGCACACAGCCGAGTCCGCATACTGGCCGCGCGACGAGGAGGTGCAGGACACGCTTCTCACCAAGCCCCTGTACCGGCTCGTGACTCGGGCTCGGATGGTGCTGATTCTGAGTGGCTGCGAGCGGTTGCTCAGCAGGGGGGCCACCTCACTTGATCGTCGTTTGGTGGTCGAGAAGCTGGTTCACGCTGATGGGCCCGACGAGGTTGCCGAGGACGAATCGGCCAACGTATTCGACACTATCGGGAACTTGACGTTGGTCAGCAGGAAGCTGGACGCCACGGCGGGCGCATGGCTACGCAGGCGCACCGCACTGGGCCGGGATCTTGGCCTGGCAATCAACGCGGACCTTGCCGACCGCTTCGGCTCGGATGAGATTCTCGAGCGAAGCCTGACGCTGGGTGACGCCTTCTGCCGTGCGTGGCCGCATCCGGGGAGTGTCACGCCGGTTGCACCGCCCACCGATACCGCTCTCGAACCGGAACCAACGTCGAGTGTTGAAGTACCGCCCGATCCTCCGCCGAGGATCTCAATCCCCGAACCGGTCGAGCCGCGTCCGATCCTAGAGGGACGCGAGATTGCTGCGGCTGTCGCTGATGTGTTTCGACCCTTTCCCGTCGGTACCGTCGTCCCGACGGCGGACCTGGCCGCCAGGCTGGCGGGCTCGGTGCGAATCGACGCCGGAACGCTCGAAACCCTCGCCCGCAAAGGGCTTTTCGCGGGGATCGATCTCCTCCCCGAGCCGCAGCCCCTTCTGGAGAAGGTCCTGCCTACCCCGGTGACCTCAACACCCGAGCCCCCCACACCACCCGAGCCGAGTAGGCCCGCCGAACCCCCGGAGCGTGTTGATTTTTTTAGCACGCGGCCGCATGACAGAGGCCCCGAGGCCCAACGTTCATCGGCCGCAGTACAACTTGACGAGAGTGAGCACCTCCCCGATCCACCGGTAACGGGTTTGCCGCCGAGTGTGACCGCATCAGAAGAAGCAGTGCCGTCGTCGACTTCTGACCCGGTGACGCGCTCTCGCGGTAACCGAGGGACCGAAGCGGAGATACAACTCGCTGTTCTGACCCCACTCACCGACTCGGTCGGTGCGCTCCCGCTGGGCATGGTCCCCGCAACCGATGGCATTCGGTTCACTCGGCAGGATCTTGATGCCAACGAGGTGCCGCCGGCGTTGCCGTGGCCTCTCGAACTACACATCGATGATGACGAGTTGAGCGACTGGAGAGCGCGTCCCCTCGCCGTAGACCTCGACGAGCTCCGTCGGAATGCTCCGCTGTATGCGGAGGGCTACCACATCGATGTCGAAGAGCGCTTCGTCGACTACCGGCATCGGTGGAACGAGTGGGCCACGCTGCAGGCGCGGACGTTCGACAGCGTCGAGTTGTTCGATGCGATGGTCGAACTGATTCGGGCGTCGCAGGATCTCGAGCGATCACGTGCGCTGGTGGTGGGAGCCTGGCGGCTGCTGGTGCCTGACGAGGGGATCGACGAGTACCTGGTCCAGCGAGTGGTGAGCCTCGAGGAGACTGCGCACGGTGCGGATACGACGGATGAGGCGGCGCGCGCCGGGATCGGCCTCTTGGTCGACCCCGAGCAACCGCTGAGCTACCAGTTCGCAGCACTCGGCGCTGGTGCCGGATCCTCTGATTTGGCCCTGATCCGACCGAATTCCGCTGAGCGGAATGATCTTCCGATCGGTGCAAGCGTGCGACGCCGTGTCACCACCGATCTCCGGCCTGCTGTCGAGGAGTACATCGCCTCGCGCTGGGGCACCGATGTCGAGTGGTCGTTGTCGATGAGCCCCGCTCTCCTCGCCGGGGCGGTGACCCGGGACGCGACCGGACGCGCAGGAGCAGGAGCCCGCGGACAGGCCGAGGAAGCCCGGGGCGACCAGCCACCGCAGCAGCTCGACGCCACAGGTGAGGGCCGCTTTCGCGACCGCAAACGGCAACGGGCGGAGACGTCCGATCCGTTGGTTCATTTCCGAGACCGCCGGCGGGCATCGGCGGCGGCGCATCTGGACTTCGTCCGACCGGAGATCGAGCCCGAGCTCTCCCTCGTTGCCGACATGGTCGACGACGGTCCCGCAGACTTGGACGAGCTGCAGCGGGCGGTGGCGGAGGCAGATCCCACCGAGCGGCTGGTCGTGGTTGCCGGCGCCGGGCAGGGAAAGACCGAGGTGGTGGCTGCCCGGCTCGAATACCTCGCACGTGAGCACGACGTGTCGCTGTCGACCGAGGTACTGGTTCTGAGCTTCTCCCGGGCGGCGGTGTCCGCTGTGCGCCAGAGGCTGGCGACGAAAATGGTTGTTCAGTCGGAGATCCGGACGTTCGACTCGTTCGCGAGCCGGGTCGTCATCGATGCGGAGGAGGATCCCACCGGCACGTTCGACGACCGTATCCGGCACGCGACTCGTTTGCTCTCGGACCTTAATGTCGAGTTGCCGTCTATCGAGGATGTTCGTCACGTGATTCTCGACGAGGTCCAAGACCTGGTCGGGGTACGCGCGGATCTCGTGATGGCGTTGATCCACCGCCTCGATCGCGACACCGGGTTCACAGCGCTGGGCGACCCCAACCAGGCGCTGTACAACTTTCAGCTCACTGCCGAGGAGCTGAGCAATCATGTCGACATCATCGATCAGCTGTGTGCACTGGACGATGTTCGCCGTACCGAACTGCGCCAGAACTTCCGCGCCAGGGGTGTCATGCCGAAGGAAGTTGTGAAACTCGGTCTGCAACTTCGGTCGACAACGAGAGACACGGAGGCCCGATCAGCGGTCGACGAGTTCAAGGGTCGGTTGGAGGCACTCAAGACCGCCGACATGCTGCGCGAGGTCCACCGCGCCGGCACCAGCACCGCAGTTCTGACGCGAACAAATGGTGAAGCGCTCAAGGTCTCGAACATCCTTACGAGGGAGGGGATCCGCCACACGCTGCGCAGACCCGCGCAGGAGCAGGGGGCCAGCCCGTGGATTGCCGAGCTAGCACGTCGTCTACCGCGTGTCACCAACAGGCGCGATGCCGTACTGGCCCGCCTCGCAGAGACATCGGTCGGTGATCCCGGCCATGCGTGGACACTTCTCAAAGAAGCGGAGGGTCGATTCCAGTGGCCCGACGATCTCGACGTGGACAGGATTCGCCGGGTCATCGCCGGCTACGGTCTTCCGACTGCGCTGCAAGCAGATACGGTCGAAGACATAGTTGTCTCCACTGTTCACCGGGCGAAGGGCTTGGAGTTCGATCGTGTGTACGTTCTGAACTCGGATTACGAGCCCAATGAAGACAATTTTGCGATCGCGCGCCGCGATTACGTCGCTCTCAGTCGGGCGCGAGACGAGATCCGACTCTTCGCGCCCACCAAGTTCGGCTACATGAAGAAGGACGACTACTCGGGCCGATGGCTCGAGAAGACAACAGGTAAGGGCCTCTACAAGGCTCGTACCGCCTCCATGGAGTTCCGGACCGAGGACATCGATACCGCCGAGCCGTTCGACCTATCCCCGGTTGCGTCCCAGGAACTCCTGGAGTCGGGACACCTCGTCGGACGCCCCGCCACCCTGATTCTCGACAAGGAGTGGACCTCGCAGGCGGCACCTGTCTATCTGGTCGGCGTCGACGACGGACCACCGATCGCACGCACGTCCGAAGCCTTCGGCAAAGCATTCAAGAGGGGCTTCACAATGGGCAAGCCGAATTGGCCCACCGTCTTGAACGGCCTGACGGTCACCACGGTGGAATCCGTGGCCGGGAAACCGGAGGCAACCGAGGAGGCCGGCCTCGGACAACTGGGCATCTGGCTCGCTCCACGCCTGTCCGGGCTCGTGAAGCCGGATTGGGACATACGCTGGGAAGGATGGAAATGACCGAGGCATCGCAGCTGGATCAGATGTACGCCTTCCGCTCCGAAATGGTGGACGAGCTGGTCGCAGACCTTTACGGGCCGGGTGACGGGAAGCACGAAGTCCTGACCGAGCCTCCACTGGACAGGTACGTCGTCGGTGTCCTGTGGCCGGTGGACGGCGCTGTGCAGGAGGAGGTCGAGCCGGACAGCGCCGAGTCCGATCCAGTGGACAGCGTCAGCGATACGCCGGTTGCACAATCGCTGATGCGGTATCCCTCGTCTCTGGGTCTGACCTTCACGGTTGATCCGCGGGTGTCGGAGACGATCGATCTGGTCGTGTCGGCAGCCCGCTACCTGCCCGGTGACGAAGAGGCATCGGAGAACGCGGATGCCGCGCAGTCGCGACGACGACGCCACGTACCGTCCTCCTGGACTCGACTTCCGGTCGATGTTGCGCCCATCGAACACTCCGTCTCGACAGTCGGCGCACACCGGCTCGAGGTTGTACCGGGCCTCGAATTGTACGTCCTCAACCGCGCACCTCGTGACGGGACTGTCACGGTGTCGGCCGTGCTGCGCAACACCCAGCGATCGGTGAAAGGGGAACTGCGCGACGACAGATCGTGGTTCCAGGTGGGTATCGCCGTGTCCACCGAAGTGCCGGCGATCGTCGACCGTGGCGCACCACACCGAAGGGCGTCAGAAGCCGACTTGCGAAGCGCTGACCTGATGTACCGCAATGTGCGTACCTTCGGAATCGGCCACGGGTGTGCGGTGACATGGACGGCGACGTCGAGTGCCGTGACCGATCGAATCGATACCACCCTTCTCCCCACGTGTGAGGTCTCGCGGGCGCGGCCCGGCAGCGTCGATGAGAACGTGAATCTGCGGATGTCGCACCTCGCCACGGCCGGCCGGGACGACGTGGTGGCTGATCTTCGTCGCCTCGTCGGTCGGTACCGGGAGTGGATCGACGAGCGTGACGGTGCGGTGCGGGGCGGTTCCACCGACGTCCCGAAGACGCTCGTTCCCACTGCGGCCGAACACTTCTTGGCGGCACGCGATGCCGCCGCGCGAATCGATGCCGGAATCAGCCTGCTCGAGAGCGACCCGACGGTGTTTCGAGCATTTCAGCTGGCCAACTCGGCGATGCAGAGCCAGCGAGCTCGCCAGGTGTGGGTGCGCAACGGTGCGAAGGGTGAGGTCGATCAGGGCCTCGAACAGGCGTGGTACCCGTTCCAGATCGCCTTCATTCTGCTTAATCTCCCCGGTCTCGTGGACCCGTCGCATCCGGACCGTGATGTCGCCGACCTGCTCTGGTTTCCGACCGGTGGTGGCAAGACCGAGGCCTATCTCGGGCTGGTGGCGTTCATCGTTCTTCTCCGCCGCCTACGGGACAGTTCTGCGATCGGCGTCGCAGTGATCATGCGATACACTCTGCGGCTGTTGACGATTCAGCAGTTCGAACGAGCGACGATGCTGATGTGCGCCCTTGAGCGGGTGCGTACAGCCCGAACGGACCTGGGGACCCGCCGCTTCTCGATCGGACTATGGGTTGGGCGCGGCGGCACACCCAACACCTTCGATGAGGCACGGAAGTCCCTGCGTGCGTTGCGGAACGGCACCGAGATCGTCGAGGCGAATCCGATGCAGCTGACCCAGTGCCCCTGGTGCGGGACGAACTTGAACGAGAAAAACTACACCGTGGTGACCCGACCAGAAGAGACGCTGAGGATCGCCTGTGGAACCTCGGCGTGCGATTTCGCCACGGGGCTGCCGGTGTACGTGGTCGATCAGGATGTGTACAACCACCGCCCGGAGCTGATCCTCGGGACGGTGGACAAGTTCGCGAACATGGCCTGGCGCTGGGACGTTCGCAAGCTCTTCGCTCGTGATGGCGTCGGCCAACCGCCGGATCTGATCATTCAGGACGAGCTCCATCTCATCTCGGGGCCGCTGGGCTCGATGGTCGGGCTGTACGAAACCGCCATCGACGCTGCATGTTCCATCCCCAGGACGGACGGCACACCACCTACGCGACCCAAGGTCGTGGCGTCCACGGCCACCATTCGTCGGTCGAGCGCCCAGATCACGAGTGTCTTCGATCGGCGGTCGCGCCAGTTCCCGCCACCGGGTATCGATCCTGATCAGTCCTTCTTCGCCGAACCCGCTCCAGCGGATGTGGCCGGAACTCGGTTGTACGTGGGGGTGATGAGCCCCGGTACCAGTCACGCGACGTTGATGGTGCGCACCTACGGCGCACTCTTGCAGGCGGCCAGGGATATCGATGCGACGACGGATGTCCGAGACCCGTACTGGACACTGCTGGGCTACTTCAACAGCCTTCGCGTGCTGGGCAGCGCCATGCTCCAGGTGGAGGGTGACGTCCGTGAGCGGCTCGGCGTGGTCGCCCGCCGACACGGGTCTACGCCACGTCGTTTGGAGTCCTCCAACGAACTCACCAGCCGGGTCTCGTCGGCCGAGATTCCTCGACGATTGAAGAGCCTGGAACGCACGGTTGATTCAGGGGCCGCCGATGATGTGGTGCTCGCGACCAACATGATCTCGGTGGGTGTCGACATCGACCGCCTGGGGCTGATGACCGTGATGGGCCAGCCGCAATCGAGTTCGGAATACATTCAGGCAACCAGCCGTGTCGGGCGGAAGTATCCCGGCCTCGTGGTGACAATTCTGAATTCAGCCCGCTCGCGAGATCGATCGCACTTCGAGAACTTCCTGCCCTTTCACCAGGCCATGTACCGGGCGGTGGAGGCAACGAGTGCAACACCTTTCGCTGCCCGGGCTCGAGACAGAGGGCTGCACGGGGTGTTCGTTGCGCTTGCCCGCAACCTGATCGACGGGCTGTCGGACGACAAGAGCGCGGGCGCGGCCCCGGACCATGAGGGGCAACTCCGCGCACTCGTCGACGTGATCGAGAAACGCGTGAGTGCTGTGGCGCCGGATGAAGCCGACGACACGATCAAACAGGTCGAGGAGATGCTCGACCTGTGGTTGGCCGAGGCCGAGGCGAACTCCTCGATGCGGTACCAGAACAGGGATTCACCGACCGGTGCGCTCCTGGTGGACCCGTCGGCGGCACTCACCGACGGAGACATCGAGTACACCCAGTCCGAGACGCCCTGGCCGACCCTGACGAGCCTGCGTGACGTGGACGCCGAAAGTGCCCTGTACGTGATCAAGATGAGGAGCAACGCACGATGAGTGTGGCGAAGGCGCGTCGCACGCAGCTGCTGAGCACGTATGGAGTGGGCAGCCTGTTTCCGTCGGAGACGACCAGCTACATGATCGCCGGCATCCAGGAGTGGCGCGTGCGCGAGGGTGACGCGATATCCGAACCGAGGCTTGCGCGCAGCCTCGGCGTGGCCGAGCTGAAGGCACCGCCCGCCGGCTCGAAGGGTAAGCGGGACATCCCGGTGATCCGATTCCCCGTCACCCAGGTGTGTCCCTCGTGTCGACGTATCGGCCCGATCGGCCGGTTGACCAACGACTCCAGCTCTTCCCTATGCAGTTGCGAGAAGCGCACCGAGCTCAGTCCCTTTCGTCTTGTGATCGCCTGCACACGTGGGCATATCGACGAGTTCCCGTACTACCGGTGGCTCCATGCCGGCCAGGACAGCGGATCCGACCACACCATGCACCTGCGAGCCCAGGGGCGCACGTCGTCCCTAGCGGATCTCACGCTCACCTGCACGTGCGGCGTGCAACCCCGCAGCCTCGACGGGTCCGCGGGCCCGAAGGCCCTGGCGGAGTTCGGCACGTGCACCGGTCGGCGACCGTGGCTCGGCCCGGACGCCACCCAGCCCTGCGATCTCACTCCACGAGCCGTGCAGCGTGGTGCGTCGAACGTGTGGCTTCCGGCCGTGCGATCGGCGATCTCGATCCCGCCGTACTCGCAGGCCTTGGCGAAGTACGTGACCAGACACTGGGCGGCGCTGCGCGATCCCGAGGCCGTCACCGATGCACTCCTGCGAAACCTGGCCGAGGATTCACGGCGATTCAGTGCGGCGCAGATCCAGACCGAGGTGGTGCGTCAGCGTGGAGATGCGGCCGATTCGACGGCACTCAGTGAATCCGCCCTGCGCAAGCAGGAATACGGCGCCCTCATCGAGGGACGGCAGCAGGAAGCGATCGACGACGACTTCGTGTGTCTCGAACGGGATGTTCCGGTCGATGTGGAGCACCTGATTTCCGATGTTCGCAAGGTGACGCGGCTGCGGGAGGTTCGGGCGCTCTACGGCTTCACCCGCCTGGCCGACGAGTCCAACGAGGAGAACCTGTGTGCGCTCTCTCCCGAGCGCACACGGTGGCTGCCGGCGGTGGAGGTGATCGGTGAGGGCATCTTCCTCGCGTTCCATCGTGATCAGCTCGCGGAGTGGGCCGGGTCGGCCTTTGCGAAGTCGCGGCTCGACGGGCTCGCCAGCTCGGCTACTATGCCGTCACCGTGGACGACGGCATCGCGGGCGACCGGTGTCATCGGCATGGCCGTGCACACGTTCGCCCACGTCATGATCGACCAATTGTCCTTGACGGCAGGCTATCCCGCTGCCTCACTGCGCGAGCGGTTGTACGTCGACGACGATATGGCCGGTGTTCTTCTCTACACGGCGAGTTCGGATTCCGCGGGCAGTCTCGGCGGTGTTGCCGCCCAGGCGGAACCGCACATTCTCGGGCCGGCGCTGACGGAGGGTCTGCAGCGGCTGTCGTGGTGCTCGGCAGATCCGGTGTGCATCGAGTCCCGCGGTGGCGGTGCCGATGCGGCGAACCTCGCCGCGTGCCACGCCTGCGTGCTGCTGCCCGAAACGTCGTGCGAATTGGGTAACCGCTACCTCGATCGCGCGCTGCTGTTCGGTACACCCGAGGGCGGCCACGACGGGGACGGGTTGTTCCCCGATATTCTGTGATCCTGTTCGAGCAGCGAGGCGTCAGCGGAAAGCGTTGTCACGGTTCCGAGTTGCCTCGGTGCGCTCGACAATGTGCTCGCGGACCTTGGATACCGTGCGCCACTTCATGGCGCGCTTGTCGGGGTCCATTCCGTACTGATGCAGGATGTCGCGGAGTTGGTTCAGGTCGAGAGCGTTCAGACGCGAGACGAGGACCGCCCGGCCCTCGTCTCGGTAGATCTGGAACGGATCGAGGGCGGCCGACGAGCGCGGCGCCCGCGTGGGCGGAGCCGGGCGGGCAGGTGTCCGCCCGGCCATTCCGCTGGCCGCGTGACGCGCCACGGTGAGGACGGTGATGGCCGCATCCTGGTCGTGGGCCGCCAAAGCGGCCAGGGCGTCATCGAATTGGGCTCGGGCCGCCTGGTAGGCGGAGGATGTCGCGGTCATGTGTAGATCTCGGCATTCGTCATCACGTGATGGGTCAGGTCGCGCAGGGTCTCGACAGCGTCGCCGCCTCCGTAGCGCTTGGCCAGGGTTCCCTGGTCTCGGAAGTCTGCCGCACCGGCGATGGCGATCGCATCGGGTACCCAGAAGGGGATTACATTGGGCGGCCGTTCCACCTCGGCCCGCGCTTGCGGGGGCAGGGCGTCGTAGTCGAGCACCGCGTCCTGTAGCCGCCGGATGGTGTCCCGGTGAAGGTTGGTGTTGCGGCGATACTTGGTGATCACCAGCCCCAGGGGCTTGAGCGTGTGCCCGGTTCGCTGGGAGAAGGCTCGGATTCGCTTCTGAATCTGTGGGATTCCGTAGGTGGACAGGATGTCAGGGATCGTCGGGATCACGTACGCGTCGGCGAGCATCAGGCCGTTCCTGGTCACGATGCCCATATTCGGAGGGCAATCGATGAGGATGAAATCGTAGTTGTCACGAATCTCATCGATCGCGTTCTTCAGCACTGTCAGCGGTTCCATCGAATCGGGTTCGTCGTACTGCCACGCGGCGACCTCCTCGGAGATCTCGATCATGTCGAGCGATGAGGCCAACAGGTCGATACCGGTGACGCGAGCCAGCGGGGACACGTCGCGCTGAATGGCGTCCGAGAGAACGAACGGGGGCGCGCTGGAGTCGAGCGCCTGCTCGAAGAGTGCCTTGAGGGTCCGGGCGGTGTCGTTGAGTTGATGCCAGCGCTCTCCGCCGATCATCATGGTGGTGAGGTTGGTCTGCGGGTCCAGGTCGATCAACAGCACCCGTTTGCCGAACTCGCCTGCCATGAACTCTGCCAGCGCGGCGGTGGTGGTGGATTTCCCGACGCCCCCCTTGAGGTTGATCGTCGCGATCGATCGGGCCATGGATCTCACTTTCGTTGGCGCTGTCGGATCGCGGCAATTTGCGTGATCCGAACCCTACAACCGCGCCGCGTGGCCGACTCGTTCGGCCCGACCGTTGGTCCGTACACTTCCCAAGCATGGCGGCTCCGATCTCCGGCAGTAGCGACCCCTCATTAGTGAGCATCGTCGATCTCTTCGCAGGTGCAGGCGGATTCGACGTGGCGGCGCGCTGGTTGGGCTGGCAGTCCCACGGGATCGAGTGGGACGAATTTGCGTGCGAGACGCGCAGCCGCGCGGGCTTGTCGACCGATCACGGCGATGTGCGCAGCTTCAACTCGGCAGAGTTCCCGCAGTCCGTACTCACCGGCGGCCCACCGTGCCAGACATTCACGGTGGCAGGTGCAGGCAGTGGTCGCAGGGCGATCGCGCACATCGTCCACCTGGCTCGCCGGATGGCCGACGGCGACGACATCAGCTTCTCACTGGAGACCCTGGGCGACGAACGATCAGGGCTGATCCTGCGGCCGCTGCAGTGGGTGCTCGAGCGCTCACACGCAGGGAGCCCGTTCGAGGCGATCATCCTCGAACAGGTTCAGGCCGCTCTACCCGTTTGGAAGGCGATGCGCCCCGTGCTCGAGCGGATCGGTTACCGAGTCCAGTGCGGTGTTCTGCGAGCCGAGGAGTTCGGGGTACCGCAAACCCGGCGTCGGGCCGTCCTCCTGGCCAACCTCAGAGTGAACCCGAGGATGCCGAGGCCGACGCACCAGGGCTACGCCAAGGGCGCTCAACGCTTGCCGCCACATTCCATCGGTCCCCGCCCATGGGTCTCGATGGCCGACGCCCTCGATCGCCCCTCCGAGTTCGAGGTGATCTCGAACTACGGCTCTGGCGGCAACCCAACCCTGCGTGGACGGCGACGGTCGAGTCAGCCGTCCGCAACCATCACCGGGAAAGTCTCACGGAACCGTGTCGTCGACGCTACCGGGCACCCGTTGGAGCGCCTCGACCGGTTCGAGGCGGGACGGCTCCAGACGTTTCCACACAACTACCCATGGTTCGAGCGGGATTGGGCGCAGCAGGTCGGCAATGCCGTCCCACCCCGCCTCGCGGTTCACCTGCTGGCCGGGGCGATGGGAATGTCGCCGAACGAGCAGGAACTCGACGCTGCGGAACGGCGTTCGTGGAGAGACGTCGACCCGGCACCGGTGTCGCTGAGCGATAGTGATTGGCTAAGTCCCGACACTATTGCTCTCCTCGATGTGTAGGGCCGGCCATTCGGCATTCGCCTGCATGTCGTCCTCCTCACGGCGGCGTTTGCTGAGACCGCCATTCTGGTCGCCATTGCCGCCGTGTTCTTCGACACGTTTGTGCAGACCACTGTTCCTAATGCGGCGCTCTATTGCGTCGGTGCCCTTGAACGGACGTTGGGCGCCGCTATGGGATTGGGTCGCAGCCGAATTCACGTCGACAGGAGTGCAGCATGACCGTCACGGCGGAACTGCTCGGGCGATTGGGGTTGCCGCACGGCGCCGACCTCGCGTGGGCAGAGTCGGACCGTGGCCTGCCGGGCAGGATCGCAGCGATGCACGGCCACCAGGTGGAGGTGATCGTCGCCAACGGTCGCGAGCTCGAGCATCGCGTGTTGGATTTGTCGAGAGCGTTGGCGACCACTCCGGTCACGGGCGACTGGGTGGTCGTCGACGACGAACGAATCCTCCGCCTCGGGGACAGGACGACCAATCTGTCTCGTCCGGACCCCAGCGGGAACGGTGTTCAGGTTCTCGCGGCGAACATCGACCACGTGATGCTCGTCCTCCCCCTCGAGCACGGGTTGAACCTCACATTGCTGGAGCGGTTGGCGGTGATGGCGTGGGACAGTGGCGCGACACCGGTGACGGTGCTGACCAAAGCGGACACCGTCGACGACCCGTCGCAGGCATCGACGGCGGCGACGCTCGCTGTGCCGGGGGTCGAGATCGTCGTCACCAGTTCGGTGTCCGGAGTCGGGCTCGACCGGCTGCGGGAGATGATGACGGCCGGGACGACGACGACCATGCTCGGGGCCAGTGGCGCGGGGAAGACCTCACTGCTCAACGCGCTCGACGGTCGCTCCGAGAAGGTAGGCGATGTCGATACGTCCGGGGAGGGGCGTCACGCGACCACATGGCGCCGGTTGTATCAGTTGGCCGGCGGCGGTGTGCTGCTCGATGTGCCCGGCATCCGGTCGTTGGACCTCATCGCCAGTGACGAGGGCGTGGACGAGACCTTCGTCGAGATTGCCCGCGCCGCCGAGGACTGCCGGTTCCGGGACTGCTCACACGTCAGCGAACCGGGGTGCGCGGTTCTCGAACGCGTCGCTGCCGGCGAGATCCCCCAGCGCAGGCTGGAGAACTGGCGCAGAATCCGCCGCGAGATGGCTCACCAGGCGCGCAAGGGCGACGCCGCCGCGATGGCCGAGCAGCGCGCACAGTGGAAGACCATGTCGAAGGCTCGACGGTCGCGCTGACGAGCCCCGACGGTGAGGCCTAGTGCTTCTCCGGGCCGAGGTGGTACTCGAACACCAGACCCGCAGCGGACGCGATGATGGTGGCAGCACCGATGGCGAGCATCCAGGGCTGAAAGAGCGCGAAGGCCAGTGCCATGAACGCGGCGCTGGCGGCCAGGAGGATGGGCCAGAAGCTGCCGGGGCTGAAGAAGCCCAGATCACCTGCGCCGTCGGCGATCTCGGCCTCCTCGAAGTCCTCCGGGCGGGTATCCAGGCGCCGAGCGACGAAGCGGAAGTACGTGCCGATGATCAGCGTCAGCCCCGCCGTGAGGACGATGGCCGTCAGGCCGGCCCACTCGATACCGGTGCGTGATACGCCGGTGAAGATGCCGTAGATGATCGCGATGAACACGAAGAATCCGGTCAGAACTTCGAAGAGCTTGGCTTCGATCTTCACTTCGGGTCTCTCCTCGCGCTGCAGTTTTCACGGGTGGCGGTGCTCATGGATCAGTTGCCCTCGGCGACCGTGGCGGTGCGCGCGGTCCGGTCGGTGTTGAAGGGCTTGGTGCTGGTGGAGACGGGCGACTGGCCGATGGACTCGAGCGCCTGGCCATTTGTCTGGCCCGCCTCGCGCGCCTTCATGTACTTCATGAAGTCCTCCGGCGAGACCGCGCGCACCTCGAAGTTCATCATCGAGTGGTAGGCGCCGCACATTTCCTGGCACCGCCCGACGAAGGCGCCGGTCTGGTCGATCTCGCTGATCTGGAACACGTTGTCGGAGTGGTTCTCCTTCGGGTTGGGCATCACGTCGCGCTTGAAGAGGAACTCCGGTACCGAGAACGAGTGGATGACGTCCGCCGAGGCGAGCTGGAACTCGATGCGCTTGCCCGTGGGCAGCACCAGCACGGGTACCTCGTTGCTGGTTCCCACGGTCTCGATCTTGTTGTAGTGCAGGTAGGACAGGTCGGCGTCGGAGCGACCGAACACCGGGCCCGGCTCCTCGCCCTCGGGCGTCCCACCCGAGGCCTTGGCCGCGGCCTGCTTCTCCTCGTCGGTGCCTTCGTACTTGGGGGTGCCGTCCTGCATGTCGATGGTGCGGTAGCCGAACTTCCAGTTCCACTGGTACGCCGTGACGTCGACGACGACGTTCGGGTTCGGCTGCTTCTCGTCGACGTAGTTCTGCACCACCACCGTGAAGTAGAACAGCACGGAGATGATCACGAACGGCACTGCCGTGTAGAACAGCTCGAGCGGGATGTTGTACGCGGTCTGCCGCGGGAAGTCCGGGGAGTCCTTCTTCTTCCGGTGGAAGACGACGGTCCAGAACGTCAGACCCCACACGATCACACCCATGACGAGCGCCGCGATGACCGACCACGTCCACAGCTCACGCATCCGGTCTGCCTGCGGGGTCACACCGGACGGCCAACCGAAGCGGAGCACGCTGTTGTCGATGCCGCAGCCCGAGAGCAGGAGCGTCGATGCGCCCAGCGTCGCCGCAAATGCGGTCCGCTTCACGAATCGACGGCCGAAACCATCCTGTTGCGCCACGTTCACGCCTTCCTGATCGCCACGTCCGAGCCCCTGCGTACCAAGCATAGGAAAAACCTGAGAGGGCCCGTGTACTACACAGCGTAGACCAAACTCGAGGGGGATCGGACCCGGGGTATCGGGGGTGCCGCGCGCCGTGTCAGCGGGCACCTCGATGCCGGTGGGACGGGGTCCGCTGCGGCATACTCGTCCGGAATCGTCGACGCCGACCGCCGTGGATCGGCGAGGCGCCGGGGGCCGACCGACCGGGTGAGAGAAGAGGGGTTCGACGCTGTGTGTGGACTGCTGGGACTGCTGACATCGGACGCCTCCGCGCACGGCGTCGTCGAGGCGGTGGACCGGGCGTGTCACTGCATGCGACACCGCGGTCCCGACGATCCCGGCACGTGGAACGACGACGACGTGGTGTTCGGCTTCAACCGCCTCGCGATCATCGACATCGCGCATTCGCACCAACCGTTGCGGTGGGGTCCCGCGGACGACCCCACCCGCTACGCGCTGATCTTCAACGGTGAGATCTACAACTACATCGAGCTCCGCGAGACCCTGGCCGCCGAGCACGGCGCCACCTTCGCCACCGAGGGCGACGGCGAGGCCATCGTGGCGGCCTTCCACTTCTGGGGCGACAGTGCGGTGCAACGCCTACGCGGGATGTTCGCCTTCGCCATCTGGGACACCGTCACCCGCGAGCTGTTCCTGGCGCGCGATCCGTTCGGTATCAAGCCGCTGTTCTGGGCGAGCGGTCCGGGCGGGACGGCATTCGGGAGCGAGAAGAAGTCACTGCTGGAGTTGCTGCCCACGCTGCAGGTGGGTGAGGGTCTCGATGCTCGCGCGATCGCTCAGTACGTCGCTCTGCAGTACGTGCCGGAGCCGCTGACGCTGCACTCGGCGATCGGTCGACTCGAATCCGGTTGCTTCGCCCGCGTCTCCCCTGGTGGCACACCAGTGCAGACCAGGTACTTCCACCCGCGGTTCCCGGTGAGCCCGTTCGCTGCGAACACCGAGCAGAGCCGGTACCGGGCGATCGCGGAGGCGCTCGAGGATTCGGTGGCCAAGCACATGCGGGCCGATGTGACGGTCGGCTCGTTCCTGTCCGGGGGTATCGACTCGACGGCCATCGCCGCACTCGCGATGCGGCACAACCCGAACCTGATCACGTTCACCACGGGCTTCGAGCGCGAGGGCTACTCGGAGGTGGATGTGGCCGCCGAGTCGGCCGCCGCCATCGGCGCCCGGCACGTGGTCAAGGTGGTCGGGCCCGAGGAGTTCGCGGCGTCGATCCCCGAGATCGTGTGGTACCTCGACGACCCCGTGGCCGACCCCGCGCTGGTGCCGCTGTACTTCGTGGCCAAGGAGGCCCGCAAGCACGTGAAGGTGGTGCTCTCCGGTGAGGGTGCGGACGAGCTGTTCGGCGGCTACACCATCTACCGGGAGCCACTGTCACTGTCGACGTTCGACCGGCTTCCGGGCGGTCTGCGTCGACTGGCGGGGAGGGTGAGCGAGATCATTCCCGAGGGAACCCGCGGCAAGAGCCTGCTGCACCGCGGTTCGATGACCCTCGAGGAGCGGTACTACGGCAACGCCCGCAGTTGGGACGACGCGCGGCTGCGTGCGGTGCTGCGCGAGTTCCGTCCCGAATGGGCGCACACCGACGTCACCGCCCCGATCTACGCGCAGTCCGTGGGGTGGGATCCGGTGGCGCGGATGCAGCACCTGGATCTGTTCACGTGGCTGCGCGGGGACATCCTGGTCAAGGCCGACAAGATGACCATGGCCAACTCGCTCGAGCTGCGGGTGCCGTTCCTGGACTCCGAGGTGTTCCGGGTGGCCGAGCAGCTGCCGCTCGAGCAGAAGATCACTCCGGCGACCACCAAGTTCGCTCTCCGACGGGCACTCGACGGCATCGTGCCGGCGCATGTGCTCGAACGCGCCAAGCTCGGCTTCCCGGTGCCCCTGCGCCACTGGTTGGCCGGGCCGGAACTCTTCGACTGGGCCCGCACCCAGATCGCCGAGTCCCAGACCGATCACCTCCTGGACAAGGCGATGATCGTGCGGATGCTCGACGAGCACCGGGCGGGCCCGATCGATCACAGCCGCCGACTGTGGACGGTGCTGGTGTTCATGATCTGGCACGCGATCTTCGTGGAGAAGCGGATCACCCCGACCATCGCCGAACCCACCTATCCCGTCCGCCTGTAGGGCGGGCGAGCTCAGACGGGCAGGACCGCGAGGATCTCCTCGGCCGCCTCGTCGCCGTACGCACCGGCCAGACGCTTGGCGGCGTCCTCGCGGACGAGGGTCCATTCCTGCGTGCCCGTGGTCTCGAGCACCAGCACCGCCACGAACGATCCGAGCTGCGCGGCTCGCTCGAGGCTAAGGCCCCGCGAGCGGGCGTGCAGGAACCCGGCGCGGAACCCGTCCCCGACGCCGGTGGGGTCGACCTTGCCGTTCTCGGGCACCACGTCGACGTGCACGGTCGATCCGTCGCTGTCGACGATGGCGACACCGCGCGAGCCGAGGGTGGTCACCCGCAGGCCCACCTGCGCGCGGATCTCGTCCTCGCTCAGCGACGTCTTCTGCAGCAGCAGACCCCACTCGTACTCGTTGGTGAACAGGTAGGTGGCGCCGCCGATCAACGCGCGCGCCTGGTCACCGGTGAGCCTGGCGAGCTGCTGGGACGGGTCGGCGGCGAAGGCGATGCCCAGGTCACGGCACTGCTGCGTGTGAGCGATCATCCCGTCCGGATCGTGCGCGCCGATCAGCACCAGGTCGAGTTCGCGGTCGGCAGCGATGTCGGCGATCGAGATGTCCCTCGACTCGCTCATCGCCCCCGGGTAGAACGAGGCGATCTGAGCCATGTCCTCGTCGGTGGTGCACACGAATCGCGCGGTGTGCGCGGAGGTGGAGACCGCCACCCCGCTGCAGTCGACGCCGTTGGACTCGAGCCACGGCTGGTACTCGGTGGCGAAATCGGCCCCCACGGCCCCCACCAGCAGCGGTGAACCACCGAGCACGCCGAGCGCGTAGGAGATGTTGCCGCCGACACCGCCGCGCCGGATCACCAGGTCGTCGACGAGGAAGCTCAGGGATACGTGGGCGAGCTGGTCGACGAGGAACTGCTCGGCGAATCGACCGGGGAACCGCATCAGGTGGTCGGTGGCTATCGAGCCGGAAACAGCGATGGTCACGTCCGGGGGCCTCTCGTGTCGAGTACACACGGCGACGCCGGCGCCGCCGAGCAGCGCCGGCGTCGCCGGTCGGTCAGGTGAGCGCGAGCGTCAGTTGAACGAGTCGCCGCAGGCGCACGAGCCGGTCGCGTTGGGATTGTCGATGGTGAAGCCCTGCTTCTCGATGGTGTCGACGAAGTCGATGGACGCACCCTCGACGTACGGGGCGCTCATCCGGTCCACCGCGAGCTTGACACCGGAAAACTCGGCGACGAGATCCCCGTCCAGGGAACGGTCGTCGAAGAAGAGCTGGTAGCGCAGACCCGCACACCCACCGGGCTGGACGGCGATCCGCAGGGCGAGATCGTCTCGGCCTTCCTGGTCGAGCAGCGCCTTGGCCTTCGAGGCGGCGGAGTCGGTCATGATCACACCGTGGGTGGCCACCTTGGTGGCGGTATCGGTGGTCGCGTCGTTCTGAACGGTCATGGGATCTCCCTCTCGATGAGGTCGCAGCCGGTCGGTCACCGGAGCACCTGGACCTTCTCGGTACTGCCAACGGTACCCGTGGGTGCACTATTCCACGAGTTCACCCCGGCCGGTACGCCGCGGCTATGCGTGCTGCCAGGCCCACGAGCTGGCCGCGGGCATCACTCATCGCGAGTTCGACGGAACCGGCGTGATCGGTGAGCGAGTGCGCCGAGGCAATGGCCGCGCCCGCGATCTCGGCGTCGCTGAGCGCCACCTGCCCGGCCACCACCACCGTGGGCACGCCGTGCCGCGCCGCCGCCCCGGCCAGGCTCGTGACCAGCTTGCCGCGTAGCGACTGCGAGTCGAACCTGCCCTCGCCCGTGATCACGAGATCGGCGGCGGCCAGGGTGGCATCCTGGCCCGTTCGCCGCGCCACCACCTCCGCACCCGAGACCCGCTCCGCGCCCACGGCGAGCAGGGCAGCGCCGATTCCACCCGCCGCACCCGCACCGGGCTCGGCGGTCACGTCACGACCGGTCGCGGCAGCGAGCACCGCGGCCCAATCGGCGTTGCGCTGTTCGAGGGTGACCACGGCGGTGACGTCGGCACCCTTCTGCGGCCCGAACACCGCCGCCGCGCCCAGCTCTCCGAGCAGGGGGTTCTCGACGTCGGTGGCGGCGATCAGCTCGATCCCCTGCAGCCGACCGAGGGCGGCCTCCACACCGCCGAGGGCATCGATCATCCCGCGACCGCCGTCGGTGCAGCTGCTGCCACCGAGCCCCACCACGACGGTGCGCGCACCGTGGGCGAGGGCGTCGGCGATCAGGTCGCCCACACCGGTGCTGTGGGCGTCGAGGCTGCTCTGCCGGCTCGGCGCCCCGCCGAGCAGGTGCAGACCGCACGCCGCTGCGGCCTCGACATAGGCGTCGGACCCGTCCTGGAGCCAGGTGGCCTCGACCGGAGTTCGCAGCGGACCGGAGACGGTGAGGGTGCGGCGAACCGAGGTCGGGAGAGCGGCGGCGAGAACGTCGACGAAGCCGGGCCCGCCGTCCGATCGCGGGAGCTCGACGATCTCGTCGTCAGGGCGCCCGCGAACCCACCCCTCGGCGATCGCGGCGGCGGCCTCGACGGCGGTGAGGGTGTCACCGAAGGAATCGGGAGCGATCATCACGCGCACCGCCCGAAGTGTAGGGCGATTCGGCCGCCCCGTCAGCACGGACCGACGTCCGTCGAGCACCTCGATGCTCGCCGGGGGGTGCGCGTCGAATAACCTGGGTGGCGTGAAGATGCCACGCTTCGGCGCGCCGCGGGAGGACGAGCTGTCCACGGCAGCGGCCACCGGTACCGATCCCGCACCGAGCGCACCCAGCGAGGGCAAAGGTCGCCCCACCCCCAAGCGCCGCGACGCGCAGGCTCGGCGCCGCGGCCCGGTGGCCCCCGCGCCCATGACGGCGAAGGAGGCCCGCGCCCGGCGCAAGGCAACCCGCGGCACGCGTGCCGAACGCAAGGCCGCCGCCGCCGCGCGCCGGTCCGACGCCGCCGATCGCCGCGCTCGCATGATGGCCGGTGAGGAGAAGTTCCTCCTCGCTCGGGACAAGGGACCGGTGCGTGGCTTCGCCCGTGACTACGTCGATTCCCGCCGCAGCCTGCTGGGGCTGTTCATCCCCCTCGCGCTGGTGGTGTTCGTGACCCTGTTCCTCGCGCCGCGGCTGCAGGCGCTGGTCACGCTCACCGTCACGATCCTGATGATCTTCCTCGTCATCGACGGCGTCCTGCTGGCTCGGCGGGTCAACCGCGCGGTGGCCGAGCGATTCCCCGACTCCACCGACGGCGGGGCGCGTCTGGGTTGGTACGTCTTCGTGCGGGCCTCACAGCTGCGTCGCATGCGCGCACCGAAACCGCGCGTGAGCCCCGGCGACGCGATCTGAGCGGCGAGCATGCGCACGCTGGTGCTCGGCGGCGCACGGTCGGGCAAATCCGCGCTCGGTGAGCGGTGCGTGGGCGAGGGACCGGTGCTCTACATCGCCACCGGCCGCCGACGCGTCGACGACGCCGACTGGACCGCGCGCATCGAGGCCCACCGGCGCACTCGCCCCGAGCACTGGAGAACCGTGGAGATCACTGCGGCCGACGACGTCGCGAGCGTCCTTACCGCCACGGACGACGCCGCCGCGGTGTTGATCGACGATCTGGGCACCTGGCTGACCGGCGCGATCGACGACGCCGACGCGTGGGAGCGGCCCCGCGGCACCATCGCACCGACGGTCGATCGGCTGGTGGACACGATCACCCGCCACACCGGTGACGTGGTGCTGGTGACGCCCGAAGTGGGGCTGGGAGTGATCCCGCCGACGCGGGCGGGCAGACTGTTCCAGGACGAGATCGGAACGCTCAACGCACGCCTGGCGGCGCTGTGCGATCGAGTCCATCTGGTGGTGGCGGGGCTCACCACCACCCTCAAGTGAACGCGAAAGGCCCACGGTGACAACCGAACCTCTCTTCGCCGATGTGGTGGCACCGGATGCGCAGGCAGCTGCGGCGGCGCGGGCCCGGCAACTGACCCTGACCAAACCCGCGGGTTCACTGGGCCGCCTCGAGGCGCTCGCCGAGTGGGTGTCCGCGTGCCAGGGCCAGTGCCCGCCCGCCGAGTTCGCCCGCCCGCGGGTGGTGGTCTTCGCCGGTGATCACGGGATCGCACACCACGGGGTCTCGGCCTACCCGCCTGCGGTGACCGCGCAGATGGTCGCCAACATCGCCGGGGGCGGGGCCGCGGTGAACGTGCTGGCGGCGACGATGGGCGCCACGGTGCGCGTGGAGGACATCGCCGTCGACACCGACGCGCCGGGCTCGACGTTGAAGGTGCGCCGGTCGAGCGGATCGATCGACCGCGAGGATGCCCTGACCGTGGACGAGGTGCGCCGCGCGCTCGAAGCCGGCCGGACGATCTGCGACGAGGAGGTCGACAGCGGCGCCGATCTGCTGATCGCCGGCGACATGGGTATCGGCAACACGACCCCGGCAACGGTGCTGATCGCCGCCCTCACCGACACCGAGCCGGTGGCCGCAGTCGGTCGCGGCACGGGGGTCGACGACGCCGGGTGGATTCGCAAGACCGCGGCGATCCGGGACGCGATGCGACGGGCTCGGCCGGTGGTGCGCGATCCGTGGGCGCTGTTGGCCACCGTCGGCGGTGCGGACCTCGCGGCCATGACGGGTTTCCTCATCCAGGCCGCGGTACGGCGCACCCCGGTGATCCTCGACGGGGTCGTCGTGACCGCGGCAGCCCTCGTCGCCGAGGATGCGGCCGCCGGATCCAAGGCATGGTGGGTGGCCGGTCACCGATCGACCGAGCCTGCGCATTCCCTTGCGCTCGAGCATCTCTCACTCGATCCGATCCTGGACCTGTCCATGCGTCTGGGTGAGGGCTCCGGTGCGCTGACGGCCCTGCCGATCCTCGCGGCCGCGGTGAACAGCCTGGTGTACATGGCCACGTTCGACTCCGCGGGCGTCAGCACGGCCGACGGCGCCTGAGCGTGCTCGGCGGGCTCCGCACGGCACTGTCCTGGTTGACGGTGCTCCCCGTGCGCGGGGCCACCGAGGTCGACAGAGCGGTCGGCCGATCGGTGATCGTCACCGCGCCCGTCGTGGGTGCACTCCTCGGCGCCGTGATGGCGGCGACGGCGTACGGGGCTGCGGCACTGGGTCTTCCGAGCATGGTCGTCGGCCTGCTGGCCGTGGCGGTTCACGCGGTGTCGACGCGCGGCATGCATCTGGACGGGCTCAGCGACACCACCGACGGTCTCGGCTGTTACGGCGGTCCCGAGCGTGCCCGCGAGGTGATGAAGTCCGGCGGCGCCGGCCCGTTCGGGGTGGCCGCACTGACACTTGTCCTCGGGCTGCAGGCGGCGACCATCGGCACCCTCGCCGCCGAGCACCGGCTTGCCCCGATCGTGGTCGCCGCGACCGTGGCCCGGGTGGCAGTGGTGATCGCCTGTCGGCGCGGTATCGCACCGGCGGCGGACACCGGCTTCGGCGCCCTCGTGGCGGGCACGGTCGCGCCCCTGCCCGTCCTGGCGTGGTTCGCGCTCGCCGTGGTGGTGGCCGGTGCGGCGACGGCACCGACCTGGTGGGTGGGCAGTGTCGGGGCGGTGGCGATTCTCGGAGCGGGGGCACTGTTCGTGCGCCACTGCGTTCGCCGGTTCGGGGGGCTGGTCGGTGACGTTCTCGGGGCTCTGATGGAGCTGACCACCGCAGCTGTGCTGGTGCTGTGCCTCACCGTTTCCCGCTGAGGGAGACCCCGGTGTGCGTCAGCGGACGCGCAGGACGCTCATCCAGCCGTGGGTGTCGGCGAAGGTGCCGCGCTGGATGCCGGTGAGGGTGTCCCGCAGCGCCATGGTCTGCTCGCCGGCGCCGCCGTCACCGACGGTGAACTCACCCTCGGCCGACTTCACGCGACCCACCGGGGTGATCACGGCCGCCGTGCCGCACGCGAACACCTCGGTGATCTCACCGGACTCGGCCTTCTTCTGCCACTCGTCGGTGTCGATGCGGCGCTCCTCGACGATGAACCCTGCGTCCGCAGCGAGGGTGAGCAGCGAGGCGCGGGTGATGCCGGGGAGCAGCGAACCGCTCAGCGACGGGGTGACCAGTCGAGCGTCCGGGCCGTTGCCGAAGATGAAGAACAGGTTCATCCCGCCCATCTCCTCGACGTATCGTCGCTCGATCGCGTCGAGCCAGACCACCTGATCGCAGCCCTCGTCCGCGGCCTGCGCCTGCGCGAGCAGCGACGCCGCGTAGTTGCCGGCGAACTTCGCCGCACCGGTGCCGCCCGGTGAGGCCCGCACGTACTCGGTGGACAACCACACGCTCACCGGCTTGACGCCCCGCGGGAAGTACGCGCCAGCCGGGGAGGCGATGAGGATGTACCGATAGGCCTTCGCCGGCCGCACGCCCAGGCCCACCTCGGTGGAGAACATGAACGGACGCAGGTAGAGCGACTCCTCGCCGCCCGCGGCGGGCACCCAGGCGTGATCGACCGACAGCAGCTGCTCGATCGATTCCCGGAAGAGCTCGACCGGCAGCGCCGGCATGGCCATCCGCGATGCCGAGGACTGCAGGCGCTCGGCGTTGGCCTCGGGACGGAAGGCTGCCAGCGACCCGTCGGGCTGCCGGTAGACCTTGAGGCCCTCGAAGATGGCCTGGCCGTAGTGCAGCACCATCGCTGCCGGGTCGATCTCGAACGGGGCGTAGGGGGTGAGCACCGCGTCGTGCCACCCCACGCCCTCGGTGTAGTCGATGACCACCATGTGATCGGTGAAGTGCGCCCCGAAACCCGGTGCCGCCAGTACCGCATCGCGTGCCTCGTCGGACGTCGGGGACGGGTGCGGGACTCGGGTGAACTCGATCATTCGGTCATCGTAATCCACCCCTACCGGGCAGGCAGCATGCTTTTCGGGTGCTGCTCAGCCAGCGGTACGGGCCTCGACGAACGGCGGTCGTACCACCTCGGCTTCGACGGCGCGGCCCCGCACGTCGACCTCGACGCGATCGCCCACCGAGAGCGATCCGGCCTCGACGAGCGCGAGAGCGATACCCACCTTGAGCGTCGGTGAGAAGGTGCCCGACGTGGTGACGCCGACGGGTGCCCCGTCACGCAGCACGGTCAGCTGCGGCCGAAGTACTCCCCGACCGGTGGCCCGCAGACCCACGGTGGTGCGAGGCGCTCCCTCGCCCTTCTGCGCCAGCAACGCCGCCCGCCCGAAGAACTCCGCCTTGCCCCACCCGACGGCCCACCCGCAGCGCGCTTCCAGCGGCGTGATGGACGGGGACAGCTCGTGCCCGTGCAGCGGGTACCCCATCTCGGTGCGCAGGGTGTCGCGGGCGCCGAGACCGGCGACCTCCCCGCCGATCTCGCGCACCGCGGCCACAACGGCGTCGAACACCGCTCCCGTGTCCGCCCACGTCGGCAGCAGTTCGTATCCGTGCTCGCCGGTGTAGCCGGTGCGGCACACCCGAACTCGTGATCCCGACGCCGCGGGCAGTGTCGATCCCGGCGCCGCGGGCAGGGTCACCGTGGCGTCGACGAAACCCATGTAGTCCATGTCGGTGGGCAGACCCAGCGCTGTCAGAACGTCGGTCGACCGCGGCCCCTGCACCGCGAGCACTCCGTACTCACGGTGGAGGTCGGTGACGGTGATGCCCGCCGGGGCCGCAGCCGTCAGCGCGGCCACCACGGCTGCGGTGTTGGCGGCGTTGGGAACCAGGAACACCTCGTCGTCGCCGACCCGGTAGGCGATCAGATCGTCGATCACACCACCGGAGTCGTTGCAGCACAACGTGTATTGCGCGCCGCCGGCCCCAACCTTGTCGAGATCGGCTGTGAGAGTGGAGTTCACGAACCGCGCCGCACCGGGGCCCTGAACCAGGGCCTTGCCCAGATGGCTGACGTCGAACACACCCACGGTGGTGCGCACCGCCGTGTGTTCGGTGACGGTGCCCGCGTACGACACCGGCATCGACCACCCACCGAACTCCGCGAAGGTTGCTCCGAGCGACTCGTGCCGGTCACGGATGGGTCCCTGCAGCAGGTCGGTGTCGGTCATGACCAGCACGGTATCGGACGCCGATCGGCGTCGGGCCTAGCATCGTGGTACCGCCGCACACCGACCACAGGAGTTGCCCACGTGAGCACACACGCCCTCGGACCCGACCTCGCCGCCGCGACCAGTATCGAACTCGCTGGAGCGGACACAGCCCTCGACGCCGTCGTGGTGGGGCTCACCGGCGGCGACGAGCCGGCCCTGGTGGGCGCGCACCATCTCGGCGACGCCGCGGCGGAGATCCTCCGAGCGCTCGTGGTGGTCGGGGCGAGCGGCGCGGTGGAGCAGATCACCCGCATCCCGGCACCGGCGGGCACGGGCGCTCCGCTGGTGATCTCGGTGGGTCTGGGCACCGATCCCGATGCCGAGACCGTGCGGCGCGCCGCCGGTGTCGTCGCCCGCTCGTGCACGGGTCTGACCGCGGTGGCGACCACCCTGTCCGCCGTCGACCTTGCCGCGGCGGCGGAGGGGTTCTTTCTCGGTGCCTACCAGTTCACCTCCTTCAAGTCGGAGCTGTCGGCACCGAAGCCCGACGGCGTCCGCGTGGGGAGGGTGGTGCTGCTGGTCCCCGACACCGAGGCCGCCGCAGCGGACCTCGCTCGCTCGACGGCCATCGCCACCGCCGTCGCCACCGCTCGCGAGTTCACCAACACCCCGCCCTCGCACCTGTACCCCGCCGAGTTCGCCGACCGCGCCCGCGAACTCGGCGAGGCGGCGGGTCTGACCGTCGAGGTCAAGGACGAGGCCGAACTCGAGGCGGGCGGCTTCGGCGGCATCATCGGCGTGGGCAAGGGCTCGTCGCGACCTCCGCGCCTGGTCACCCTGCGCTACGAGGGCGGCGGCGAGAAGTCGGTGGCGCTGGTGGGCAAGGGCATCACCTTCGACACCGGCGGAATCTCGATCAAGCCCGCCGCCGGCATGGAGAACATGACCTCCGACATGGCCGGTGCCGCCGCGGTGATCGCCACGGTCGTGCTCGCCGCCCAGCTGCGACTGCCCCTGACGGTCACCGCCTACGTGCCGATGGCGGAGAACATGCCGTCGGCCACCGCCCAGCGACCCGGCGACGTGCTGACCCAGTACGGGGGCATCACCGTCGAGGTGATCAACACCGACGCCGAGGGGCGCCTGATCCTCGCCGACGCGATGGTGCTGGCCTGCGAGGCGGGACCGGACTACCTCATCGACACCGCAACCCTGACCGGTGCGCAGATGGTGGCGCTGGGCAATCGCACACCGGGCGTGATGGGCACCGAGGAGTTCCGCGATCGGGTCGCCGCGCTCTCGCGCAGCGTCGGCGAGAACGGGTGGGCGATGCCGTTGCCGGCCGAGTTGCGCAAGGACCTGGATTCTTCCGTGGCGGATCTGGCCAACGTCACCAATCACCGGTGGGGCGGAATGCTCGCGGCAGGGCTCTTCCTGAAGGAGTTCGTGGCCGAGGGCGTGCAGTGGGCGCACATCGACGTCGCGGGCCCGGCGTACAACACCGGCGCACCCTTCGGCCACACCGGCAAGGGTGGCACCGGGGTGCCGGTGCGAACCATGTTCGCCGCGCTGGAGGACATTGCGAGCAACGGCTGACCTGTGGTCGCCGAGGCGGCCCTACTCGGCCTCTCGGCGGCGCCGCTCGAGGATCCGCACGCGGGCGTCGTGGTCGCGCATGCGTTGGGGATAACCGGTCTTGCGCACGTCGTAGACCGGGATCTTCAGGTCCTTGCCTAGTCGTCGGGCACCGGCCTCACCGCCGATGGGCCGACGCGTCCACTCTCCGTCCACGGCGATCAGCACCACCGTCAGCGGCGTCACCGTGGTCTGCGGCTCGACGTAGGCCTCGACACCGGTGCGTGCCCGAGCCCACTGTTCGAGGTACTGCAGATCGGTCGCAGCAGCTCGACCCGACGTGCGGCGCGACCTGCGCACGCGGAGACGGTCGAACAGGCCCATCGGCTACTCCTCGGTAATGGGTCGATCACCAGCGGGGAATGACCGACGCGCAACAGTGCTTACATTCGAGTGTGCCAAAAAGTTTCCCGACGCCTGCGCGACGACGGTGCGGCTATGGCAACACGGCCGGAGGAGAAGTGACAGGATGAACCTGCCGCGGCCGCACCTCGGGCCGCTACGACTGCACACCGGTCACGACCACGAGTCGACGCCACACCAACACCTCTAGGAGTCAACAGAGATGGCCTTCTCCGTCCAGATGCCTGCCCTCGGCGAAAGCGTCACCGAGGGAACAGTCACACGCTGGTTGAAGCAGGAGGGAGACACCGTCGCCGTCGACGAGCCGCTCCTCGAGGTGAGCACCGACAAGGTCGACACCGAGATCCCCTCGCCCGTCGCCGGCGTGCTCACCCGCATCATCGCCCACGAGGACGACACCGTGGAGATCGGCGGGGAACTCGCCCAGATCGGTGAGGCCGGCGAGAGCGCCGCGCCTGCTCCCGCCGCGCCTGCTCCCGCCGCTGCCGCTCCCGAACCCTCTGCTCCCCCGGCTCCCGCGCCCGCCGCTGCCGCTCCCGAGCCCTCTGCTCCCCCGGCTCCCGCAGCTCCGGCTGCCGCACCCGCCGCGTCGGGCACGCCGGTGACGATGCCCGAGCTGGGCGAGTCCGTCACCGAGGGCACCGTCACCCGCTGGCTCAAGGCCGTCGGCGACGCCGTCGCAGTGGACGAGCCGCTGCTCGAGGTGAGCACCGACAAGGTCGACACCGAGATCCCCTCGCCCGTTGCGGGCACCCTGCTCGAGATCACCGCGCAGGAGGACGACACCGTCGCCGTGGGTGGGCAGCTCGCCGTGGTCGGCACCGGCTCACCTGCCGCAGCACCCGCACCCGCACCGCCCGCACCGACGCCCCCGCCCGCACCCGTCGCGGCTCCGGCACCGACACCCGCGCCTGCACCGACACCCGCACCCGCGCCTGCACCGACGCCCGCTCCCGTCGCGACTCCGGCGCCTGCACCCGCTCCCGCTCCCGCACCCGCACCCGCGCAGTCGTCGGGCGCAGCGCAGTACGTGACGCCGCTGGTGCGCAAGCTTGCGGCCGAGCACAACGTCGACCTCGCCACCGTCAAGGGCACCGGTGTCGGTGGCCGCGTCCGCAAGCAGGACGTGCTCGCCGCTGCCGAGGCCGCAAAGCCGGCCCCGGCGCCCGCGCCCGCCGCTGCAGCCCCATCCGCTCCGGCTGCCGCCCCGACACCGCGCCCGGAGTTGGCGGGTCTGCGCGGCACCACGCAGAAGATCAACCGCATTCGCCAGATCACCGCGAAGAAGACGCGCGAGTCGCTGCAGACGTCCGCGCAGCTCACGCAGACCTTCGAGGTCGATGTCACCCGCATCGCAAACCTGCGTGCGCGGGCCAAGGCAACTTTCGCCGAGCGCGAGGGCGTCAACCTGACGTTCCTGCCGTTCTTCGCCAAGGCCGTCGTCGAAGCGCTCAAGGTGCACCCCAACGTCAACGCCAGCATCGACGAGGACGCCAAGGAGATCACCTACTACGACGCCGAACACCTCGGCATCGCCGTCGACACCGAGCAGGGTCTGCTCTCCCCCGTCATCCACAACGCGGGCGACCTCTCGCTGGCCGGCCTCGCCCGCGCCATCGCGGACATTGCCGCTCGGGCCCGCTCGAACGGCCTCAAGCCCGACGAGCTGGCCGGGGGCACGTTCACCATCACCAACATCGGCAGCCAGGGCGCTCTGTTCGACACCCCGATCCTCGTGCCGCCACAGGCCGCGATGCTGGGCACCGGTGCGATCGTCAAGCGTCCGGTGGTGGTGACCGACGAGTCGGGCAGCGAGTCGATCGGCGTCCGGTCCATGTGCTTCCTGCCGCTGACCTACGACCACCGACTGATCGACGGGGCCGACGCCGGGCGCTTCCTCACCACCATCAAGCAGCGGCTCGAGGAGGGCGCCTTCGAGGCCGATCTCGGTCTGTAGGCCGCCGCCTCACCTCACAACCCTGCCTCCAACAACCCTGCCCGACGGAACGAGGTTGCCATGCGCGTCGTCATCGCCGGATCGTCCGGCCTGATCGGAACATCATTGACCGCCACGCTGCGTCGCGGTGGTCACGAGGTGGTACGTCTGGTGCGCCGCGCGCCGTCCGGTTATGACGAAGTGCGGTGGGACCCTTCAGGATCCGGCGTGGACCCGTCCGCGCTCGAGGGTGTGGACGCCATCGTCAACCTGTGCGGTGTCGGCATCGGCGACAAGCGGTGGAGCGGGGCGTACAAGCAGGCCATCCGTGACTCCCGGATCACGCCCACCGATGTTCTCGCGCGGGCTGCGGTCGCGTCGGGGGTGCCCACCCTCATCAGTGCCAGCGGCATCAACTTCTACGGCGACACCGGCAGTCGCGTCGTGGACGAAACCGCCCCTGCCGGTACGGGTTTCCTCGCAGACGTCTGCCGCGACTGGGAGGGCGCCACCGCTCCGGCAGCAGCTGCCGGGGTGCGCGTGGTGCTGCTGCGGACATCGGTGGTGCTCGCACCGAGCGGCGGCATGCTGGGAAAGCTGAACCTGCTCTACAAGTTCGGGCTGGGCGGCACGCTGGGCAAGGGCACCCAGTACTTCCCGTGGATCTCCCTCACCGATCAGGTCGATGCGATCGTCTTCGCGCTCGAACACGACACCGTCTCGGGGCCGATCAATCTCTCCGGCCCCACCGCGGTGACCTTCGCCGAGTTCAACTCCGCGATGAGCCGCGCGTACGGTCGGCCCGCCCCGTGGAAGGTACCGGGCTTCGTGATCTCGGCGGCGATCGGCGAGTTCGCGGACGAGGCGATCCTCAGCGGCCCGCGAGCGGTCCCCGCCGCACTGGAGGCGGCCGGGTTCACCTTCACCCACCCCACCATCGACGACGCCCTCGCCGCTGCCGTCGGCCGGTCGTGACCGTGGGCTCGGCGCGCGAGGCCGACGAGGCGATGCAGGTGCGCCGGCTCGGCGTGGTCGAGTACCTGCGAGCGTGGGAGCTCCAGCGTGAACTCGCCGACGCCCGCGCCGCCGACGAGGGCCCGGACACTCTGCTGCTGCTCGAACATCCGTCGGTGTACACCGCCGGTCGACGCACCGCCGACACCGACCGACCCGTCGACGGAACCGAGGTGGTCGAGGTCGATCGGGGCGGGCGGATCACCTGGCACGGCCCGGGCCAACTGGTGGGCTACCCGATCGTGAAGCTGGCGTCGCCCATCGACGTGGTGGCGTACGTCCGTCGCCTCGAAGCAGCACTGATCGCGGTGTGCAGCGACCTCGGGCTGAACTGTGGCCGGGTGGACGGCCGATCGGGAGTGTGGGTACCCGCCGGGGTGATCGGCGGTGTGCCGATGCCCGAACGCAAGATCGCGGCGATCGGGGTGCGGGTGCAGCGCGGTGTCGCCCTGCACGGGTTCGCCCTCAACGCCGACCCCGATCTGACGGCGTTCGACCGCATCGTCCCCTGCGGGATCGCCGACGCGGGGGTGAGTTCGGTGAGCCGCGAACTCGGCCGCACGGTCGGTGTGGCCGACGTGATCGACGCCGTGGAGGCGGCGGTGATCGATGCACTCGACCGACCGCACGCATCGACCGGTCCCGGGCCGCATGCGTCGACCGGTCGGCGTCCGTAGGATCGACAGGTGACCGACTCCCCCGCCGACCATCGCGAATCCGTCGTTCCGCCGGGCAGGAAACTGCTGCGTCTCGAGGTTCGCAACTCGCAGACCCCCATCGAGCGCAAGCCGTCGTGGATCCGCACGCGAGCGAAGATGGGCCCCGAGTACACCGAGCTGAAGAACCTGGTCAAGCGCGGTGGACTGAACACCGTGTGCGAGGAGGCCGGGTGTCCCAACATCTACGAGTGCTGGGAGGACCGCGAGGCGACGTTCCTCATCGGCGGTGAGCAGTGCACCCGCCGCTGCGACTTCTGCCAGATCGACACCGGTAAGCCCGCCGAGCTCGATCGGGACGAGCCGCGACGAGTGGCCGAATCGGTGGCCACGATGGGTCTGCGGTACTCCACCATCACCGGCGTCGCACGCGACGATCTCGACGACGGCGGTGCCTGGCTCTACGCCGAGACCGTGCGCCACATCAAGAGGCTCAACCCCGACACCGGCGTGGAATTGCTGATCCCTGATTTCAACGCCGACCCCGACCAACTTGCCGAGGTGTTCTCCTCGCGACCGGAGGTACTGGCCCACAACGTCGAAACCGTGCCGCGGATCTTCAAGCGCATTCGTCCCGCGTTCCGGTACCAGCGCAGCCTCGACGTGATCACCGCGGCCCGCGACGCAGGCCTGGTCACCAAGTCCAACCTGATCCTCGGGATGGGCGAGCGACCCGACGAGGTCACCGAGGCGCTGTCGGACCTGCGCACGGCCGGCTGCGACATCGTCACCATCACCCAGTACCTTCGGCCGTCGCCGCGCCACCATCCGGTGGACCGGTGGGTCAAGCCGGAGGAGTTCGTCGAGCACTCCGACTCCGCTCGCGCCCTCGGATTCGCCGGTGTGATGGCCGGTCCGCTGGTGCGCTCGTCGTACCGCGCGGGGCGACTCTACGCGCAGGCGATGGTTCACCACGGACGCCCCATCCCGCCGAACATGGCCCACCTCGCCGATGGTGGTGAGTCCGCGCAGGAGGCCGGCGCACTGATTGCCCGTCTCGCTCGCTGAGCACCCCGCACGGGCGCGCATCGTCGGGGCCTATTGTTTAGGGCATGGCGAAAGGCACCCAGGGAAAGCCCTCCAGCGAGGCCAAGGCCGCTGCGAAGGCGGCACGCAAGAAGGCCTCCAAGGAGCGGCGCGCACAGTTGTGGCAGGCGTTCCAGATGCAGCGCAAGGAGGACAAGCTCCTCCTGCCGTTGATCATCGGCTCGATCGTGGGCTTCGGTGCCCTGTTCTTCGTGCTCGGGCTGCTGATCGGCGGTGAGTGGTTCCTGCTGCCGATAGGTCTGCTGATCGGTGTGCTGGTGGCGTTCATCATCTTCGGTCGCCGCGTGCAGAAATCGGTGTATCGCAAGGCCGACGGGCAGGCCGGCGCCGCGGCGTGGGCGCTGGACAACATGCAGGGTTCGTGGCGGGTGTCGACGGCCGTGGCCGGGACCACCCAGCTCGACGCCGTGCACCGCGTGATCGGTCGACCCGGCGTGATCCTGGTCGCCGAGGGATCACCGCAGCGGGTGAAGTCCCTTCTCGCTCAGGAGAAGAAGAAGACGGCCCGCCTGGTGGGCGACACCCCGATCTACGACGTGGTGGTCGGTAACGACGAGGGTCAGATACCGCTCGCTCAGCTGCAGAAGTACATGAACAAGCTGCCGCGCAACATCAATTCCAAGCGGATGGACAGCATCGAGTCACGCCTGTCGGCGCTGGGGACGCGCGGCGGACCCGCCATCCCCAAGGGTCCGATCCCGGGCGGCGCGAAGACCAAGGGGATGCAGCGCACCATCAGGCGCCGCTGACGCTCAGCGCGCGTACACCAGAGCGGTGCCGGTGGCCCTGTCCTGCATGCCCCTGCTGTCGACGTCGGTGATGACGGGGGGAATGACGAACGAGATGATCAGCTGCCGGACGAGGGCGCGGACGAACCCGACCCCGCCCGGGGCGTCGACTCGCGCGACCCGGATTCCCATGAACAGCTGGCCCGGGGTGAAGGAGAAGAGCGTCACCGTGATCACCCCGATGACGAACCACACCGCCAGGGTCAGCGTCGAGAAGTTCGCACCGCCGAGGTTGCCGCCGAGGATCAGTGCCGTGACGCCCATCGACATGAGCCAATCGATGAACAGGGCCGCCACCCGTCGCGGAGTCGGCGCCAACGCGCCGGGCCCGAACTTCGGAAGGCCGAGTTTCTCACCCTGATATGCCTGCTCGGTGTCATGGTCGCTCGGTAGTGCCGAGTTCGATCCGGACAGCCAGGACCCAGTCATTCGTGCCATACGGTCCAGGATAGATGTCGTCGGTATCGTCGTCGGGAGGGTTGCGGTGGTGCCGCGAGCGTGCTGCCGCGGCTGCTATGCGTAACACCGACGAAACACATGATTGACGGGGGCGCAATACCGCCTCCATAACGTGCGAGTTGGCGTTACCTTGCCGTGTTGTCGGCGAGGCCGACGTTGCCCGCACGTGAACAGTTGTTCATATCGACAGGGTGTTCACAACCGACAGAAGGAGCATGAGCGTGGCATTCACCACGGCCGAAGAGGTCATCAAGCACATCGCTGACGAGGGAGTCGAGTACGTCGACATCCGCTTCACCGACCTCCCCGGCATCCAGCAGCACTTCTCCATCGCAGCCAAGGCCTTCACCAAGGAAACCCTCGAAGACGGGCTCGCGTTCGACGGTTCCTCCGTCCGCGGTTTCCAGTCCATCCACGAGTCCGACATGATGCTGCTGCCCGACTACGGCACCGCACAGATCGACCCGTTCCGCCGCGCGAAGACGCTGAACATGGACTTCTTCGTCCACGACCCCTACACCCGCGAGTCCTACAGCCGCGATCCCCGCAACGTCGCCCGCAAGGCCGAGGAGTACCTGGCCAGCACCGGCATCGCCGACACCGCCTACTTCGGCCCGGAGGCCGAGTTCTACATCTTCGACTCCGTGCGCTACGACTCCGCCATGAACGGCGCGTTCTACGAGGTCGACTCCGGCGCCGGCGCCTGGAACACCGGCGCGGAGGCCGAGCTCGACGGCTCCCCCAACCTCGGCTACAAGGTCCGCCCCAAGGGCGGGTATTTCCCCGTGGCCCCCTACGACCACTACGTCGACATCCGCGACGCCATCTCCACCAACCTCCAGAACGCCGGCTTCGAACTCGAGCGCGCGCACCACGAGGTGGGCACCGGTGGTCAGACGGAGATCAACTACAAGTTCAACACCATGCTGCGGGCAGCCGACGATCTGCAGCTGTTCAAGTACATCGTCAAGAACACCTGCTGGCAGTTCGGCAAGTCCGCGACCTTCATGCCCAAGCCGCTCTTCGGTGACAACGGCTCCGGCATGCACGTGCACCAGTCCCTCTGGAAGGACGGCAAGCCGCTCTTCTACGACGAGAAGGGCTACGCGGGTCTGTCGGATCTGGCACGTCACTACATCGGCGGCATCCTGCACCACGCGCCGTCGCTGCTGGCGTTCACCAACCCGACCATCAACTCCTACCACCGCCTGGTGCCGGGCTACGAGGCCCCGATCAACCTGGTGTACTCGGGCCGCAACCGCTCCGCCGCCGTGCGCATCCCCACCACGGGCAACAACCCCAAGGCCAAGCGCCTCGAGTTCCGCGCACCGGATGCCTCCGGCAACCCGTACCTGTCGTTCGCCGCGCAGATGATGGCCGGACTCGACGGCATCAAGAACAAAATCGAGCCGCTGGCACCGGTGGACAAGGACCTCTACGAGCTGCCGCCCGAGGAGGCCAAGAACATCCCCCAGGCACCGACCTCGCTGGCGGACGTGATCGATCGCCTCGAGCAGGATCACGACTACCTCACCGCCGGTGGGGTGTTCACCACCGACCTGATCGAGACCTGGATCTCGCTCAAGCGGGAGAACGAGATCGCGCCCGTCAACCTGCGTCCGCACCCGTACGAGTTCCAGCTGTACTACGACTGCTGAGTTCGCAGCCACCTCGACACACTCGACACCCACCCGCACCGACTCGGTGCGGGTGGGTGTCGTCGTCCTGCGCGCTGCCGACGCCGGCCGATCACCGACCGCCGAACACCGTCTCCACCACCTGCTTGGCCCGCCTGGTCACGCGCAGATAGTTGTCGAGGAACTCGCCGGAATCGCTGCCGAATCCCGCGATCTGCGCAACCGCCGAGAGGACCTTGCCGGACGCGGGCAACTGATCGGTGGGCTTGCCCTTCACCAGTACCAGCGCGTTGCGCGCCTTCGTGGCGGTCAACCACGCATCGCGCAGCAGCGCGACATCCTCGGACTCGAGCAGACCCGCCTCGTCGATGGCGTCGAGCGTCTCGAGCGTGGAGGTGTTGTGCAGCGACGGCACCCGGTGAGCATGTCGCAACTGCACCAACTGCACCGTCCACTCGACGTCGGCGAGACCGCCTCGACCGAGCTTGGTGTGCGTGGTGGGATCGGCCCCCTTGGGTAGCCGCTCCGAGTCCACGCGAGCCTTGATTCGCCGAATCTCCTGGACGGCCTCCGGCGACACCCCACCCTGCGGGTAGCGCACCTTGTCCGCCATCAACAGGAAGCGCACGCCCAGATCCTGATCACCGGCCACCTGGTGCGCCCGCAGCAGCGCCTGCACCTCCCACGGCTGCGCCCACTGGCTGTAGTACGCGTCGTAGGCCGAGAGCGTGCGCACGACGGGTCCGCTGCGACCCTCGGGCCGCAGACCGGTGTCCACCTCGAGTGGTGGGTCCTGACTCGGTGAGCCGAGAAGCGTGCGAACGCGATCGGCGATCGCGTTCGCCCACTTCACCGCAGCAGCGTCGTCCTCTGACGCAGGGGTCGGTTCGCACACGAAGAGCACGTCCGCGTCGGAACCGTAGCCGAGCTCGAGACCGCCGAGTCGGCCCATGCCGATGACCGCGATCGACGCCGGAGCCGGCTCACCGCGCTCGGCCTCGCTCGCTCGCACCGCCGCATCGAGCGCGGCGTTGATCACCGCGGCCCAGACCGACGACAGCGCGCGACACACTTGCGGCACGTCCAGCAGACCCAGAATGTCGGCCGAGGCGATGCGCGCCAGTTCGTAGCGCCGCAGCGACCGCGCCGCAGCGACGGCCCGAACCGGGTCCTCGTGTCGAGCGGAAGCGGCCAGGATCGCGTTGTAGGTCTCGGCAGGATCGCTGTCGAGCAATCGCGGTCCGGTGGGCCCGTCGGCGAAGAGCCGGATCACCTCGGGCGCATTGAGCAGCACGTTCTGCAGGTACGCCGAGGAACCGAGAACCTGCATCAGCCGCTGGGCCACCGAACCTTCGTCGCGCATCAGCCGCAGGAACCAGGTCTGCTCGGCCAGCGACTCGGCCAACCGCCGGTACGCCAGCAGTCCCGCATCGGGGTCGGGTGTGTCGCCGAGCCATTCCAGCAGCGTCGGCAGCAGCAGGGCGTGGATGCGTCCGCGTCGGGTGCCCGATTCCACCAGCGCCGACAGGTGCCCGAGCGCGTGCTGAGGCGAGGCGTAACCCAGCGCCGCGAGCTGGCGGGTGGCCGAATCGGGGCTCAGCCGAAGCTGGTCGGCGTCCATCTGCGCCACCGACTCGAGCAGCGGGCGGTAGAACAGACGCGCGTGCAGTCGGCGAATTCGCACCGCGTTGCGCTTGATCTCCCCGCGCAGCACCCCCAGCGCGTCGTTGCTGCCGTCGGGGCGCATGTGAGCGGCGCGCGCGAGCCACCGCAGCGACTCGTCGTCGTCGTCGGGAGGCAGGGTGTGCGTGCGCTTCATGCGCTGCAACTGCAGTCGATGCTCGATCAGACGCAGGAACTCGTACGACGCGGTGAGGTTGGCGGCGTCGTCGCGCCCGACGTACCCGCCGGCGGCCAGTGCCGAGAGCGCCTCCACGGTGCCCGGCACGTGCAGGGAGGTGTCCGACCGTCCGTGGACCAACTGCAGAAGTTGGACGGCGAACTCGACGTCGCGCAGGCTGCCGCGGCCGAGCTTGATCTCCCGCTCACGCAGCTCCGGTGGAACCATCGACTCCACTCGCCGCCGCATGGCCTGCACCTCGGCAACGAAGTCCGCGCGCTCGCACGCGGTCCACACCATGGGGCTCAGCGCGGCAACGTAGTCCCGGCCCAGGCGCAGGTCTCCGGTCATCGCGCGTGCCTTGAGCAGCGCCTGGAACTCCCACGTCTTGGCCCAGCGCTGGTAGTACGCGACGTGCGAGTCCAGGGTGCGTACCAGCTCACCCTGTTTGCCCTCCGGCCGCAACGCCGCGTCGACCTCGAAGAACGCCGACGAGCCGATGCGCATCATCTCCCCCGCCAGCCGTGCGCCCGCGCCGGTGGCCGGCTCGCACACGAACACCACGTCCACATCCGAGACGTAGTTGAGCTCCTGCGCACCACACTTGCCCATCGCGATGACCGCGAGCCGCACCCCGCACGGCTCGTCCGGGAACACGGTGGCGACGGCGACCGCGAGGGCCGCGGTGAGGGCGGCATCGGCCAGGTCCGCCAGGTGTCGGGCCACCGCCTCGTACGCGATCACCGGCTCGTTCTCGACGGTGGCCGCGAGGTCCGCCGCCGCCAACAACATCACCTGATCGCGGTACGCCTCGCGCAGCGCCATGATCGCCTTCGGGCCCACCACACCCGCCCGGAAGAGACGATCCTCGGGCTCGGTACCCGGCTCGCGGGTGCCGTCGACCACCGCGAGCATGGTGGCCGACAGCTCGTCGGCAGTGGGCAGCGTCGGTCGATGATCGGCGAGCAGCCGCCACCGCGCGGGCTCGGCGACGAGGTGATCGGCAAGAGCACTCGACGAGCCGACCAACCCCAGCAGGCGCCCCCGCAGTCCTCGATCGGAGCGCAGGGCCGTATCGAGCACGCCCCAGTCGTCGGCGAGTGCATCGGCCAACCGGACCAGGGTGCGCAAAGCAAGGTCGGCGTCCGGTGCACGCGAGAGCGACCACATCACCTCGATGCTCTCGGCGTCGTTCCAGCCGATGCGCGCGAGATCGGCAGCGGCGGTGTCACCCACCAGCCCCAGGCGCCCGGGCCCCGGCACCACCGAACGCGCACTGCGCGGGGTCACGATCGCCCTCGCGCACGCGTCTGATCCCTGAGTTGAGCACCGCGGCACAGCAGTCTGGTCATGGCCCGACCGACGGTACTCGATCACATGGTCGGCTCGGCGCAGCCTCGCTCGATCACATCGTCGGCTCGGCGCAGCCTCGCTCGATCACATCGTCGGCTCGGCGCAGCCTCGCTCGGCCGACGCTTCTACAGGCCCAGGTAGTTCTTCAACTCGAACGGGGTGACGTGACCCTTGTACGACTCCCATTCGCGACGCTTGTTGCGCAGGAAGTAGTCGAAGACGTGCTCACCGAGCGCCTCGGCGACCAGCTCGGAGCGCTCCATCGCCTTGAGCGCCTCGTTGAGGTCACCGGGGAGCTCCCGGTATCCGAGGGTGCGACGCTCGGCGGAGGTCATGGAGAACACGTCGTCCTCGGCCTCCGGAGGCAGCGCATACCCCTCCTTGATGCCCTTGAGGCCGGCGGCCAGCAGCACCGCGAAGGTCAGGTACGGGTTGCAGGCCGAATCGGGGCTCCGAATCTCGACCCGACGCGAGGAGGCCTTGTTCGGGGTGTACATCGGCACCCGGACCAGCGCGGAGCGGTTGGACGGGCCCCAGGACGCGGCGGTGGGTGCCTCCCCGCCGTACACCAGACGCTTGTAGGAGTTCACCCACTGGTTGGTGACCGCGCTGATCTCGTTGGCGTGCTCGAGGATGCCGGCGATGAAGGCCTTGCCGGTATCGGAGAGCTGCATCGGGTCGACCGGGTTGTGGAAGGCGTTGGTGTCGCCCTCGAACAGGCTCATGTGGGTGTGCATCGCCGAGCCGGCATGGTCGGAGAACGGCTTGGGCATGAACGTCGCCCGCACACCCTCGTGGATCGCGACCTCCTTGACGAGGTAGCGGAAGGTCATCACGTTGTCGGCCATCGACAGGGCGTCGGCGTAGCGCAGATCGATCTCCTGCTGCCCCGGCGCCGTCTCGTGATGCGAGAACTCGACGGAGATGCCCATCGACTCGAGAGCGTCGATGGCGTGGCGCCGGAAGTTGGGCGCCGCGTCGTGAACGGCCTGGTCGAAGTAGCCACCGTTGTCCGCGGGCACGGGCGTACGGCCGTCCTCGGGCGCGTCGGACAGCAGGAAGAACTCGATCTCGGGGTGCACGTAGCAGCTGAACCCGAGGTCACCGGCCTTGGCGAGCTGGCGGCGCAGCACGTGCCGCGAGTCGGCCCACGATGGCGACCCGTCGGGCATCGCGATGTCGCAGAACATGCGCGCGGAATGCTGATGTCCCTTGCTGGTGGTCCAGGGCAGAACCTGGAAGGTGGCCGGATCGGGAAGGGCGACGGTGTCGGCCTCGGACACTCGCGAGAACCCCTCGATGGCAGAGCCGTCGAAGCCGATCCCCTCCTCGAACGCACCCTCGAGTTCGGCCGGTGCGATCGCCACGGACTTGAGGTAACCGAGGACGTCGGTGAACCACAGTCGGACGAAACGAATGTCGCGTTCCTCGAGCGTACGGAGCACGAATTCCTTTTGGCGATCCATGGTCGTCAGGCTAGGCACGCCAAGTTAAATCCGTGTTACAGCGTTAATTCGGTCTTGCTGCCGGACACCTCACACCAGCTCACACGGGGTGTGAGCTCGACGGACCGCCGACGATCAGCAGGTGGTGTCCGACACCGGCGAGGCCGGATTCTCCAGGTACTTCGTCACCACGTCGTCCACGCACTTGTCGCCGTCGAACGACGCCAGGTGCTGGGTGCCGTTGAACGTGATCAACGCAGCGCCGAGGTCCTTGGCCAGGTTCACCCCGGACTGGTACGGAGTCGCCGGGTCCTTGGTGGTCGAGACCACCACCACCCGGGGGAATCCCTGTGCGGTGACGTCGGTGGTCACCCCCTCCACCGGCGTCGGCCAGAACGCACACACGTCCAGCGCCGCGTTCCCGTTGCCCTTGCCGTCGTCGAGGAAGGGCGCGGCAGCCCGATACTGCGCATCGATCCGACCGGCCGCCGCGCGGTCGGTGATCCGCGGGTCATCCAGGCACCGAACGGCGTTGAACGAGTCCTCGAGGTTGGAGTACTTGCCGTCCGGCCCGCGCCCGGAGTAGAGATCGGCCAGCTGGAGCAGGGTGTCACCGGTACCCGCGGCGAGCTGGCGGAGACCGCTGCGGAGCGCACCCCAGAAATCGGGCAGGTACAGCGCCTGCAGCGTTCCGGTGATCGCGTCCTGATAGCTGAGCCCGCGCGGATCGGCCGTCTTGACCGGCGAGACCACCAGCGGGTTCACCAGTCGGCGGAACTGCCCCACGGCCGCTTTCGGATCGGTCCCGAGCGCACAGTCCGGGCGTGTGGCGCAGTCGGCGGCGAACGCGTCGAACGCGCCCTGGAACCCTCGGCCCTGATCGACCTCACTGGCCGCCGCGTCGGCCGCCGGATCGATGGCACCGTCGAGGACCATCGCCCGCACCTTCGTGGGGAACTGCTGGATGTACTCGGTTCCCAGGCGTGTGCCGTAGGAGAAACCCAGGTAGGTGAGCTTGTCGTCACCCAGCACGGCCCGCAGCACATCCATGTCACGCGCGACGTCCACCGAACCCATGTGCGCCAGCAGCACCGGATCGACGCGCTTACCGCAGGAGGTGGCGTAGTCCCGGTTCTCGCTCTCGGTCTGGGCGAGCCCTGCCGGATCGGTCTCGGTGTCGTCGTCGGCGCGAGCGGCATCGATCTCCGGGCCGGTACGGCACACCACGGCCGGTGTCGACGCCCCGACCCCGCGGGGGTCGAAGCCCACGGTGTCGAACCGCTCTGCTGCGGATGTTCCCTTGGTCACCGCCGCTGTCGCGAGTCCGGAGCCCCCCGGACCGCCGGGGTTGACCAGCAGCGAGCCGATCTTCGCACCGCCGGCGCGCGCACGGGAGATCGCGAGCGACGCCGTCGGCCCGTCGGGCGCCTGATAGTCCAGCGGAACGTTCACCCGCGCGCACTGCAGGTCCGACAGATCCGAACCGTCGGTGGAGAACCCGTCGCACGATCCCCAGTCGACGCTCTGCGAGTAGAACTTGTCGAGACCGGCCGCCGGTGCATCGGACACCGCACGTGCCGTGCCGTCCACTGTCGCCGAACATCCGGCCACCACCAGCACGGCGGCGACGATCGGTGCCAGAGCGGCCCGGCGACACGAAACAGTTCTCACACCACGATGTTCTCACGGCGGCCCCGTCACCCCGGTGTCACGGGGCGGCCCGGACCACTAGCGTCGAGGACATGCGACCGTGCCGCATCGCGCTCGTCACGATCGACCCCACCCTCGGCGCCGACGAGGACAACCGTCGACTGGCCGTCCGGTGGTCCGTGCTGGCCGCCGCGGAGGGAGCGCGTGTGGTCGTGCTGCCGGCACCGTCGCCGTCCGCGTCGACACTCGCAGGTCCGCTCGAGGTCCTCGCCGCCGACCTCGACCGGGCCGGAGCGGGTGACTGCGTGGTGGTTCTCGGTCACGGCGGTGGGGTTCACGGCGGCGGGGTGGCCGCACTGTTCGCGGGCAGGGTCCTGACAACCGGCCTGCACGCCGAGCGATTGCGCGTGGACGGGCTGGTGGTCGGCGGCGATCGCACGCACTCGGACGTCGATGTGCAGGTGATCCCGTCCGCGCGGCCGGTACCACTGGACGGCTCCGAACCGACGCCCGTGGCCATACCCGCGGGTACCGGGCTGGCCGTCGTCAACCTCCTCGGCGGACACGACGGTCAGGTGTTCGACGGCGGCGCCACGGTGTTCGCGGCAGACGGCACCCTGATCGCGCGCGCCCCGCAGTTCGTGGAGCACCTGCTGATCGCCGACGTCGCCGTGTCCGATCGACCGGGCGATGTCGAGCACGAGATACCGGACCTGCCCGTTCCGGTGTTCGCACCGCGGGCACCTCGCATCGCGCCGCTGCAGGATCACCTCGACCACCTGTGGGCGGCCGCGGTGGTCCTGGTTCGCGACACCGCTCACCGCCTCGGGCATCGCCACGTGGCCGTGGCAGGGGACGGTCCGATGGCAGACCTGCTGCGCGCGGTGGTCGTCGAGGCGCTGGGTTCGGGCGGACTGCGTCGTCCCGAGGGGTGTTCGCACGGGCAGGTGCTCGATTCGGCCACCCATCCGCTGACGTCCCTGCCCCCGGCGACGGTCGAGGCCCTGCTCGCCCGACATGTGGGCGATATCCAGCGCTGAGCGACGCTTTTCGCACACAGGTCGACCGACTGGAACCGATCGCCGTCCGCTGCGTCCAATCTGATGTGGACAACGCACGCCTTCGAGGCCACCTCGCGCGACAGGACGGCGTCATCAGCGCGGTGCAGGCGCGGGCATTCGGGCTCAGCGAGTCGGCGATACGCAGACGGGTGACCTCGGGAGTCTGGTCGACCGTGTTCGCGGGGGTGTACCGCAGCACCGAACAACCGCTGACCCCTCGCGCCCGCCTCCGGGCAGCCGTGCTCGCAGCCGGACCCGGGGCCTGCGCGTGGGGACCGAGTGCGGCGTGGTGGCGCGGGATGATCGATCGGGCGCCCACGACCACGTGGGTGACGGTGCCGCGCGAGCGAAACGTTCGACGCGTCGGCATGGGCAACGTTCGCCGTCGCACCCTCGCACCGCGAGACGTCGACACCGTGGCAGGCCTGCCGCTGACGTCCAGAGCGCTCACCGTGCTCGAGACCGCGGTGCTGGTACCGGACGGATCCGCGCTGATGGATCGCGCTATCCAGCAGGGGGTGAGCCTGCGATCGCTGATGTCGGTGCATCGGTCCAATGCCGGGCGTGAGGGCGCCACGGCGTGTGCAGCGCTGCTGCGCGCCGCGGGTGAGGGCGGAGCCTCCGAGGCCGAGCGGGTGTTGCTCCGGCTGCTGCGCGGTGCGGGTCTGACGGGTTGGCGAACCCATGTGTCCTCGTGCGGCTACGAGATCGACGTGGGGTTCGAGGCCGAGCGGGTGGCGCTCGAGGTCGACGGATGGGCCTGGCATCGCGACGCTGCTCGGTTCCACAGCGACGCCGAACGTCAGAACACACTGGTCAACGCGGGCTGGCACGTCCTACGCTTCACATGGCACCGCCTGATCGGCGACCCCGCCGGTGTTCTCGCGGAGATTCAGGCCGCGCTTGCCCGCGCCCGACATGTGGGCGATATCCACCGCTGAGCGGCGCTTTTCGCACACGACCGCACAGCGCGGAGGCCTGTGATCAAGCGCACTACGTCAGAGGGTGGTACGTGGTGGCAGACTGAGCCCGTCATCACCTCTACCCGGGGACCTCCACGAGGCCTCGAGGACGAAAGGGACACCGATGTCTCACGCTCCGGCACCGTCTCACGCTCCGGCACCCGAGCATGCCCTCTACGGCGCTGCTCCCACCGGCCGCAAGACCCGCACCCATCACCTGGTGGACATGAAGTCCCGAGGTGAGCGCTGGGCCATGCTCACCGCGTACGACTACTCCTCGGCCCGCATCTTCGAGGAGGCCGGCATACCGGTGCTGCTGGTCGGCGACTCCGCGGCCAACGTCGTCTACGGCTACGACACCACCGTTCCGGTCACCGTCGACGAGCTCATCCCGCTGGTGCGCGGTGTGGTGCGTGGCGCTCCCAACGCTCTGGTGGTGGCGGACCTGCCCTTCGGCACCTACGAGGGGTCCCCGCAGCAGGCCCTGGCGTCCGCGGTGCGGTTCATGAAGGAGGGTCAGGCGCACGCGGTCAAGCTCGAGGGCGGCGAACGTGTGGCCGCGCAGATCGCCGCCATCACCGCCGCCGGAATCCCGGTCATGGCGCACATCGGATTCACACCCCAGAGCGTGAACACCCTCGGCGGTTTCCGTGTGCAGGGCCGCGGCGACGCCTCGGAGCAGCTGGTGGCGGACGCGATCGCCGTCCAGGAGGCCGGTGCGTTCGCAGTGGTGATGGAAATGGTGCCCGCCGACCTCGCCGGTCAGGTCACCCGCAAGCTGACCATTCCCACCGTGGGCATCGGCGCCGGTAACGAGTGCGACGCGCAGGTCCTGGTGTGGCAGGACATGGCCGGCTTCACCAGCGGCCGCACCGCGAAGTTCGTCAAGAAGTTCGCCGACGTGGGCGATACCCTGCGGCACGCGGCGTCGACCTACGCGGCGCAGGTGCGAACCGGGGAGTTCCCCGGACCGGAGCACAGTTTCTGACCTGGCAGACTGCACGGCGTACATCCGACGAACCAGGAGTCGACATGACAACGAGGTCCATGCTGCGTCGCGCCGCTCCCGTGCTGGTTAGTGCCGCTGTCGTGGCGGGCTGCGCGAACCCGGCACCGGCTCCCGCTCCCGCTCCCGGTGCCACCAGCTCGGCACCGACTGCGGAGGTCACCGACGCCGCGGCCAAGAGCCTGTGCGACCAGATCGCCGGCCAGATTTCGGACTGGTCGATCCAGGGCCCGACCCTGGGCCGCGCCGGGTTCAACATCCTGGTCCAGCAGTGGGCCGCGCAGAGCGGCACGATCAACCTCACGGTGCTGCGCGATCGAGCCATCGTCGACCGGGTGACCACGGCGAGCTGCCCGGACGTCCGAACCCGCGCGGTGTCGTACCTGGCAGTGCCCGACCTGGCGTCGGCGCTCGTCGGTTTCTGACACGGTGCGCACCCTCTACCCACCGATCGAGCCGCACGAGCAGGGTTTGCTCGACGTCGGCGACGGCCAACGCATCCACTGGGAGGTCAGCGGCAATCCCGACGGCGCGGCGGTGGTCTTCGTGCACGGTGGGCCGGGTGGAGGCACCCACGCCGATCAGCGGCGTTACTTCGATCCGGCCGCGTACCGCATCGTGCTGTTCGATCAGCGAGGGTGCGGGCGGTCGACTCCGCACGTGGCCGACGATGCGGATCTGACGGTCAACACCACGCCGAAGTTGATCGCGGACATGGAGGCTCTGCGCAGCGCTCTCGGCATCGAGACCTGGGTGGTGTTCGGGGGATCGTGGGGCTCGACGCTGTCGCTGGCCTACGCGATGGCGCATCCGAACCGAGTTCGAGCGCTGATCCTACGAGGGATCTTCCTGCTCCGACGCAGCGAACTGGACTGGTACTACAACGGCGGCACCGCACACCTGTTCCCCGACGAGTACGAGAAGTTCCTCGCTCCCCTACCCGAACACGAGCGAGGTCGCGACACCATCGAGGCGTTCGGACAGCTGCTGCACTCACCCGACCGCGCGGTGGCCGAGCGCGCCGCCATCGCCTGGTCGGTGTGGGAGGGAGCCACCAGCTCGCTGCTGCCGAATCCGGCGCGAGTCGAGGAAACTGCCGATCCCCGGTTCGCCCTGGCCTTCGCGCGCATCGAGAATCACTACTTCCGCAACGGCGGTTTCCTGGCGTCGCCGCTGCTGGATACCGTGGCAGCGATCGCCGACATCCCCGGCGTGATCGTGCACGGTCGCTACGACGTGGTGTGCCCGCCGTCGAACGCGTGGGACCTCCATCGCGCCTGGCCAGGGTCACAGCTCCACCTGGTGCCCGACGCGGGCCACGCCTCCACCGAACCGGGGATCGTGCACCACCTCGTGGAGGCCACCGACGCCTTCCGACCGTGAGCGCATCGGTGCCCTGGTACCAATGGAGCCATGGCGGAGAACGAGGTCACCCGGGAGATCGAGACCAAGTACGACGTGGACGTCGACGCGCAGGTGCCTGACCTGGTACGAGTCGGCGGGGTGGTGACGGTGTCCGATCCTGCTGTCTCCGAACCGGATTCGACGTACTACGACACCGCCGACCTCGTCCTCACCCGCCACCACATCACCCTGCGCCGCCGCACGGGCACGGCCGATGCGGGCTGGCACGTGAAGGTACCGGTGGCCGGCAACGAACGCATCGAGGTTCGCCGCCCGCTCGACGGAGGAGGCTCGAGCGGGGGCGAGACGCCCGATCGGGTGCCCGCGGACGTTCTGGCACCGGTTCGCTCACTCGTTCGGGGTGACGCCCTCACCCCCCTGGCGTCGATTCGCACGCGGCGCACGGTGATCACCGTCGGTACCGAGACGGTGGCGTGCGCGGCGGAGTTCTGCGACGACCATGTGGAGGCGGTGGACCTGCGGGCGAACGTGCGGACGCAGTGGCACGAGTGGGAGGTCGAGCTGCGGGGCGGCGAGGTCGGCCTGCTGCGGGAGATCGACGCCGCGGTGACCGCCGGCGGTGCCCGGCCGGCGACAACGGCGTCGAAGCTCGAACGAGCGCTGTCGACCACCACTGCGCCCGCGCCGACGCCTCGACCGTCGCCACCACCGCGGAAGGCCCGCGCCGGGGAGGCCGCGATGTACGCCGTTGCGACGGACGTCGACGCGCTGCTGGCCGCCGATCCGCGGGTGCGGGTGGACACCGACGACGCCGTGCACTCGATGCGGGTGGTGACGCGACGCCTGCGCAGCGTGCTCGGCGCCTACCGGAAGATCTTCGACCCGTCCGTACAGGACATCCGAAGCGAGTTGACCTGGCTGGCAGCGCTTCTCGGACAGGCTCGCGATGCCGAGGTGATGGCGGATCGCTACGAGTCCGCGCTCGCCGAGCTGGACGAGGATCTGATTCGCGGGCCCGTCCGGGAGGCACTGGTGACAGGCTCGCGCACCACCTACCGGCAGGCACACGAGCGGATCGTCGCCCAGCTCGACGGTGAGCGGTACCTCGCCCTGCTCGATCGCCTGGACGCGCTGATCGCCGACCCACCGCTCACCGAGACCGCCGATGTTCGCGCGAAGACGTTCCTGGCATCGGCGGTGCACCGGCGGGTTCGTGCGGTGAGCCGGGCGCGCCGCGCCGCCGAGGCAGCCGAGGCAGTCGAGCGGGAGGAACTTCTGCACGAGGTGCGTAAGTGCGCGAAGAAGTTGCGGTACACCACATCCGCGGCGGCTCCCGTGCTCGGCAAGCGCGCAACGCGGATCCACGACGCGGCGAAATCGCTGCAGACGATTCTCGGCGACCACCAGGACGCCGCGCTGTCGCGTGCGACGCTGCGCGATGCGGCCGCAGCGGCCCACGAGCGCGGGGAGGACACCTTCACCTACGGCGTGCTGCACGAGCGCGAGGGCGTTGCCGCCGAACGCTCGCTCGACGGCTACGACGCCGCAGCGGCCGCGCTGGACGCCGCTGTGGACCGCTGACGCGGCGAGCGCAGGTCAGGTCAGGTCGCGGGTTCGGACAGCGTCGCAGGCTCGAACAGCACCTTCCGGGTGGTCGGGTCGGCCACCTTCACCCGCACCGTGATGCGGGTGCCCTCGGCCGGTGCGCCGGTGCAGTCGGCGATCACGTCCGCGCCCGCCACATAGACCCGCGCCGGACGGTCGGCGCGGCCCGGCTGCGCCGCCGAGAGCACCACGCCGTCGTAGGTGCCGGCGGCGTGTTCGGCGAGCCAGGTGGCTTCGGTGAGATCCACACACGCGCGATCGACCTTGCCGGCCAGGGTGTCGCTGCGCCGCATCGTCTCGGGCAACTCGGCGAAGGCGTCGGTGACCCACGCCGGCACGGGAGTGCCGGCCACCGCGGCCAGGCAGATCTCGGTGGCGAATCGATCGACGAGTCGTCGCAACGGCGCGGTCACGTGCGCGTACAGACCGCCGATCCCGGCGTGCTCGGGATGCTCGGGTACCTGCCCGGAGAAGCACGCGTAGGACGCGCCACGCAGCAGCCGGGTGGCCTCGGTCATCACCGCCAGAGTCACCGGCTCGTTGGCCGGCAGCGCGGCCAACACCGCACCGGGCGCCGCACCCTCGGGCCAGTGCACGCCCAGGGCGAGCGCACTGCCACGCAGTTCGGCCACGTCCGACGGCGCCGCGGGGGGCAGGGTACGCAGGATCCCCACCTTGGCCTCGACCATGATCTTCGCCGCACACATGCCGGTGAGCAGCGACATCTGGGCGTTCCAGTCGTCGACGGCGGTGCGCGCGGCGATGTCCACGCGCCACCGGTCCCCGTCCCGCACCACCTCCTGCTCGGGAACGCGAAGTTCGATGGCGCCGCGTGCACGAGCGAGCGCCATGCGCAGCGCCCCGAGATCGGGCAGCTGTTCGAGCGAGGGGTGCACCCGGCCGGCGTCGACATCGGCCTGTACCTGCGCGTACGTGAACCGTTGCCGTGAGCGGACCGTCGCGCGTTCGACGGTGTACGACCCGGGCTCGCCGTCCGCGCCGACGGCGATCGTCCACAGCGCGGCCGGTCGATCCTGATCGGGCAGCAGACTCGCCGACCCCTCCGAGAGCGGACGCGGGTGCAGCGGCACGGTGCCGTCGGGCAGGTACACCGTCTGCCCCCGTCGTCGGGACTCGGCATCGAGCGCACCGCCGGGGACCACCAGGGCACCGACGTCGGCGATGGCGTACGAGAGCACGAAACCGTCGCCATCGCGCGCCACGTGGAGCGCCTGGTCGAGGTCCATGGAGCCGGGTGGGTCGATGGTGACGAACTCGATGTCGCGGGCGTCGCGGCGACCTGCGGCGTGGGCGTCGACGGCGCCCGCGGCCTCACCCTCGGCGTCGGCCGGGTAGGCATCCGGGAGGCGGAACTCGGTTCGAACATCGGCGAAATTCAGGGAACCGACCGTCGCGCGCCTCATGGGTGCCCAGTCTGCCCCACGCTCTCGCTGGGGCGGACCGGGGCGGGCGGACGAGTCGGCGTGTAAGCCGGATCCTGTCCTCGGCGACGAACCGCGAGGGTTCGGCGCCGAGTGGCGACCATCCATCTGGGCACACCGTCGCCGGGTACCTCGAGCGGTCCACCCGCAGACTCGGGCGAGCAGCCCTCGAACGCCTGCGCAGCCGCACCGCGAGCGGTGCGACCTTCGACCTTGCTCCGGGCGGGGTTTACCGAGCCACCCCGGTCACCCGGGGTGCTGGTGCGCTCTTACCGCACCGTTTCACCCTTACCGACGGGTCCCGAAGGTACCGTCGGCGGTCTGTTCTCTGTGGCACTGTCCCGCGAGTTGCCTCGGGTTGCTGTTGGCAACCGCCCTGCTCTGTGGAGTCCGGACTTTCCTCGGCCTCGAGCCTGACTGCATGCGCAACCGGTTCTCGATGCCGCGGCCGCCCGGCCGACTCGTCCGCGTCGCACACCCTACGCGGGTGGGTCCTATAGTTCGCCCATGCGCTGGGTGGTTCTGCTCCGAGGAGTCAACGTCGGGGGTGTGCGACTGACCATGGACGCGGTGCGCGCAGCGCTCACCGACGTGGGGTTCACCGACGTCCGGACGGTGCTCGCGTCGGGCAATGTGATCCTGACCGGCCCCGATGATGCCGCCGCCGTGACCGCTCGGGTGGAGACCACCCTCACCCAGACCTTCTCCTACACCGCGAAGGTCGTGGTGATCGACCGCGCGGCTCTCGAGGAGGTGGTGGCGGACAACCCCTTCCCCGACGAGCCCGATCAGCACTCGTACGTCGTGTTCTCCACCGACGGGGTGTCGACGGCCGAGCTCGCCGAGGTCACCGGGCCCGGATCGGATCGCGAACGCAGCGCACTCGGCCCGCATCGGGTGCTCTACTGGCAGGTCCCGCGCGGTGACACACTGACCAGCCCGATCGGGAAGGCGTCGGCGTCCGCGAAGTACAAGGCCACCACGACCACCCGGAACCTGCGAACCCTGCACAAGATCCTCGCGATCGACACCTGACCCTGTGCACCTCGTCACCGACCTGATCCCGCTGGTCCTGCTCGCCGCGGTGTTGGTGGTCGCCATCGTTCGGCCGCTGGGGTTGTCGGAGATCGTGGTGGCCGCTCCTGCGGCGGCGCTGGTGGTGATCCTCGGCGCCGTCGGTGTCGAGTCGGCGCGACGGGAGATCCTCGATCTGGCCCCGACCGTGGGCTTCCTCGCGGCGATCCTCGTTCTGTCGCACCTGGCCGACGTCCACGGTGTGTTCGACTGGGTCGCGATGGTGTTGCGTCGCGGTGCGCGCGGACGCCCCCGTCGACTGCTCGTGCTGGTCTTCGCCGCGGCGGCCGTCACCACGGCGGTGCTGAGCCTCGATGCCACCGTGGTTCTCCTGACGCCGGCAGTGATCGGCGCCGCTCGCGCCGCCGGGTTGTCCGCCCGACCGCACTCGTATGCCGTGGCGCACCTGAGCAATTCGGCCTCGACGCTGCTGCCGGTGTCGAACCTGACCAACCTGCTGGCATTCTCGGCGACGGGTCTGACGTTCGCGCACTTCACCGCGCTGATGGCGGCCCCGTGGGTGGCGGCGATCGCGGTGGAACTGGCCGTGTTCCTGATCTTCTTCCGCCGTGACCTCGCTGCGCGGACCATGCCCGACCCGGACACAGAGACGGACACCGGCGCGACGATTGCCACCCCGTACTTCGCGCTCGGCGTCCTGGTCGTTGCGCTCGTCGGCTTCGCGGTGTCGGGGCAGATCGCGGTGGCGCCCGCGTGGGTCGCGACGGCGGCCGCCGTGGTGCTGGCCGTACCGGCTCTGCGGCACCGCAGAACCGATGCACGACGGCTGCTGCGATCGGCGGACTGGCCGTTCTGCGCGTTCGTCATCGCACTGGGGGTGGTGGTCGCGGCCGTGGCGGCAGGTCCGCTCGGCCGTGGGATCGCCGCGGCGCTGCCGTCGTCGACCACGCTGAGCGCGTTGCTGGTGACGGCGGCGATCGCGGCGGTGGCGGCGAACGTACTGAACAACCTGCCCGCCACCCTGCTGCTGATCGCAGCTCTCGGTCCGGGCGCTCCGCCCGCACTGGTGCTGGCCGTGGTGCTGGGGGTGAACATCGGCCCCAACCTCACCTACGTCGGTTCGCTCGCGACCATGCTGTGGCGCCGCGTGGCCCGCGACAACGACGAGAACCCCTCGCTCGGCACCTTCACGGCTGTCGGCCTGATCGCCACGCCCCTCACACTCGCCGCGGCGGTGGGGGCGCTGTGGGTGGTGGCGGTGTGACCGCCCGGTGGCTCCGCGGTCAGCTGCTGCCGAAGAGGCCGGGCCCACTCGCCCGCGGCGAGTCCTCGATCACCGCGAGAAACCCTCCGAACGGGGCGGTGTCGACGGTGAAACGGTCGCCGGGCAGATCCACTTCGATCAGCGCGGCGTCGGTGGCCGAGGTGTCACGGAACAGGCGCCCCGAGCGCCCGCCACCGATACCCAGTGGGCCGAGGTCGACGCCGATCGCGACTGCCTGGCCCGATGCCCTCACGTAGCCGGGTGCGCTCGTGTCCAGGCCGGGTGAGATCGACGTGGTCACACCGTTGATACCTGCCACCCACCACGCCCGCCCCTTCCGCCGTGCGACCACCACCGTCCGCGCCGGATCGACCACGAGGTAGCGGGTCTCGTCCCAGCTACACGGAACCGTGGACAGCACGTCCTGCACGCCGGCCGTCTGTCCCAGATACGACTCCGGGGAGTCACCGAAGCCGTTGAAGCCGGACTGGAAGATCACGGCCAGCGCCAACTCGTGGGCAGCACTGGTGTAGCGATCGGCGCCGGGCTTCAACCGGGTCGAGAACAGCGTGGTGCCGTAGTCGAACGGACCGATGGCGTTGCGAACCACCGCTGAGATGGTGTTCTGCTCCGCCATCTGGTCGGTGTAGGGCTTGGTGTTGTTGTAGTACTCGCTCGCGATACCCGCCTCCACGCCCAGCAGGTGCGGGAAGGTGCGGTCCCAGCCACGCGGGACGCTGCAGTTGTGGAGCAGGACGTGGATGCGGAACCGTGCCGCGTCGACGAGGACGTCTCGCTGCAGGGCGAGCAGTTCCTGCTTGTCGCTCTGCCACCCGTCCACCTTGATGCCCGCGACCCCCAGTGCAGAGAGCCGGGCCAGGGTTGCCGCGCGCACGGTGGGATCGGCCAACTGATCGCGTGGCGTGTTGCCGCTCGCGTTGTTGTTTCGGCCGGCCGAGTTGTACCAGAGGAACAGCTTCACCCCACGCGCCTTCGCCTCGAGGGCAATACGTTCGAGCGGGACGGGCGTCGCGGCCGCGTCCGTCATCTGATCCCACTTGACGTCGACGAGTGCGTACGGCCAGTTCAACTTCTCGGCGAGATCGAACCACCGAACGGTCTTCTCCAGACTCAGCGGCGCAGCGTTGTCGGTGAGCCACGAGAACGACGCCGATCCCGGCGTGATCCATGAGGTGTCGGCGACCGCGCACGGGTCCGCGAGGTCGGTGGCCAGCGTTGTCTGCGCCACCGCGCAGGGGTCGCGGGAGATCGCCATGAACCGCCACGGGGTACTCCACGCACCGGACACCGCCGGCGCGCCGGTACCGAACTCGCCGAGCGCCTCGTCGTCGGTGGGGAACGCAATGGTGAACGTTGCCAGGCCGCCGTCGACCAGCGGTTGCGAGAGGTGACAGCCCGGATACCCACCGAGCGCCCCGGACTCGCCCGCCAACACCCACCACGCGGAGCCATCCGATGCCGCGGTGCGCAGCAACATCGGGAACGTGGCTCCACCGCTGGCGGTGAGGGCGCTGGTGACTTGTGATCCGACCTTCGGGAGCGTGTGGTTTCTGCGGTCGATGTAGAAGTCCTGGTACTTCGGTGATCCGGGGGTGTACGGCTCGGTGAACTGGGCTCCGCCGTCCGCCGGGATCCGAACCGCGATTCCGGTGCGCTCGGCCACCACCCGGGTGATCCGACCATCGCCGCGATCCGGGAACCGGTACCGAACGGCAATTCCCCCCGACGACGCCCACAGCGCAATCACCATGGGCTGACCCGCGCTGTTGGTCACGGTGATCTCGCGGGTGGTGGCGTCGGTGCGAACTCGCCGGACCTTGCCCTGCAGGAGCTCGTAGTCCACCGACACCGCTGCCGGGTCACCCGTTGCGGTGATGGTCAGACCCTGCGTGAAGTCACCGTCGTCGAGCCGGATACCCAGCGGACACCGACCGGTGACGTCGACGCCGTCGGCCGAACCGACGAACCACCCGACACCTGCGTCGTCGAGGTGCACGTCCACCCGAACCGAGCCGGTGGGCGCGCTCACTCCGACCGAACGCTCACTGCCCGATGCGGGTTGTGCGCCCGCGTACCCGGCCTCGCCGAGCAGCAGCGGTGCGGCCACCACGCCCGACGCGGCTGCCCGCAGAACCGTGCGTCGATCCACCACCCACGAGCACTTCGGACTGTTGCCGACTTCCCCACTGTCCACGGCAGTTAGTAGGCCGAACCAACTGAAGGTCTGGGCAACGGTCGGGCAGCCGGAAAGTGAACATGCGGCGTCCGCCGTGCGTACACCGCGGTCACGCCGTCACGCCCACAGATACGACGTGTCGTTCACCAGCCGCACCGAGGCGCGGTCGTCGTCGAAGTGATCGACCACCGACAGCGAGGCGAGGTCGAGGTGCAGGCGGTAGAGCAGTTCGGGCCCGGAGTCGAGGGCAAGTTGGAGAAGGGTCTTGATCGGGGTCACGTGCGAGACCACCACCACCGTCTGCCCGGCGTAGGTGTCCAACAGTGCCTGTCGGGTCGCGGCGACCCGATCGCGTACGGCATCGAAGCTCTCGCCACCCGGCGGGGCCAGCGAGGTATCGCCCATCCATCGGCGGTGGTGGTCGGGATCGAGCTCGTTCACCTCGGCGAAGGACAATCCCTCCCACGATCCGAAGTCCGTCTCGATCAGACCGTCGTCGATCGCGACGTCGACACCCGTCGCCGCTGCCACGGCCGCGGCGGTGGCGCGGGTGCGTGCCAACGGCGACGAGACGATGGCGTCGACCCCACCCATTCGGGCGATCCGGGCGGCCGCCGCGGCAGCCTGCTCCCGACCGGCGTCGGTGAGCTCGGGATTGCCGCGGCCCGAGTACCGCCGCGCCACCGACAGCGGAGTCTGCCCGTGGCGCAACAACATCAGACGGGTGGCCGAGCCGGTGACTGCCTGCCATGCCGGTAGCGTGCGCGGCGGACCCGAGACAGCGGGCGGCGCGCCGGAGCTGCCCTGTTCACCGTCCATCGCGCGGTTGGCCAGGGCGTCGGCGTGGGAGTTCTTCTCGCGTGGGATCCACGAGTACTCCACGGAGTCGAAGCGGTCGGCGATCGCACGCGCGCGCGCCGCGAGCTCGATCATGTCCGGGTGCTTGATCTTCCAGCGCCCGGACATCTGCTCGACGACGAGTTTGGAGTCCATCCGCGCGGTGACACGGCGCGCACCCAGCTCGGCGGCCGCCTCGAGTCCGGCGATCAGCCCGCGGTACTCGGCGAGGTTGTTCGTGGCGATCCCGACGGAGTCGAATCGCTCGGCGAGCACGGCGGCGTGGTCGGCGTCCCACACCACCGCGCCGTAGCCGGCGGGCCCGGGGTTTCCGCGCGAACCCCCGTCGGCCTCGACGATCACCGCCAGGTCGGACCGATCACCGCTCGACGAGGGCACGCTCACAGCCCGGACTCGGTGGTACGGACCAGGATTGCCGAGCACTCCGGGCACCGCACCACCTGGTCCTCGTCGGTGGCGGCGATGCGAGCGATCTCGCTGCGATCGATCTCCATTCGGCACGCACCGCATCGCCGAGCGCGCAGCAGAGCCGCGCCGGTGCCCGAGCGCTCGCGCTGGTTCTGGTACATCGAGAGCAGATCCGCATCGATCGCGCCGGCGAGCTCGTGGCGCGCGGTGGAGCGAGCGGCTTCCCGGGAGGCGAGGTCGGCGAGCGCGTCGTCGCGGCGGCGTCGGGCGTCGACGAGTTCGTCCTCGACGGCGGTCAGCCGAGCACCGGCGTGGTCGTGATCGTTCTGAGATGCCTCGCGCCGCTCCATCACCTCGAGCAGTTCGTCCTCGAGGATCGCGCGGCGACGTTCCAGGCTGGTGAGCTCGTGCTGGAGTTCGGTGAGCTGCTTGGCCGGTGCCGCACCACTCTCGAGCGCCGCGCGGTCCTTCTCCTCGCGGCGCCGTACGGCGTCGATCTCCCCCTCGAGTTTGGCGATGTCGCGATCGAGGTCGTCGATGGCGATCGAGACCACCACGGCCGCATCCTTGCGGGCCACCCGCTCGGCGTCGAGTCGGTCGCATTCGGCCTGTTCGGGCAAGGTGGCGCGGCGGTGGGCGATCTGCGTCAGCTCGGTGTCGAGCGCGGCGAGATCGAGAAGCTTGCGCTGCTGGTGTCGATCGGCTCTCACGGCGCCAACCGTACAGGTGGGGACCCGATCGACCAGGGATCCGTGCGCACATCGGTGACGGCACAGGAGAACTCGTCGCGGTCGCCGAACTCCGCTTCCAGCAGGGCGCGCGCCTGCCCACACCACGGGAACTCCCCTGCGTAGTGCGCGACGTCGATCACCGGCACCCCGCCGGCGCGCAGGTGCTCGTCGACCACGTGGTGGCGCATGTCGGAGGAGACGAACACATCCGCCCCCGCACGCGTGGCGGCCTGCAGGTACCCGTCGCCCGACCCTCCGGACACGCCGACCGTGTGCACGCGGGCACCGGGATCACCCGCTGCGCGCACCCCCCACACGGTGGGCGGCAGCGCTGCGGCCACCACCGCGGTGAACTCCGCGAGGGTGGTCGGCCGATCGAGGGTGCCGACGCGTCCGATGCCCTCGCCGGTGGGTAGCGGTGCGGTCTCGACCACGTCGAACGCCACCTCCTCGTACGGGTGCGCGGCGATCAGGGCACGGGCGATGTCGGCCCGGAGACGTTGGGGCGCAACCATTTCCACGCGTGTCTCTGGCACGCTCTCGTCGACGCCCACCGTGCCGATCGCGGGTACGGCACCGTCACCGGGCCGGAACCGGCCGGTGCCGTCGACGCTGAACGAGACATCGCTGTAGTTGCCGATGCGACCGGCGCCCGCGGCGAACATGGCGGCGCGCACGGCATCGGCGTCCGCGATCGGGACGTGGACCCCCCACTTGTCGACGGTCTCGGTGCGCGGGACCAGCGGACGCAGATCGCGCACGCCGAGTGCTGCGGCGAGGGCATCGGAGACACCCGGGGAGGCAGCGTCGGCATTGGTGTGGGCGGTCAGCAGCGCACATCCGCCCCGGATCAGCCGGTGGATCAGCGCTCCCTTGGGGGTGTGGGCGCCGACGGTGTCCACCCCGCGCAGCAGCAGCGGATGGTGCACCAGGAGCAGGTCGGCGCCGCGGGCGAGGGCGTCGTCGACCACCGCGGCGGTGGCATCGACCGCGATCACGACCTCTCGCACGCGCTCGGCCGGGTCGCCGCACACCAACCCCACCGAGTCCCAGCTCTCGGCCAGGTGCGGCGGGTAGGCGCGGTCGAGGGTGGCGACGACCTCGGCGAGGGTGGGCACCGGACGCGGGGCGCTCATCCGACGAACCGATCGATCCACAGCGCGGGCGCCTCGATCAGACGACCGAGTTCGTAGTACGCGGCGCCGGTGGCCCCGATCGCCGGATCGACACTGCCGCGGACCACCGAGATGTGCACCCACCCCGATGCGAGGACGCGCTCGGCCAGGTGCTCGCTCAGGCGGGGCGCGATCAACTCGGCCAGCGCACCGAGATGTCCGCCGAGAACCACGGTGTGGATGTCAACGAGGTTGATCATCCCGGCGAGCGCGACCCCGAGCGCGTAGCAGGCGCGATCGACTGCGGACAGCACGGTCGGGTCGCCGGCGACGGCAGCGGCGACGAGGGCCTCGGAGGTGGTGCCGACGGGCAGAGCGGCGGCGTCGAGAATAGCGTTGCGTCCGGCGTACAGCTCGAGACAGCCCGTGGATCCGCAACCGCAGCGAGGTCCGCTGGGATCGACGCACACGTGGCCGATCTCGCCCGCCCACCCGTGGTGGCCGGTGGCGACCACACCGCCGCGCACCGCGGCGCCACCGATGCCGATCTCACCGGAAAGGTAGACGAAGTCGCGCAGCGGCCCCGGTCGCCCGGGCGAGATCTCGGCGGCGGCGCGGGCGGCGAAGTCCGCCTCGTTCCCGACGGTGAGGTCCAGCTCGCGCTCGGGAAGGTGGGTGACGGTGATGTGGTCGGCGGGGCGCACGTTCTTCCACCCCAGGTTGGGCGCGTGGTGCAGGAAGCCCGAATCGCGGGAAACGATGCCGGGCAGCGCGAGACCCACGCCCAGCAGCCTGGCCTCCAGTCGAGCGGTACGCCACTGCGCGATGATCTCGCGGCCCAGTGCGTCGAGTCTGCCGAGAACGTCGAGCGGATCGCTCGCGCGCTGGTCGGAGTGCACGATCCGCTCGGCCACCACGGTGCCGTCGAGGGCGATCACGCGGCCGGCGAGCGAACCGGCGTTGACCTCGAGACCGAGCGCGGCGTAGGTGTCGGCAGCGACGACGGGCGTGGCGGGTCGACCGCGGCCGATGCTCGCCAGCGGGGCGAGTTCGGTGAGTACGCCGCCGGCCACCAGGTCGTCGACCAGACGCGATGCCGTCGCGCGTGTCATCGAGGTCTGGGCAGCTATCCCGGCACGCGAGATCGGCGGCGACGCGGACAGAGCGGTGCGCGCGACGAGTGCGAGATTGGATCCGCGGATCGTCGACTGCCGGGCGCCGGTCACGGGCACGCCGGTGCTCGATCGCTCGTCGGTGACGGGTCCACGGTCGACCTGGCTGTTCACTCCTTGACCGTAACCCGGGTGCCAGTTATGTTTTACCTACAAACAAATTGCTTCCCGCACACCCGGAGGTTCTCGTGACGCGCCCACCCACTGCCGATGATCGCTTCTCCTTCGGCCTCTGGACCGTCGGCTGGACCGCCAACGACCCCTTCGGCGCCGCCACCCGTCCCGCCCTCGACCCCGTCGAATACGTCGAGAAGCTCGCCGAACTCGGCGCCTGGGGCGTGACCTTCCACGACAACGACGTGGTGCCGTTCGAGGCCGACGACGCCGAGCGCGAGCGAATCCTCACCCGATTCAAGGCCGCGACCGACCGCGTGGGACTGACCATCGAGATGGTCACCACCAACACCTTCACCCATCCGGTCTTCAAGGACGGTGGGCTGACGTCCAACGATCGTTCGGTGCGACGGTTCGGACTGCGCAAGGTGCTGCGTGCGGTCGACCTCGCCGCGCAGATGGGCGCGCAGACCTTCGTGATGTGGGGCGGACGCGAGGGCAGCGAGTACGACGGGTCCAAGGACCTGCACGCGGCGCTGGAGAGGTACCGCGAGGGCATCGACACCGTCGCCGCCCACATCCGCAGTCAGGGCTACGACCTGCGCATCGCACTCGAACCCAAGCCCAACGAGCCCCGCGGCGACATCTTCCTGCCCACCATCGGCCACGCTCTCGCACTGATCGCCGAACTCGACAACGGCGACCTCGTGGGCCTGAACCCCGAGACCGGTCACGAGCAGATGGCGGGGCTCAACTTCACCCACGGGATCGCCCAGGCCCTGTGGGCCGGCAAGCTCTTCCACATCGACCTCAACGGCCAGCGCGGGCTCAAGTACGACCAGGACCTGGTGTTCGGCCACGGCGACCTGATGTCGGCGTTCTTCACCGTCGACCTGCTCGAGAACGGGTTCCCGGCCTCTCCGGACGGCCCGCGCTACACCGGTGCGCGTCATTTCGACTACAAGCCCTCGCGCACCGAGTACATGACCGGAGTGTGGGAGTCGGCGAAGGCGTGCATGTCGACCTACCTGATGCTCGCGGACAAGACCCGAGCCTTCCGCGCCGACCCCCGCGTGCAGGAGGCCATGCGATACAGCGGCGTCGCCGACCTGGCTCTGCCGACCCTCGGCGAGGGCGAGACGCTCGAGGCGTTCCTCGCCGAGGACGAGCCGTTCGACATCGATGCCGCCGCGACCCGCGACTACGGTTTCGTCGCCCTGCAGCAGCTCGCCGTGGAGCACATCATCGGATGACGGGGGCGTTCCACACCGTGCTGTTCGACCTCGACGGCACACTCACCGACTCCGCCCCCGGCATCTGGGCAGGTTTCCGGCACGCCCTCGCCGAAGTGGGGGCGCCGCCGCCGACCCCGCAGATGCTCGAGGGCGTCATCGGGCCACCGCTGATCGATTCGTTCGCCGCGATGAACCTCGGGCCGGAGCGGGCCACCCGAGCCCTGGCCGCGTACGTCGCGCGGTACGACGAGATCGGGTGGGCGGAGAACCGCCCGTACGACGGCATCGCGGACACCCTGAGCGCGCTGATCGAGCGTGAGGTGACCCTGGCCGTGGCCACCTCCAAGAACGAGGGATTCGCCCGTCGGATCCTCACGCACTTCGGCCTCGCCTCCCACTTCGCGTTCATTGCCGGGGCCAGCGACGACGGCACCCGTCGCGCCAAGGTGGACGTGGTCGAGCGCGCTCTGCACAACGCGGGCGTCGACCCCGTACCCGCTGCGACGACCGGCGTGCTGATGGTCGGCGATCGCGCGCACGACGTCGAGGGCGCCGCGTACTGGGGCATCCCCACCGTCGTAGTGCGCTGGGGGTACGGCCGAGCAGACGAGCACGCACGCGCCCGCTGGGCCGTGGACACTCCCGCACAGCTCACCGATCTGCTGATCTCTGCGACCATCGATCCCGCGCTACCGTAGAGGGCGTGCAGCGCGTCGCGATGTTCATCAAGCCGGGATGGTTGGCACTGGCCGCCGTCGTGGCCCTGTTCGCGTACCTGTGCTTCGCGGTCCTCGCGCCGTGGCAGCTGCACAAGAACACCTTCACCAGCGAACGCAATCAGCGCATCGCCGCATCGCTGACCGCCGATCCGGTGCCCGCGTCGACGCTGCTCGCCGGCGGCGCCGTCGCCCCGGACGACGACTGGCGACGGGTCACCATCAGCGGCGTCTACCTGCCCGACACCACCGTGCTGGTGCGACTGCGCAGCGTGCAGGACACACCGTCCTACGAGGTGCTCACCACCTTCCGCGCGACCGACGGCACCACCGTTGTGGTCAACCGCGGTTACGTGTTGCCCGTGGACGGCAACCGGCCGCCGCCCATCGCCCCCGCACCCACCGGCCAGGTCACACTCGACGGGCGGGTACGCCAGGACGAGTCCGCCGTCGCGGACAAGACTCCGCTGCCGGCCACCGGTGGCGAACCCGCGCAGGTCTACACGATCACCGCGCAGCAGGTCGACGCGCTGACCGGGGTACGGACCGTCGACGGCTACATTCAGCTCTCCGACGCCCAGCCCGGCGGGCTCGGCACCATCGACCTACCGCAACTGGACGCGGGACCGTACCTGTCGTACGGGCTGCAGTGGCTGGCGTTCGGCCTCATGGCCCCGCTCGCCCTCGCCTACTTCGTGCGCGCGGAGATCAAGGAGCGGCGGCGCGGAGGCGACGAGAAACCCGCCGAGCCGGCGGCGGACGACCTGGCGACGAACGACCCGGGGACGGCGCGGGGCTCGTCGACGCGCGATGCCGACGCATCCGACATCGATCTCGACGATCTGGACGCGGACCTGGCCTCGCACCTGCGCCGGGGCCGCGGGTTCGGGCGACGCTCAGCGGACTCGACGGGCACGGCGACCGCGCCGACGCGCCTGGCCGAGCGCTACGGCACCCAGCGCTGACACCAGGACCGACAACCCCTGCACGACGCCCGAGAGCGCCACGGCCCGGCGCAGATCCTGCTCGGTCGGCGGCGCCCCCGACCCCAGCGTCGGTCTGATCTCGAGACCGTGCGCGTACTGCGTCGGCCCGCCCAGACTCACCCCCAGCGCACCCGCGGCCGAGGCTTCCGCCACACCGGCATTGGGGCTCGGGTGCGCTGCGGCGTCCGCCCGCCACGACGCCAGGGCGCGCCTCGGTGACCCGCCCACGGCCGGGGCGGCCACCACGGTCAGCACCCCGCACAGGCGAGCCGGGACGTAGTTGACGACGTCGTCGAGGCGCGCGGCGAACCAGCCGAACCTCTCGTACCGAGACGAGCGGTAGCCGATCATCGAGTCCAGCGTGTTCACCGCCCGGTAACCCAGCGCGCCGGGAAGGCCGAACAGTGCGGCCCACACCACCACGCCCACGGTCGCGTCGGAGGTGTTCTCGGCGACCGATTCCGTTGCCGCTCTGATCAATCCGGGCCCATCGAGAACCGAGGCGTCACGTCCGCACAGTGACGGCAGGACCGCACGCGCGGTATCCAACGTTCCGTCGGAATCCTCACCGACGGCCTCGGCCATCCGAACCCCGGTGCGGCACAGCGTGGTCCCCCCCAACGCTGTCCACACGCCCAGCGCCGTCACCGCCGCCGCGGGCGCGGGGCCCCACCGGCGGGCCTCGCGCTCGAGAAGAGCCGAGCCGGCGGTCGTCACCGCGAGCAGCGCAGTCACGTGCACCACCCCGGCCACGCGGGAGTCGCGGTACGTACGCCGTTCGAGCGCGGCGGCGCACGAGCCGAACCATGCGACGGGGTGGTGCCTGCGGGGGTCGCCGAGGGCACGATCGGCAAGGTAGCCCATCAGCACTGCGGCGGCGGCGGTACCGGACATCCGTGCGCACGCTACGCGCCCGTCGCGGTGGCTACTATCGGCCGGGGTCCAGTGAGCGCGCCGACGGTGGTCGGAGCGAGAGGGAGCAGCGCAACGATGACACGCCCGACCGATGAACTCAACGCTGTTCCCGAGCGCGACTGGCACATCGGCGCCGACGGGCTGAGCTACCCCCCGGAGCCGTGGTACCTCGGCGGCTCGCTGCGCGGCTCGGTGTTCCTGGTCCCGCGATCCGAACTCCCCACCGAGGTGGCCGATGCCCCCGAGGCGGCCGGTGTCCGCGCGGTGACGGTGAACGGCAAGCTCGTCGTGAACGTGGCCTTCGCGACCTACGCCGAGGGCGGGGTGCTCACCTACGACGAACTGTTGGTGGCGATCGCCGCGCGTCGCGGGCCGTCCCCGCGGGTGTCGATCTCCCAGATCTGGGTCGACAGTCCGCAGTCGCGCACCGGCGGGCGCGAACTGTGGGGGATCCCGAAGCACCTTGCCTGCTTCGCGACGTCGACGGCCGCCGGGAACACGACCCGGTCGATGACCCTCGAGGGTTCGACTGTGGCGTCTCTCACATCACGTGATGGCCGGCGCATCGTTCCCGGCATGCCGCACATCCCGCTCGTGACTGCTCAGCATCTCGACGGCCGCACCATCGTCGCGCGCAACAACTTGTTCGCCCAGCTCAGGACCTTGCGTGCGGACTGGACGTTCGACCGGTCGGGCCCGCTGGGCTACCTGGCCGGTCGACGACCGTTGATCAGCACGGCCATCACCGACGGGTCCATCGTGTTCGGAGCGTCCGTCCAGCGCTGAGGAGTGTCGGCGAGGTGATCCACACTGTTGCGGCATCCGAATACCGAGAGTGCCCCGACCGAAGGTGATCCCGTGACCACTGCACCCGCCGACAAGTCCACCGCCTCTCCCCCGACCGTTCCAGCACACGCCTGGCGAGCCCTCGCGGTACTGCTCGCGGGGATGTTCATCGCCCTGCTCGACACCACCATCGTCAACGTCGCGCTGCCCACGATCCGCACCAGCATCGACGCGTCCGAGGCCACGCTCTCGTGGATCATCTCCGGCTACGCGCTCGCATTCGGCCTCGCGCTGATTCCCGCGGGCCGTGTCGGCGACCGCTACGGACACAAATGGGTCTTCGTGTTCGGCATCGGGCTGTTCACGGTCGCGAGCCTCGCCTGCGGCTTCGCGGGGGGTGACCTCGAACTGATCGTCGCGCGCGTCGTCCAGGGTCTCGCGGGTGGCATCTTCGTCCCGGCCGTCACCGCCTACATCCAGTTGCTCTTCCCGCCGCAGATGCGGGGCAAGGCGTTCGCCATCATGGGTGCGGTCATCGGCGTCTCCTCCGCACTCGGACCGATCATCGGCGGCATCATCATCGAGACCTTCGGTGACGAGAACGGCTGGCGCGGAGTGTTCTTCGTCAACCTCCCGATCGGTGTCGCGACGCTCATCGCCGCTGTTGTGGCGCTGCCCAACACGCGGGGCCAGCAAGTCCCCGGTCGCGGTGGAGGCGTCGACCTGCTCGGTCTGGTCCTGATCACGGCGGCGCTGGTGGCCCTGCTGGTTCCGCTGATCGAGGGGCAGACGCTCGGGTGGCCGCTGTGGACGTACGGCACGCTCGCGGGCGGCGTGGCACTGCTGGTGGCGTTCGGCTTCTGGGAGGTGGCACGCTCACGCCGTGGGGGCACTCCCCTCGTTCCGCCACGACTGTTCCAGCACCCCGCATTCACCGCCGGGACGATCCTGGCACTGGTCTACTTCGCGGCGTTCACCTCGATCTTCTTCACCATCTCGATCCTGTGGCAGACGGGCCTGGGCAACTCCGCCCTCTCGTCCGGGTTGGTGTCACTGCCCTTCGCGGTGGGCAGCATCATCGGCTCCTCCCAGAGCGACAAGCTCACTCGACGCCTCGGGCGCACGGTCCTGGTGATCGGGACGAGCATGCTGTCGGTCGGGTTGGCGGTGCTGTGGCTGCTGTTCGCGACACTCGATTCCCTCGTCATCTGGGATCTGATGGTGCCGCTGTTCGTGGCCGGCCTGGGCAGCGGGCTGTTCATCGCCCCCAACGCGCAGTTCATCGTGGCAACCGTCGAACCGCGTGACGCGGGCGCGGCCAGTGGCGTCATCTCCACGATGCAACGCGTAGGCAGCGCGATCGGTATCGCCGTGATCGGCAGCGTGCTGTTCGGCTCGCTGACCATCACCGGTCCCGACACCGTCGCGACCGGATTCATCAGCGCCGCCGCCCACGCGATGGCCGTCAGCGTCGCCTTCGCCGTCGCATCTCTCGCCCTGGTGTTCACCCTGCCCAAGACCGTCTCCGCCCACGGCCCTCGCATTCCCGTCGACGCCTGACAGAAGAGGAGGACAGTGCCCGCTGAGCGGGCACTATCCTCCACATTCGGAGTGGGGTCTCAGCCGAAGGGGATCTGGCCGAGCAGAACCCCGACCACCAGCATCGCCACCGACACCACGGCCGCGCGCCAGAGCACTTTGCGGTGGTGATCGGCGAGGCCGACCCCCGCCAGGGTGACCAGCAGCAGGATCGCCGGCACCAGGGGGCTCTGCAGATGCACCGGCTGGCCGGTGATGGAGGCGCGAGCCATCTCGACCGGCTCGATGCCGTACTTGGCCGCGGTCTCCGAGAGCACGGGCAGGATGCCGAAGTAGAACGCATCGTTGGTCATGAAGAAGGTGAACGGGATGCTCAGGATGCCCGTGATCACCGCCAGGTAGGGCCCCATACCGGACGGGATCACCCCCAGCAGCCAGTCGGCCATGGCCTCGACCATCCCGGTGCCCTGGAACACCCCGGTCAGTACTGCGGCGGCGAGAACCATCGACACCACGGAAACTATCGACGCCGAGTGCCGGGTGATGGCCTCGCTCTGCTCCTTCACCTTGGGGAAGTTGACGGTGAGGGCGATCGCAGCGGCGATCATGAACAGCACCGGGATCGGCAGGATGTCGAGCACCAGCACCACCAGCAACGACACCGTGAGAACTGCGTTGAACCAGAACAGCTTCGGGCGCAGCGTGGCGCGGGTGGGATCGAGGGTGCCGACGAATCGTCCCGTGTCCCCGTCAGCGCCACCGGAATCCGCCGAACCCGAGCCCACACCACCCGAGCCCACACCGCCCGACCCCACACCACCCGAGCCGCGACGGGACGAGCCGTGCGCCACCAGTTGCTGATCGTGAACCAGCGTGTCGAGTCGCTTGCGCTCGAGAAGCCCGAGATGAACCGAGAACGCCATCACGATGATCAGGCCCACGATCAGCGACGGAACCATCGGGACGAACACCTCCGACGGCGAGATCCCCAGCGCGGACGCTGCGCGTACGGTCGGCCCACCCCACGGGATGATGTTCATGGTTCCGTTGGCCAGACCCGCGACCACGGTGAGGATCACGGGGCTGACCTTCAGCCGCAGATAGAGCGGCAGCAGGGCGGAGGTCACGATGATGAACGTGGTGGAGCCGTCGCCGTCGAGGGAGACCACCATGGCCAGCACTGCGGTACCGACCACGAGCTTCATCGGATCATTGCGGACCAGGCGCAGGATGAGCCGAACCAGCGGGTCGAACAGTCCGACGTCGATCATGATCCCGAAGAAGATGATCGCGAAGAAGAGCAACGCCGCCGTGGGGGCCAGGCTCTTGATGCCGTCGGTGATCATGTCGCCGATGCCGAGTCCGGCCCCGGCGAACAGACCGAAGATCACCGGCACGGTGATCAGGGCTACCACGGGCGTGGCACGTTTGGTCAGGATCAGGAACATGAACGCTGCCACCATGGTGAAACCCAGTGCTACGACCATCGCGTACTCCTCGAAGTCTGTGTATCCGGCCTTCCGATGTGAGGGAAATTACGTGGCGACGGTCACATCTCCTCGGTTGTGCGCACAACCCGCGCAACTCACCTTCCGCACAGTTCTGCGCATTGTGCTCACACATGGCCGATCGGTCGTTAGCCTGGCGAGATGACCTCGGCCGAACCCGGCGGATGAGGCGCTCCATCCGCCTACGCACCCAGGTCCTGCTCCTGCAGGCGGCGCTGGTTGCCGTGGCGCTCGGTGCAGCGTTCGCAGTGTTCGCCTACACCAACGGCCACCGACTCTCCGAGGAGTACGGGCTGCGCGCGCTCGCCATCGCCCGCGCAGTCGCCGCCGATCCTCAGGTGCGCGCCGACGTCGCCGAGTACGCGCTCTCCGATGCCGCCGGTACCGCGTCCGCGCCGCCGGGGGCTCTGCTGGCCGGTCCGGTACAGGGCGCCGCCGAGAGTGTTCGCACCCGGACGGGGGCATTGTTCGTGGTGATCACCGACGATCGCGGCATTCGCCTGGCTCACCCGGACGTGGACGCACTCGGCGAGCGCGTTTCGACCGACCCCACTCAGGCGCTGGCGGGCAACGAGGTGGTGCAGCAGGAACGCGGCACGCTCGGCGACTCCGTGCGTGCGAAAGTACCTGTCTATCAGCCTGATTCGCCGAACGTGGTCGGCGAGGTGAGCGTGGGGATCTCCACGGTCGCTGTGCGCGAGGAACTCGTTCGTGACCTGCTCGCCGCGTCCGGTGTGGTCGGGGTGGTCCTCGTGCTCGCCGTCGTCGGAGCCGTTGCGCTCTCGCGGCGCTGGAAGCGGCTCACTCTCGGTCTCGAACCCGAGGAGCTTGCCGAACTGGTTCGCGAACAGACCGCCGTTCTGCACGGGATCGGTGAGGGGGTGGTGGCCGTGGATCCGTCCGGGACGGTGACCGTGGTCAACGACGAGGCCCGCACCCTGCTCGACCTACCCCCCGATGACGGGAGTTCGGCGCCGCAGCGGTCGAACCTGACGCCGCGCCTGCGCTCGGTGCTCGACGAGGCGACGGGCGATCCGGTCCTCGCCACCGTGGGCGACCGGGTGCTGATCGCCAGCGCGCGCCCCGTCGTGCGGGAGGGCACCGCGCTCGGCACCGTGCTGACGCTGCGTGATCGCACGGATGTGGACACCCTCACCCGCCAACTCGACGCGGTGCAGTCGATGAGTTCGGCGCTGCGAGCGCAACGGCACGAGTTCGCGAACCGACTGCACCTGATCAGCGGGCTGCTGCACGACGGGCGAGGCGTGCAGGCCGCCGAGTACGTCGAGGAGATCCTCGGCGTGGGTCCGCATTCGGCGACCCTCGACGGCATCGACGCCGTCCGCGACCGGCCACTCGCGGCATTCCTCACCGCGAAGGCGGCGTTCGCTCGCGAGAGCGGGGTGCAGCTGGTTCTCGGCGAGAACACCTGGGTCGCGGGTACGGTCACCGCCGCCGTAGACGTGACCACGGTGCTGGGCAACCTCGTCGACAACGCCGTCGACGCCGCTCGACTGGGCGCGCGCCGGCCCGCCGTGGTGGAGGTCGAATTACTCGAGGAGGGCACGACGCTGCACATCACGGTCGCCGACACCGGTGACGGCATCGAGATCGATGCGGAGTCGGTGTTCGGCGAGGGCGTCACCACCAAGCCGTCGACCGCACCGGGTGGTCGCGGAATCGGTCTGGCTCTCAGCCGGCAGATTGCGCGATCGCACGGCGGCGACGTCGTGATCGCCTCTGCGGGAGGTGTTCCGGGGCCGGAGAACCCCCGCGGTGGTGCGGTGATGTTGGCACGCCTGCCCGCTACGCTGACCCCTGTCGAGAAAGGACAGCAGTGATGCCCAGTGCCGCAAGCACCTTCAGGACGTTGGTGGTGGATGACGACTTCCGCGTTGCCAATCTCCATGCCGATCTCGTCGATTCACTCGACGACTTCTCCGTGACCTGTGTGGTGAACACCCTCTCCGCGGCACGTGACGCCCTCGCCGAGAGCGCCTTCGACATCGCACTCGTCGACGTGTACCTGCCCGACGGCTCGGGAATCGACTTCATCTCTCACGTGCGGTGCGATTCGATAGTGCTGAGCGCAGCCGCCGACGCCGACTCGGTGCGCGGCGCGGTTGCCGCGGGTGCCTTCGCCTACCTGATCAAGCCGTTCCCGCGTCACTCGCTCACCGAGCGCCTGCAGGCGTACGCGCGCTACCGCTCGACGGTGGCAGCGGCCGAAGACCTCACCCAACCCACCATCGACGCCGCCATCGACGCACTGCGGGTGGCGCCGCGCGTCGAGCCGGCTGCCCATCACACGGTCACCCGCGACCTGGTGCTCGAGGCGATCCGACGCGCCGACGATCCACTCTCGGCCGGCGAGGTGGCCACCAGCATCGGCATCTCCCGGGCCACCGCGCAGCGGTACCTCGCGGCGTTGGTGTCCAAGCAGATGGTGCGGATGCAGCTGCGCTACGGCTCGACAGGACGGCCCGAGCAGGAGTACCTGCCGCACTGACCGCAGCGGCCGGTGTGGGCGCAGAGGGGTTCGAACCCCCGACCGCTGGTGTGTAAAACCAGAGCTCTACCGCTGAGCTATACGCCCGATCTTCCCGGTCCGGCACGGACGCGGGAAATGCGCCTAGGAATCTAGCGCGGCGAGCGCGTTCTCCCAAGCTCGCTGGTCACGTGCTTCTCCGGGGCCCATCATCTCGGCGAAACGCACGATGCCGTCGCGGTCGATCAGGAAGGTGCCACGGTTGGGGAACCCGAGCTTGTCGTTGAACACCCCGAAGCGCATCGACACCTCGCCGTGCGGCCAGAAGTCCGAGAGCAGCGGGAAGGTGTAGCCCTGTTCCGCGGCCCAGATCTTGTGCGTGGGAGGCGGCCCCACGGAGATGGCGACGACGGCGGTGGAGTCGTTCTCGAACTTGGGCAACTCGTCGCGTACCGCGCACAGCTCACCCTGACAGGTTCCGGTGAAGGCGAGCGGGAAGAACACGACGAGAACGTTCTTCTCGCCGCGGTAGCTCGAGAGGGTGACGGGCTGGTTGTTCTGATCCCGCAACGTGAAGTCCGGTGCAGGGGAACCGATTTCGAGGGGCATGGCAATACCGCCTATCGCTTGCTCGGATGTGCCCTGGGCTGAACCAGTCGACTGCCCGACCACAGGCCGAGGTTGGCCACCGAGGTCTGTGTCAACCCCGCCGTGGGTGCGGACTCCGCGATCTCGCTCGGCTCGACGTGGCCGGGACGCCCGGTCTTCGGGGTGAGCACCCACACGAATCCCTCGTCCGAGAGCGGGGCGATGGCATCCATGAGCGCATCGACCAGGTCGCCGTCGCCGTCGCGCCACCACAGCAGCACCACGTCGATCACCTCGTCGGAGTCCTCGTCGACGGTCTCGGCCCCGATGGTCTCCTCGACGTCGGCGCGCAGTTCCTCGTCGGTGTCGGTGTCCCAACCGATTTCCTGCACCACCATCTCACGCGTGATTCCGAGCTTCTGAGCGTAGTTCTGGGCGTCGGCCGCGGCGACCACGGTGGAGTCCTCCTTCGATCGGTTTCGGTGCAGACGTCTCTACACGGTCGAGTGTGCAGTAATAGAAGCGAACATGCTCGGGCGCCCCTGCGCAAGTGGACGCGGCGATCGAGCGTTTCGTAAATTTCGCGCACTCGATTCGGGCGCGAACCTCACCGGCACGCGCGAACATGCGGCAGGATCGATCATGATCACCGTCGATCATGAACACCATCGAGGTGAGCAGGTGGTTCGGCCCGCACCCGGGCACGCGCCGCCACTGACGGAGCCCGTCACCCCCGGGTTCGAGCCTATCGAGGAGATGCTGGCGTTGACCGAGACGACCCACGGCACCACGACCACCGACACCACTGCCGACACCACCACCGACCCCGCCGCCGCACCCGGTGTGTCGGGAGGCGGTCGCGTGCGCGTCATCCGTGAGGGCGTGGCGTCGTACCTGCCCGACATCGACGCCGAGGAGACCGACGAGTGGATCGACTCGTTCGACCAGCTGCTCGCCCGGTCCGGTCCGCAACGCGCCCGCTATCTGCTGCTGCGTCTGCTCGAGCGCGCCGGTGAACGGCGTGTGGCGATCCCGGCGCTGACGTCCACCGACTACGTCAACACCATCCCCACCGAGAACGAACCGTGGTTCCCCGGCGACGAGTCCATCGAGCGCAAGTACCGCGCGTGGATCCGCTGGAACGCCGCGATCATGGTCCACCGTGCCCAACGCCCGGGAGTGGGTGTGGGCGGCCACATTTCGACGTACGCCTCCTCCGCCGCGCTGTACGAGGTGGGGTTCAACCACTTCTTCCGTGGCAAGGACCACCCCGGCGGCGGTGACCACATCTTCATCCAGGGCCACGCCTCACCCGGCATCTATGCGCGCGCCTACCTCGAGGGACGCATCCCGGCCTCACAGCTCGACGGGTTCCGTCAGGAGCTCTCTCACGCGGACCTCGGCGGCGGTCTGCCGTCGTACCCCCATCCGCGGTTGCTGCCCTCGTTCTGGGAGTTTCCCACGGTCTCGATGGGCCTGGGTCCGATGAACGCGATCTACCAGGCACGGTTCAACCATTACCTGCACGACCGCGGCATCACCGACACCAGCGATCAGCACGTGTGGGCGTTCCTCGGCGACGGCGAGATGGACGAGCCCGAATCGCGGGGCCTGGCTCACGTAGCCGCCACCGAGGGCCTGGACAACCTGACCTTCGTCATCAACTGCAATCTGCAGCGCCTCGACGGGCCGGTACGCGGCAACGGCAAGATCATCCAGGAACTCGAGTCCTTCTTCCGCGGAGCGGGGTGGAACGTCATCAAGGTGATCTGGGGACGCGAGTGGGACGCACTGCTGCACAAGGACCGCGACGGTGCGCTGGTGAACCTGATGAACACCACCCCCGACGGTGACTTCCAGACCTACAAGGCCAACAACGGCGGCTACGTGCGGGAGAACTTCTTCGGCCGCGATCCCCGCACCAAGGAGCTGGTCGCCGATCTCACCGACGATCAGATCTGGAACCTCAAGCGCGGTGGTCACGACTACCGGAAGGTGCACGCCGCGTACGCCGCCGCGGTGGCGCACAAGGGTCAGCCGACGGTGATCCTCGCCCACACCATCAAGGGCTACACACTCGGTAAGCACTTCGAGGGCCGAAACGCCACGCACCAGATGAAGAAGTTGACCCTGGACGACCTCAAGGCCTTCCGCGACGTCCAGCGCATCCCGATCTCGGACGCCGAGCTCGAGAAGGACCCGTACCTGCCCCCGTACTACCACCCCGGCGCCGATGCCCCCGAGATCGCGTACATGCTGGCCCGGCGGGCGGCGCTCGGCGGTTTCGTCCCCGAGCGACGCACCGATGCAGCCCCCCTCCCCCAGCCTCCGGACTCGACGTACGCGCCGATCCTCAAGGGCTCGGGCAAGCAGGAGGTCGCCACCACCATGGCCTTCGTGCGAGTGATGAAGGAGTTGTTGCGTGACAAGGAGATCGGTTCGCGGATCGTCCCGATCATCCCCGACGAGGCACGCACCTTCGGCATGGACTCGTGGTTCCCGTCGCTGAAGATCTACAACCGTAACGGCCAGCTCTACACGTCGGTCGACTCGGAGTTGATGCTCGCCTACAAGGAGGACACGGCGGGCCAGATCCTGCACGAGGGCATCAACGAAGCCGGTTCTACGTCGTCGTTCACCGCGGTGGGCACCTCGTACGCCACCCACGGCGAGCCGATGATCCCGCTCTACATCTTCTACTCGATGTTCGGTTTCCAGCGCACCGGCGACAGCTTCTGGGCGGCGGCCGATCAGATGGCGCGGGGATTCGTCCTCGGCGCCACGGCGGGGCGGACCACACTCACCGGGGAGGGACTGCAACACGCCGACGGGCACTCGCTGCTGCTGGCCTCGACCAACCCGGCGGCGGTGACCTACGACCCGGCGTTCTCTTTCGAGATCGCCCACATCGTCAAGGACGGGTTGAGGCGCATGTACGGCGGCACCGTGCGGGCCGACGGCACCCTGGAACCGGGATTCGGCGGCGAGAACGTCTTCTACTACATCACTCTCTACAACGAGCCGTACCAGCAGCCGGCCGAGCCGGAGAACCTCGATGTCGAGGGTCTGCTGCGCGGGCTGTACCTGTTCCGGCGCGGCACCGGTGATGGTCTGCGGGCCCAGATCCTGGTCTCCGGAGTCGGGATGGTGGCCGGTCTGCGGGCCCAGGAACTGCTCGCCGCCGAGTGGGGAGTTAGTGCGGACCTGTGGTCGGTGACATCGTGGGGCGAGCTCCGCCGCGACGGTATCGCCGCCGAGACCGAGGCGCTGCGTCACCCGGACCTGATCAAGCGTCGGGCGTACGTCACCGAGGCTCTGGCCGGCGCCGAGGGGCCGGTGGTGGCTGCGTCGGACTGGATGCGCGCGGTGCCGGACCAGATTCGTCAGTGGGTGCCGGGCAGCTACACGACCCTGGGGACGGACGGGTTCGGCTTCTCCGACACCCGTTCGGCTGCGCGGCGACACTTCAACGTCGACGCCGAGTCGATCACCGTTGCGGTGCTCACCGCCCTCGCCGATTCCGGAGCGCTCGATCGCGCGAGCGCGGTGACAGCCGCAGCCAGGTACCGCATCGACGACGTGATGTCGGCGCCGGTGTCGATGGCAGACCCCGGGGTCGCCTGACCGGCCGCGGAGCGACGCGTAGATTTTCTTCGGTGAACCCGGATCATCCCGCCGACGACGGACCGTTGGTGTGGACGATGCGCACCACCGGTCAAGAGCGTGTGCCGCTGCCCGCTGCCCTGTTGAACAGGGTCAAGCAGTTCTCCGGTCGACTGTCCACCGAGGCCATCACCTCCATGCAGGGGCAGCTGCCGTTCGTCGCCGAACTCGAGCCCGCTCAGCGAGCGAGCGTGCAGATGGTCGTCCAGACCGCCATGCTCAACTTCCTGGAGTGGCTGCAGGACCCCGACACCGAGATCCGCTTCAGCATCGACACCATCGAGTGGATCCCGCAGGACCTGGCTCGTCGGCTGACACTGCGCCAGACCGTCGACATGGTGCGGGTGGCCATGGAGTTCTACGAGCAGTGGCTGCCCGCCCTCGCACGAGACGAACATCAGCTGCGGGTGCTGACCGAGGGTGTGCTGCGCTACGGCCGCGAACTCGGTTTCGCCGCAGCGGCGGCGTACGCCGGAGCCGCCGAGTCGCGGGGAGCATGGGACACACGGCTCGAGGCCCTCGTCGTCGACGCCGTGGTGCGAGGTGACTCGGGAGCGGACATGCTCTCGCGCGCGGCGACCCTGAACTGGGACGCCACCGCGCCGGCCACCGTCCTGGTCGGCTCACCGCCTCCGGAACAGGGAGTCTCGGTGGTCGGGACCGTGCACAGCGTGGCTCGCAAGCACGGGCGCGCCGCACTGTCGGTCGTCCAGGGCACCCGCCTGGTGGTGGTTATCTCCGGTCACCTCTCCGGGTCCGCGGCCGGCGAGAGGGTGCTCGACGACATCGTCGCCACCTTCGATCGGTCGCCGGTGGTCATCGGTCCGACCACACCGACGTTGGCGTCGGCCCACTCGAGCGCCAACGAGGCGTTCGCCGGGCTGGCGGCGGTGGCGGGATGGCGCGGCGCGCCCCGCCCCGTCCATGCCTCGGAGTTGCTGCCCGAGCGGGCCCTCCTCGGCGACCGGGCGGCGATCGCCGCCATGGATCAGCAGATCGTCAAGCCTCTTGCCATGGCGGGATCGGCCCTGACCGACACCTTGGACGCGTACCTCGACAGCGGCGGCGCCGTGGAGTCGTGCGCACGATCGTTGTTTGTTCATCCCAACACAGTTCGTTATCGCCTCAAACGAATTACGGAAGTCACCGGTCGCGACCCCACTCACGCACGGGACGCCTATGTGCTCCGAGTAGCCGCCACTACCGGCCGGTTGACCCGCAATACGGCGGATTATTCGGACTATCTCATGATCGATACCTCCAAAACATACTGAAAGTTGACTACGTAACGCTGGGGGCGGCCACGACGATGGAGGGCTCGACGGCCAATTTTTGTTGGAAACCTACAAAGTCGAGGCGAAGAGTTCATCGTGCCAAACATCTGCGAACCATTCGCCGACAGTGTTCCCTTAGAGCCGTGATCGCTATGCTCTCGCCCGGACAGGGCTCGCAGACCCCGGGAATGCTCTCGCCGTGGCTGACGCTGCCCGGCACGGCAGACCGCCTCGCCGTGTGGTCCAAGGCCGCCAACCTCGATCTCGAGCGCCTGGGCACCACCGCCACCGCCGAGGAGATCACCGACACCGCCGTCACGCAGCCCCTCGTCGTGGCCGCCGCGCTTCTCGCCTACGCGGAGATCAGCAGCCGCGGCCATCTGCCCACTCCCGACGTGGTTGCCGGTCATTCGGTGGGCGAACTCGCCGCTCTCGCCATCGCCGGCGTCATCTCCGCGGACGACGCCGTCGCGCTCGCCGCCGTTCGCGGCGGGGCCATGGCCCGTGCCTGCGACGCCGAACCCACCGGCATGTCCGCCGTACTGGGCGGTGACGAGGGTGCCGTTCTCGACCTCATCGCAGAACTCGGCCTCGAGCCCGCCAACCGCAACGCCGCCGGTCAGATAGTCGCTGCCGGTGCGCTCTCCGCGCTCACCGAACTCGCCGAGCGTGCCCCGGACCGCGCTCGCATTCGACCACTCGCCGTGGCGGGTGCATTCCACACCCGATACATGGAGCCCGCCCGCGACACCTTCGCAGAGGCCGTCGCCGCGATCACCCCGGATCAGCCGACCACCACGCTGCTCTCCAACAGCGACGGCCGACCGGTCACCGACGGGGCCGACGCCCTGACCAAGCTGGCGGCCCAGATCACCAGCCCGGTTCGATGGGACCTGTGCACCGCCTACCTGCGGGAAACGTCCGTCGCCTCCGTCGTCGAGCTGCCGCCCAGCGGCGCCCTCGCCGGCATCGCCAAGCGCGAGATGAAGGGCACCCCCACGCTCGCGCTCAAGACCCCGGACCAACTGCACGACCTGACCGGGACGCAGTAACCGTCCACAGGGAAACACGCGCGCGACCCACCGTCGCCCGTAGGGTCGCGCAGCGTCGGGATCGCGCGCCCGGATCGATCCCACCCGGGATCGATCGATGTCACCGCACCAATGAAGAAGGGACCACACCAGTGGCCGTCACACAGGAAGAACTCATCGCGGGTCTCGCGGAGATCATCGAAGAGGTAACCGGTATCGAGCCGGAAGAAGTCACCGTGGAGAAGTCCTTCGTCGACGATCTCGACATCGACTCGCTCTCGATGGTGGAGATCGCCGTCCAGACCGAGGACAAGTACGGCGTGAAGATCCCCGACGAGGATCTCGCCGGTCTGCGCACCGTCGGTGACGCCGTCGCCTACATCCAGAAGCTCGAAGCCGAGAACCCCGAGGCGGCCGAGGCGATCAGGGCGCGTATCGAAGCCGAGCGACAGACCCCGTGACCGCTCCGACGACTGCGAACGGCGGCTTCCGCAGCGTCGTGATCACCGGTATGACCGCAACGACCTCGATTGCGGGCACCATCGAAGAAACCTGGCAGGGCCTCCTCGCCGGCAAGAGTGGAATCACCGAGCTGCACGACGAGTTCGTCTCGCGCTACGACCTCCCCGTGCGCATCGGCGGGCACCTGGTCACGCCGCCCGGTGAGCTGCTCAGCCGCATCGAGAAGCGCCGGATGAGCTACGTCCAGCAGCTCGCCTTCACCATGGGCAAGGGTCTGTGGGAGAGCATCGGTAGCCCCGATGTCGATCTCGACCGCCTCGGGGTGTGCATCGGAACCGGGCTCGGCGGTGCCGAGATCATCAAGGAGACCATCGACAAGATGGAAGAGGGGGGCTACCGCAAGGTGTCCCCACTCGCGGTGCAGATGACCATGCCGAACGGCCCGTCGGCGGTGGTGGGCCTGCACATCGGCGCACGCGCCGGCGTCATCACACCGATCTCCGCCTGTGCATCCGGATCCGAAGCGTTGGCGCACGCTTGGCGTTCGATCGTCATGGGCGACGCCGACATGATCGTGGCCGGTGGCACCGAGGGCGCCATCGAGGCCATCCCGATCGCGTGCTTCTCCATCATGCGCGCGATGAGCATGCGCAACGACGATCCGGCGGGCGCCTCGCGTCCGTTCGACCGTGACCGCGACGGCTTCGTCTTCGGTGAGGCCGGTGCGCTGCTGGTTCTCGAGGCCGAGGACCACGCCGTCGCGCGCGGCGCCACGATCCTCGGTCGCCTGCTCGGAGCCGGTATCACCTCGGACGGGTTCCACCTCGTGGCACCCGACCCCGACGGCACCGGCGCCGCGAGGGCAATGAAGCGCGCGATCGAGACCGCCGGGCTGACCAAGAACGACATCAGCTACGTCAACGCTCACGCGACCGGAACCAGCATCGGCGACGTCGCGGAGGCGAAGGCGATCAACGCGGCCGTCGGCACCCACGCGGCGGTGTACGCACCGAAGTCCGCGCTGGGCCACTCCATCGGCGCCGTTGGTGCACTCGAATCCGTTCTGACCGTTCAGGCTCTCAAGGAGGGCATCAGCCCGCCCACCCTGAACCTGGAGAACATGGATCCCGAGATCGACCTCGACGTCGTAGCAGGCCAGGCTCGACCGGGCAACTACCAGTACGCCCTCAACAACTCCTTCGGCTTCGGCGGCCACAACGTCGCCCTCGCCTTCGGAAAATACTGATCCCCTGCCGGCCCGCCCGGCCCGGAGGTCGCTCCAACCCGTACCCAATGTCACATTGGGTCACCCCTGGTGACCCAATGTGACATTGGGTACGGCCGTTCGGGGGTCTGGATGGGCGGAGGCAGGTTCATCGAGGCCGGGCGGGCAGGGTCAGGTTAGGGGTCGAGGTCAGTACCATCGCGGTCACGACGGCGGTGATGGACTGCGCGCAGATCAATCCGGTGAGGACGACGAACTGAAACTGTGCTGCGGCAGCGGTGTCGGCTCCGGCCAGGAGAGCACCCACGAATGCCCCGGGCAACGCCACCAGACCCACTGTGCGCGTCTGGTCGAGGCCAGGGATCAGCGCCTCGGAGGTGGCGCGGCGGGCGACGTCGCGCAGCGCCCTGACCGGTGTGGCACCGATGGCCAGCCAACCTTCGATCTCATCGCGTCGGCGGATCAGTGCCTCCCCGAGATGGCGCCCGGTCAGGGTGACCGCAGTCATGCAGCCACCGATGATGATCCCGGAGACTGCGATGAGAGTGCGCAGATCCCGGGTGAGAACCCCGCCTCCGACGATCACTGCGATCACCGTGGACGCACCTGCAGCGCAGCCGAGCAACGCCGCCCAGAGTGCGCGATCGAGAGTCGCGATGCGCCGGTATGCAGTGACCGCAGCGACGGTGAACATGATGCCGACAATCGCGGCAGATCCCCAGGTCGAGGTGATGGCGCCACGCAGGACCACGGCAATGAACGCGAGCTGGACAGCAGCGCGTGCCACTGCGCGAGTGGCGGCCCAGCTCATCGGTACCCGGTAGAGGCCGAGCACGCCGACTGTGATCCCGAGCAGCACTCCCCCTCCCACGAGGAGAGTGAGCACCTCGCGCGTCGTCACCCCGAGGCGCCGGGATCGTGGATACCTGGAGTGCTGCACACCATGGGGTCGAGTGTGGCAGCACCGCGATCGCACTGTCGCGTAGACAGAAGCCCTGCACGCCGTACCCAATGTCACATTGGGTCACCCCCGGTGACCCAATGTGACATTGGGTACGGGCGTTCGGGGGTCGAGGTGCCTAGGCTTGGGCGGTGACACCCCGCCTGCGGACAGCCTTCGCGTGGCTGCGGCGGTCGACCGCCGGGGTGCGGGTTCGCCTCACGATCCTCGCGACGGTGCTGCTTGCCGCGGCGCTGGCCGGCGCAGCCGGGATCATGCTGCTGGTTCTGCACACGTCTCTGCTCGACTCCGCCGACGCCACCAACTCTGCTCGCGCCGCCGAACTTGCAACCATCGTGCGCACCGACTCGGCAGGCACCGTCGACCCGTCATCGCTGACGACCTCGAAGGACATCGACGTCATTCAGATCATCGGCGCTGACGGCCAGGTCATCGCCGCCACCGCGGGCGGACGCGCGGGACCACTCAGCCGCCCGGTACCGCCCGATACGACGTCCACCCTCGACGGCGCCACCATCGATGCCGATCCGACCGAGTACCGCGTCTCCGTTCTCGGCGTCGCCGGCCCGGCAGGCCCGGTCACCGTTGCGGTGGCGGCCGCCGAGGGTCCGATCACGGGCGTCGTGGTCACCGTGGCGGTCCTGTTCGCGTCGGTGTTCCCGGTGATCCTCGTACTGTTGGCCGCCTCCACGTACTTCTTCGTCGGACGTGCGCTCCGACCGGTCGAGCGGATCCGAACCGAGGTGGCCGCGATCAGCAGCAGTGACCTGAGTCGACGCGTCTCAGAACCGCGCAGCGGGGACGAGATCGACAGACTCGCAACAACGATGAACCACATGCTGCAGCGCCTGCAGGCGTCGAGCGAGGCCCAACTCCGTTTCGTCGGGGACGCATCCCATGAATTGCGCAGCCCCCTGGTCACCCTGGTGGGACTACTCGACCTGGCACGCGTGAAGGGTGAGGCCATCGATCACGCCACGATCGAGACGATTCTCCACCCCGAAGCCACACGGCTGCAGGCGATGGTCGACGACCTGCTCATTCTCGCCCGGGCCGACGAGCGCGGGATTCCGTTGCGACGCAGCGTGGTCGACATCGATGACATCGTTGCCGACGAAGCCCAGCGAATGACGCGCCTGGGCTCGATTGCGGTGACCGCGCACATCGATGCCGTGCAGGTGTACGCAGATCGCGACAAACTGGTCCGGGCCATCCGAAACATCGCCGACAACGCACTGCGCCACGCGCGTTCGAGCATCGACATCGCAGTCCACGCCGTGGAGTCGACGGGCGCGTGCGTGGTGACAATCGCCGATGACGGGCCGGGAATACCGGAGGCGGACCGCGAGCGAGTCCTCGACCGGTTCGTGCGCCTCGACCCGGATCGACGCCGCAGCTCCGGCGGGTCCGGGCTTGGCCTGGCGATCGTCGACGAGATCGTCCGCGCGCACGGCGGAGCGGTGACCATCGCCGAGGCCCCGGCCACCGGCGGAGCTGCCGTGACCATCACCATTCCGACGTCTCGCCGCGACACGGACGAGGGCGGTACACCCTCAGTCGACGGCAACTAGTCGGTACCCGATCCCCCGAACGGTTTCGATGGACGCACATCCGAACGGGCGATCGACGCGTTTGCGTAAGTACCCGATGTAGACCTCGACGACGTTGAGATCGCCGTCGAAGCTGCTGTCCCATACGGCATCGAGGATGTCGTTCTTGGTGACTGCGACCCCGACGTGACGCAGCAGGAACTCGAGCACACTGAATTCCCTCGGTGTCAGCGACACCTCCTGACCACGCCTGTGCACCACGTGCGCCGCCGGATCCATCGTCAGCGACCCCGCGGTGAGCACCACCGGGCGCTCGGGTGCGCCCCGGCGGATCAACGCCCGCAGCCGCGCGACGAGGACCTCGACCGAGAACGGCTTGATCAGGTAGTCGTCCGCGCCGAGGTCGAACGCGTCGATCTGGTCGTAGTCACCGTCCTTGGCGGTCAACATCAGCACCGGGGTCCACACCCGCTCGGCGCGCAGACGTCGGACCACCTCGTACCCGTTCAACCCGGGCATCATGATGTCGCACACGATGGCCTGGTAGCTGCCGTGCAGCGCGTGCAGGAAGCCGACGTCGCCGTCATGGGCGACATCGACCACCCACCCCTCGGAGACCAGGGTGCGGCGCACGGTCTCTGCACCGTTCGCGTCGTCGTCGATGACCAGGATCCGCACCGTCTGCTCCCTACCGTCGGCTCGGGCCAGCACAGCCGTCGGCTCGGATCAGCACAGCGGTGCGGGCCGCAACCGCGACGTCACCGGCCTTCAGCGTTCTCTCAGCGGGGGTGCGGCACCATTGCGCCTGTGACTGCCAGGCCTGACGAATCGTACGCCGCTGCCCGTGCGACTCCGACCGATGAGCCCAACCGACAAGTGTGGCTTCGCGTGCCTGCGGTAACCGCCGTGTTCTGGGTGATCAAGGTATTGACCACGGGGATGGGCGAAACGCTGTCGGACTTCCTCGGAACGCACCTGCCGCTGCCTATCGCCGGTGGACTGATCCTGATCGCCTTCGTCGCAGCGTTCGTAGTCGTTCTGCGGGCTCGATCGTTCAGCGCCGGGAAGTACTGGCTCGCGGTGGCGATGGTCAGCGTGTTCGGAACCGTCGTCGCCGACGTCATCCATACCGTCGGTGTGCCCTACGTGGTCAGTAGCGTTGTGTTCGCGCTCGCCGTGGCGGCGGTGCTGGCGGCGTGGCGCCGCGACACTCGGTCCCTGGACGTCCACGACATCACCACTCGACGTGCCGAGCTGTACTACTGGGCGACGGTCTGCGCCACCTTCGCACTCGGCACCGCGGTCGGCGATTGGACTGCCACCTCACTGCGGCTCGGGTACCTCGGCTCGACGATCTTCTTCGCCGCCGCCATCTGCGTGCCCCTGCTCGGCTGGCGCGTCGGCCTGAACCCGGTGGCCGCCTTCTGGATCGCCTACGTCCTCACCCGTCCGCTGGGTGCGTCAGCAGCGGACTGGCTAGCCGACAGCAAGCACGACGGGCTCGGCTGGGGAACCGGCCCGGTGTCGGCCGGGTGGATCGTCGCCATCGCGATCCTCACCGCTGTGGTCGCGCGACGCGAGCGCCTCGACGTCCGCTGACCGCCCCCGCGGACGGACTGGTGTTCGTCAGCTGACGTGACGGCGGAGCCAGGTGACCTCGGCTCCCGCGCCGCCGAGGCGGAAGGGTTCGAGGGCGGTGTCCCACGCCGTGCCGAGCGCGTGGTGAAGTTCGGTGGTCAGGGCGCCGGGGCCGGCTTGGGCGCGGTCGAGGAGGGCACGCAGACGTTGTTCACCGACCACCACGTCACCGTTGGCACCGGTGATCGCGTGCCAGAGGCCGAGTCCGGGGACGTGGGAGAAGCGTTCGCCGTCGACACCGTCGCTGGGGTCCTCGGTGACCTCGAAGTGCAGCGTCTGCCACGACCGCAGGACCGAGGCGAGCCGGCCGGCGGTGCCCACGGGTCCGCTCCAGTTGGTGGTGGCGCGCAGTTGGCCGTCGTGGGCGGGTTGGGCGGTCCACTTGAGGTCTGCGCGGCAGTCGAGAGCGTCGGACAGAGCCCACTCGATGTGCGGGCACAGCGCCGCGGGGCAGGCGTGAACGTACACCACGCCCGACGTCATGTCGGCGAACTGGTTGGTTGTGGGCACAGCTTCCTCCAGCGTGGACGAGGGACGTCTTCCCCAACGACCTCATGTCCGTGCCGAATGCCGCGTTCTGGTACCAGTGTGCCTCGAGATACGCCTGTTACACCAGTCACGGAAGAAACTCGTGATGCCGAATCGGCGTGTCGTCAACCGACGCGAGCACGGGCGGCGGTGACGACGGCGTCGCCGAGCGCAGGCCACAGCGGTTTCGCCCATGCGCCGAACGGGCGATCGGTCAGCACCACGCACGCGGTGGCGACAGCCGGGTCCACCCACAGGAAGGTCCCGGCCTGCCCGAAGTGTCCGACGGTGGCGGCGGAGTTCTGCGTCCCGGTCCAGTGCGGTGACTTCGAATCCCGAACCTCGAAACCCAGTCCCCAGTCGTTGGGGCGGTGTCGCCCGTAACCGGGGACGAAGCCGTCGAGGCCGGGGAACTGCACGGTGGTGGCCTCGGCGAGCGTCGACGGATGGATCAGCGTGGGCGCGAGCAACTCGCGGGCGAAGCGGGTGAGGTCGACCACGGTCGAGCGGGCACCATGACCGGGCGATCCCGGCAGGTCGGTGGATGTCATCACCAGCGGGTCGAGCACCGACTCGGCCAGATAGTCGGCGAACCGAATCCCGGTAGCCTCCTCGATGGTCTCGGCCACCACCTCGAATCCGGCACTGGAATAGATGCGCTGCGTGCCGACGCCGGTGACCACCGCGCGATCCTCGAACGCCAGACCCGACGCGTGGGCCAGCAGGTGCCGCACCGTCGAACCGGGCGGGCCGGCCGGGCCGTCGAGGTCGATCGCGCCCTCCTCCACCGCGACCAGCGCCGCATACGCGGTGAGCAGCTTGGTCACCGACGCGAGGTCGTACACGGTGTCGCCGTCACCGAAGTCGGCCTCGAACGCACCGACGACGGCTCCGGCCGCCGCCGTCACCGGCCAGCTCGCCAGTGCTGCCAGGGGGTTCGGCTCGGCTGCCAGGGGGTTCGGCTCGGCCGCCGGGCGATTCGGCTCGGAGAAACTCACGTCCCCGAACCTACGCTGTGCCGTCTGCAGCGCTGTGCCGTCTACCCGTCTGCGGCGCTCTGCCGGTATCGACGCCATCCGCCGTACTCGGTGATGTCGGTGCCCTTCTCCGATGCGGCACGGGCGCAGCAGAATCCGACCACCCACCGGCCGTCCTCGAGTTCGACGGGGCCCAGGCCCATCGGCTCCGGGAGTGCCGCGAGGAACGTGCCCAGGTGCGCCGGGGCCATCCGGTACAGCTCGCCGTCGATGGGCGCCCCTTCCCCCGGCTCGAACCGCACGAGGCCGGGTTTGGGTGGGGTGGTGTGCAGGTCGACGAGCCGGTACGCATCCGAGGTCCGCACGGGCCCGAGCGGTCGCGCAGACCGTTCGACCAGTTGCCCCGCGAGCGGGAACCCGCGTAGGTGGGCCCCGACCACCAGCACGTCGGTTCCGAGGTCGGTCAGCGTCGGCCCCGAACCGAGCGCGTCGGGCGAGGGCATCGAGCCCGGTTCCGCCGCGGCACACACGCGGACTGCGATGTCGAGGCACACCTGGTCGCCGAAGGCCGCCCCGACCACCATGACCCCGAAGGGATCACCCGCCGCCGTCGGGGCACCGGGCACCGCGACGGCGGCGAGGTCGAGCAGGTTGCAGAAGTTTGTGTACGTGCCCATCCGCCGGTTGATCGAGACCGGGTCGGCCTGCACCGCCGCGATGGTGGGGTGCTCGGTGGTGGTGGGCAGCAGCAGCGCGTCGGCATCGGTCAGCAGTGCCGCGACGTGCGCGCGGGCGACGGCGAGGGTGGACAGGTCGTCGACGTACCGATGGGCGGCGGGGGTGCGCGCCGAACGCACGATCGCCGACACCGTGGGGTCCGCACCCGCGGGCTCGGTGTCGAGGAACGCACCGACGGCGCTGTAGCGCTGAGCCACCAGGGCACCGTCGTAGAGCAGTGTCGCCGCATCGAGCAACACCGAGATGTCGACCACCACGTGGTCGATCCCCCGATCGACGAGACCGGCGACGGTCCGCGCGAACGCATCCCGGTACGACGGGCACAGCGCGGTGAGATTCTCCGCCGTCGGCACCAGCACGCGAGGGCGCTCGGGAGCGGCGAGGGGTGTGTCCGCCGGCCAGGAGCGTGAGCGCGGATCTGCGGCATCCGGCCCGATCAGCACCGTCGCGATGCGCGCGGCGAGCGCCGGATCGGCGGCGAACACGGTGACGGCGTCGTAGTCCACGCAGGCCGGGACGACGCCGGTGGTGGGAACGAGCCCCAGCGTCGGCTTGATGCCCACGAGCCCCGCGAGCGCCGCGGGTACGCGCCCGGAGCCGGCGGTGTCGGTGCCGAGCGCCGCGTCCACCAGCCCGAGGGCCACGGCGGTGGCCGACCCCGAACTCGATCCACCCGACACACGGTCCGGGTGCACCGCGTGCCGCACGGCGCCGTAGGGACTGCGGGTGCCGACGAGGCCGGTGGCGAACTGGTCGAGGTTCGTCTTGCCGATCACCACCGCACCGGCCTGGATCAGTCGCGCCACGGCCGTCGCGTGCGCGGCGGGGGTGTACGCAAACTCGGGGCACGCGGCGGTGGTGGGCAGTCCGGCCACGTCGATGTTGTCCTTGACGGCGATCACCAGCCCGCGCAGGGGAAGGTCGGCGTCGGTGGGCTTGCCGTCGACTCCTCGGGCGTCGGCGAGTGCGTCCGCCTCGTCGCGCAGGGTGATCCACACCTCGGGGCGCGCGGCGGCCTCGATGGCCCGGTACGCCCGGCTCACCCTCGCTGCAGCGCTGTGCGCGGGCCCACCGGCCTCGACGCTGCTCACGAGGCCTGCTCGGTGATCGCGAACTCCCCCGCCGCCGACCATGCGGCCCGCTCGGCGCCGAACGCGGCAGCCTGCTGGGACCGGAAGCCGGCGATGGAACCGGAATTGTCGGCGAGGAAGCGCTGGTGCTCGGCCAGGGAGAAGCGTCCCTCGGTGATCTCGACGCCCCCGCCGCGCCCGGCGGCCAGATCGGCGCGCAGGTCCGACAGTTCCTCGGTGGAGACCGGGTACCAGCTGATCCGGTCGAAGAACCGCAGCAGCCAGGGCGTGCCGTCCTCGAAAGGTCCGGACGGTTCGGGGAACCGATGACTCCACACCTGGGTGGTGCGTCCGACGAACTGGTACCCACCCGGCCCTTCCATGCCGTAGATGCACAGATAGGCACCGCCGATACCGACGGCGTTCTCGGGCGTCCACGTGCGGGCGGGGTTGTACTTGGTGGTCACCAACCGGTGACGTGGATCGAGCGGGGTGGCCACCGGAGCACCCAGGTACACGTCGCCGAGCCCGAGCACCATGTACTCGGCGTCGTGGACGGTGCGGTACACCTCGTCGGGCGAGGCGAGCCCGTTGATCCGACGAATGAACTCGATGTTCCACGGACACCACGGCGCGTCCGCGCGGACCCCGTGCATGTACCGCTCGGTCGCCTCGCGGGTGGACGGGTCGTCCCACGAGAGCGGCAGCCGCACCTGCCGCGAGGGCACCACCAGTTCCGACGTGTCGGGCAGATCGTCCTCGATCTCGGTGAGCAGACCCATCACCGTCGCCGTCGGCAGCACGTCGGGGTCGACCTTGACCTGGAGGGATCGGATACCCGGCGTGAGGTCGACGAGTCCGCGGGGCGCCGCCTCCTCGAGCCGCCGGTGCAGGGCGTGCGCGCGGGCGCGCAGCGCGAGATCGAGTGTCATGGAGCCGTATTCGACGAGGATGTTGTCGTCACCGCTGCGCCGGTAGGTGACCTCCGTGGCACCCTCACGCCGTGCGATCACCCCGTCGTCGCCGTCCCCACCGGCGGAGAGCACCATCGGCGACGCGGCCCGACGGCTGATGTCGAGGCTGTTCCTCGACGCCACCGCCGCGGCGGCCACGGCGACGAAGCGGACGGTGTCGCCGGGTCGCAGCTGCCCGAGCTTCCACCGGTCCGCGGACAACACGGTGACAGGACAGACGAAGCCGCCGAGGCTGGGACCGTCGGGGCCGAGCAGGATAGGGGTGTCGCCGGTGAAGTCCAGCGCACCGACCGAGTACGCGGTGTCGTGGATGTTCGACGGGTGCAGCCCCGCCTCGCCGCCGTCGCCACGCGCCCAGTCCGGCCTGGGTCCGATCAGGCGCACACCGGTGCGATCGGAGTTGAAGTGCACCTGGTATCGGTGCGAGAGCACGGTGTCGATGTCGGCGCGGGTGAAGAACTCCGGCGCCCCGTGCGGACCCTCGGTGACGGCGAGGTCCCACTCGGTGACCATCGCGGGAACGTGCTCGGACGGAACCGCCTGCGGCGCCGAGCATCCCGAGTCGTCGCCGACGATCAGCTCGTCGTTCTCCTCCAGCACACGACCGTGGTGTCCGCCGAAGCGCCCGAGCGTGAAGGTGGCGGCGCTGCCGAGGTAGGCAGGCACGTCGAACCCACCCCGCACCGCGACGTACATGCGCAGACCGGGGCCGGTGACGGCACCGACGTCGAGAACCGATCCCGCGCGCACCAGCACCGGCCGCCACTGTGCAACCACCGTGCCGTCCACGCACACCCGCGCCGGCGCACCGCCCACGCACACCACCGTGTCGGCGTCGAACCGCAGCGCCGGTCCCGCCATCGTGGTCTCGAGCCCGGGGGCGCTCTGATCGTTACCGACCGCGACGTTGATCAGGCGCAGCGACAGATCGTCCATCGGGCCCGACGGCGGCACACCCACCTGCCAGTACCCGGTGCGGCCCGGCCAGTCCTGGACGGTGGTGAGCATGCCGGGCCGCAGAACGGTGACGGTGGCTCCCCGAGCGCGTTCGGCGGTCATGACGCTGCGGGCCGGGTGACGATCATGCGCACGGCCGTGGGGTCGAATCCGTTGCAGGGGTTGTTGATCTGCGGGCAGTTCGACACCAGGACCAGTAGGTCGATCTCCGCACGCAGCGCCAGGCGCTTACCCGGGGCGGACAGCCCGTCCACGATGCCGAGTGTGCCGTCCGCATCCACCGGCACGTTCATGAAGAAGTTGATGTTGGAGACCATGTCGGCCTTCCCCAGACCCCACCGCGCACCCTCGATGAGGAAGTTCTCCACGCAGGCGTGCTGGTGGGCGGTGTGGTGGCCGTATCGCAGGGTGTTCGACTCCTGCGAGCACGCGCCGCCGAGGGTGTCGTGATTGCCCACCTCGTCGGCGACGATGGTGGCCATGGCACCCGAGTCGCTGTCGCGCAGAACCGATCCGGTGGTCAGGAAGATGTTGCCCTGCCCCACGACGGTGGCGGGAGCGCTGTAGCGGACACCGTGATCGGCCGCTCCGAAGAGCAGGGTGTCCACGGCCTGGTTGCCCATCAGGTCGACGATGGTGAGCACGTCCCCCGCGGCCACCACGTCCGACCAGGGGCCGCGGGCGACGGCGATCTCGTCCGTGATCACCTCACCCGGCACGCAGGCGATCTCGGCGGCCGACGCGGTCTCGGCGAACGTGGTCATGGTGTACTCCGTGCGGCGTTCCAGGCGTCGTCGGTGTTGGCGACGGCGCGGTCGTACTCGGGATCGGATCTGTCGAGCCGGGTCAACTCGTCCGCCGCCGCCCAGGCGAACACCTCGAGCGAGGTGGTGGCGAAGGTGGGCGACGGATCGAGCGGGTGCGCGGTGTTGGCGATGGTGACCACGACGGGCAGGTGCACCAGCAGGTCGACGGCGGCGCCCGGCCCGGCGGAGCCCGTGCTGCGCAGGGACCCGTCGGGGTCGACGCGGACCCCGTGGAAGAAGCTCACGCTGGGCGGCACGTCGCGGGGGCCGAGTCCGTTCTTCAGTGCACCCAGGATCAGCAGCTCCCGTCCGGACGGTGCCGCCCCGAACACTGTTGCATCCCCGTACTTCTCGGCATTGGCGGCCGCGGTGGTGGTGCCACACAGGGCGTCGTGGTGTCCGGAGGAATCGGCAACGATGGTGGCCAGCACCCGCCCCTGGTCCGACAGCAGCGGGTGCCCGACCCCCATGTACGCCTGCCAGGGGACCTTGACCGTGTCGGCGGCATTCAGACGTTCCCACGGTGCCTCGGCTCGGTGCAGGAGCAGATGTGCACACGCCGATCCGTCCCTGTCCCGCAATCGGATTCGCGTACCCCGACCGATCACCCTGGTGGTGTAGCGACCGCCGGGCACCGTCTCGGCCCACAGCAGATCTGCGGCCTCCACCCCGTCCACCGGGTGCGGCCAGGCCGAGGCCGGAACGACGGGCATCGAGTCGGTGATCGCCCGCGCCTGCGCTCGGGCGTGCTCACGAGCCGCCGCCGTCGTCGCCGTCCCGGCATCGCCCGGCGCGGTCACGAGGTCGCGCTCGTCATGACGGGGGACACGGGATTGGGGTGTGTCCTCCCGCGGGGGAAGCAGGCGATGCCCACGGCGACGACGACCGCGACGGTGATGGGCGCCGACCACCGCAGAAGGGGCATGTCACCGGCCGGGTCGAAGATCTCCGCGCGCGGCCACGAGAGGTTGACCACCATCAGCGCCCCGTAGACGACGGCGATGATGTTGACGGGCAACCCGATCCATCCGAGTCCGAACAGCGGCTTACCGTCGGAGTCCACCGTGGAGGTCTGCGGCGGCCATCCCCGGAATCGCTGTACCAGCATCGGAACGGTCACCATCATGTATGCGAGGTAGATCAGCACGATGCACACGCTCGAGAGCGTGGTGAAGATCGCCGAGTTGCCGACGTTGACCACCAGTACCAGCACGCAGCCGACCCCGATGATGATCGCGGGGGCGATCGGTGTTCCCGTGGTGCGGTTGACGGTGCCGAGCAGCTTCGAGGCGGGCAGACGACCATCGCGTGCCATCGAGAACATCAGCCGCGACGCCGCCGTCTGAATGGCGAGGGTGCAGATGAGTACCGCGATCGCGACGTCGATGAGCAGCAGCGTTCCCCACGGCGAGGACAGCACGGCGTCGAGCACGTAGGGCAGTCCGCGGGTGGCGAGTTCGCCGTCGGTCAGGCTCGGTGCGGCCATCAGCGCGCCGAGGATCATCAGTCCACCTCCGAGGGCGGACACCGACAGCGCCAGGCGAATGGTGCGCGGTGCGACGCGTCGCGGGTTGCGGGTCTCCTCGGCGAGTTCACCGGCGGAGCCGAAACCCACCATCACGTAGGCGGCCATGAGCGCCGAGATCACCCAGGCGTTGATGTAGGTGCTGTCGACGGCGGCGCCACCGGTGTCGAGCACCACGTCCGGCCCACGGACCGCAGCGGTGAACAGGACGCCGATCACCGCGATCACGCCGACGATCTCGCACGTGACGCCGATGGAGTTGATGCGTGCCATCCAGTCCACTCCGATGGAGTTGATGGTGGTGGTGACCACCAGCAGCACGGTGCCGAGCAGCACGGCGTTGGTGGCACCGTCGGAGGAGGTCAGGGCGGTGTCGGTGCCGATCACCTGAAAGCCGCTCCAGACATTGGGCAGAACCACCTGCAGGGCGATCGCGGCGGCGGAGGCGGTGACGATCTGGGCGATGATCATGAACCAGCCGGCGAACCAGCCGACCACCTCACCGCCGAGACGCCGCGACCACTGATAGATGGCTCCCGAGATCGGATAACGCGCGGCGAGTTCGGCGAAGCACAGCGCCACCATGAACTGACCCAGGAACACCAGTGGCCACGTCCAGAAGAACGCCGGGCCGGCGAAGGAGAATCCCAGGCCGAACAGTTGGAAGATGGTCGTCAGGATCGAGACGAACGAGAAGCCGGCGGCGAACGAGGCGAACTTGCCGAGTTTGCGGTGCAGTTGCTGCTCGTACCCGAACTCTGCGAGGTCGTTCGAGTCCGGTGACGGTGGTAGTACGGCGTGGCTCATGGTTGCTCCGAGCGTGTCTGTCCTGCCAACCAGGACGATCGGTCCCGCGTGGCCCCATCGCCGCCGGGTAACTGTCGCTTGATAGTTAAGAGCGTCCCCGTGAAACGGCGGTGACCACCGTGTATCGAATTCGCTGCGCCGTGTTTCGAGTTCTTTACCGAGTCCTCACGGATGCCGGGCGGTGGCACGATGGGTCCGTGAGCGCTGGTGTGTCCTCGTGACGGTCGGGATCGGACGCCCGCGCGCAGCGGCCCGTAAGCGCCCGGGGGCCACGGCGCGCGAGGAGATCCTGGACGCCTGCGCCGAGCTGTTCACCACGGGCGGCTTCGCCTCCACCACCACCCGCGCGATCGCCGACGCGGTCGGGGTGCGCCAAGCGTCCCTGTACAACCACTTCCCCAACAAGGACGCCATCCTCGTCGCTCTGCTGGCCGACACCGTCGATGCACCCCTGGCCTTCTCCGCTCACGTGGTCGAGGCCACCGACGACGCCGTGCTCCGCATCCACGCCCTCGCCTGGTTCGACTCGCGCCACCTGGCGTCGTCGAAGTGGAATCTCGGTGCGCTCTACCTGCTCCCGGAGCTGCGCAGTGACAGGTTCGACCAGTTCACCGCACGCAGACGCGACTTGCGCACGTGCTACGACGACCTGGCCCGCGCAGCGATGGACACAGCCGGCCCACGCCCGGAACGCGAGGACGACAGCGTGCGCTCGATGACGGCGGCGCTGCCGTTCCGCATCGTCGAATCGGTGATCAACACCAGGGCGGACGGCGGCGGCACCCACACCGACGAACAGGGCCTGATGCGGTGGGCCGGCGCACTGTCGGGTGCGTGCCTGCGGATCCTCGGACTCGACGACACGGCGACCTCAGCGGCGGCCGCCGAACTCGTCGAGTCGTTCGAGTTCGATCAGAGCGCCCAGGAACACCGGGATCAGGGGCCGCGGTGACGGGGTACCGGTGACCCGGAACGGCGCCGACTCGCGGGAGGCGGTGATCCACTCGGTCCGGTCGATGCGGGCGAGGTCCAACCGCAACGGCGAGGGGGCCATCAGCAACTGCAGCAAAGTGGTGGCCGCCCGGCCGTTCCCGTCGCGGAACGGGTGGGCGTGGTTGATCTCGGCGTACACCCGCGCCAGCTGATGGGCCATGCGTCCGCGGTCGCTCTCGACCCACCGCGCGGCGAGGATGCTCCGATGAGCAGCGATCAACACCTCCCAGATGTCGGAGACCGACGCGAACACCGTTGGTCCCCTGGAGATGTCGACCGTCCGAACGGATCCGGCCCACGCATAGGTGTCCCCGAAGATCTGCGCGTGGATCGGGAGCAGTCGGTGGATACCCACACCCGTCACCTGCGCGCGACCGGTCAGCAGGCGCGCGGTTCGCAGTGCGGCCCAGAGCGACTCGACGGCGGTCAACTGCGCCGCGTCGGTGATTCCCCATGTGTTCGCGAGCACGGTGGAGCCGGGGATCAGGTACGGCACCCGCCGGCGTCCGATGCGCCCCGGACCACGCCGGCGTCCCATGCGCCGCGGACCCGGCAGCGGTGACGGTCTCCGATGCCGTCGAGCGAGGTCCGCCAGCACGGTCTCCCCTCGGGCGTCGGCGATGAGGGTCTCGACATCGGCGGCGGTGGGAGACCACCCTTCCAGGCACTGCGCCGCGACAGCGCAGTGCACGGCCCACCGCTGCGCGGGCCCCACTGTTGCCCACGCCGACGGCGCGAGGTCCTCGGCGCGTTCGCTCACGCCATCGAGCCCGCCAGAACCCGCTGCACCGCCGCCACCTCACGGGCCGCCTCGGCGAGCAGACTGCGCGAGAGCGGGCCGAGCCGATCGAGGGGGACGACGTCGGTCGGGGTGAGCCCGGCGCGGATCTGTTCGCACTGGTGCGTCAGACGGATGCGCTGGACCACCTCGTAGGACTCGGCCAGAATCGTCGCGTCGTCGCCGGGCAGCAGCCCGGCGGCCGCAGCGTCACGCAGGCGGTCGACTGTCGAGCGAGCCGGCGAGTTCGATGCTGCGGCCGCCCAGCGCCCGACGTTCGTGATGGCCGAGAGCACACTCTGCTTGGGGTCGACGGTCTCGACCCGACGAAAAAGCCTGTCCCGCAGCACCACTGCCGCTCGCTGGGCGGTGGCCTCGCGGAGCATCAGCTGCACGGTGCGGGGCGATCGCGCCAGCGCGGCCCGCGTCGTCGCGGCCAGATCCACACCGGCCGCGCCGTCGACCGGGCCGATGGAATCGAGCAGTAGGGACAGCATCACCACACCCTGGTCCTCGAACGGATCCCGGCACCACTGCTCGATCGCCTCGGACCACTGCTGTGCGGTGCGGGCGAAGCGCGGCAGCATGGCCACGGCGTTGTGCGGATCGGGCCGCAGGCCGCAGGCCGCGAGTACCTCGTGCAGTGCTCGCCCGGATGCGAGTGTGCCGTCGGCGTCGGGTCGGGTGATCACCGCGGCGGTCTCGATGTCCGACGACGGAAGGGCCTCACCGCGGGCGATGCTCCCGAGGACGTGGAACTCCACGGCCGTGGGATCGGTGGCGACCAGCTCGCCCGCCCGATCGACCACCGCGCGCGCGAGCATCGACACCACCCGGGTGGTGTCGAGAACACACACCCGAGCGGACACCAGGTCGCTCGCCGCGGCCGGTAGCCGACCTCCGAGCTCCACCAGATCCGCCTCCGACGCCGCGTGCTCGACCGCCGTCCGCAGCGCCATGCTCGCGCGGACGGGACCGGAGAACACCTCGGTGTCGTCGATCGTGCCCGTCACCGTCCGGCCCTCGTCGTCGACCACGAGCAGCCGACGTACGCCGGCCTCGATCATGGTGGCGGTGACCTGTGTGAGCGGAGCGCCGGCGGCCACCGTGACGGCCGGAGCGCTCATGATCGTCGAGACGGTCGCGGACGCGTCGAGACCGACGGCGAGCACGCGACGACGCAGATCACCGTCGGTCACGATGCCCCACCGGTCGGTCCCCAGTCGCACTGCAGCGCACGGTCGACGGGCCGACGTCATCGCCCGCGCGGCTTCGGCGATCGTGTCGGTCGGGGCCACCACGGGCACACCCTGTCGCACCGCCCGCACCGCGTCGGCGGATGCCGTCACGGTGCGCCGAGGGTGATCAGGGGCTCGCGGGTGCGCAGCAGGTCGACGATGGTGGGTTCGTCGACCGGCCGGCAGATAAGGAACCCCTGGGCTCGGTAGCACCCCTTCTCCACCAGAGTTCGTGCTGCGAGGCGACTCTCGACCCCCTCGGCCATGACCGACATCCGTAGCGACCCGGCCAGATCGATGATGGCGCTGACCACCGCGGAATCGTCGGGGTTGCGTCCGAGCGCCCGGACGAACGCCCGATCGATCTTCAGGGCGTGGAACGGGAACTGTCGGGCGTGCAGCAGTGAGCTGAAGCCGGTGCCGAAATCGTCTATGGCAACCGAGAATCCCGCCTCGTCGAGGGTGTCGAGGGCGCGCGCGGTGCGGCTGGGGTCCGGTACCGCGGCCACCTCGGTGACCTCGAACCCCAGCGCCGCCGGCTCGAGGCCGTACCGATCCATCACTGCCAGAACCGATTCGGTGAATCCGCGAGTGACGAGCTGGTCGGGCGAAATGTTGAGCAGCATCCGCAGATCGGCGGGTCCGGGCCCGGTGCGCCAGCGCGCGAGTGCCGCGCAGGCGCGATCGATGACCCACAGCCCGATCTCGGTGGCACGGTTGGTGGCCTCGGCCACCGGAAGGAACTGGCGAGGTCCGAGGATGCCGCGGGTGGGGTGGCTCCAGCGGGCCAGGGCTTCCACGGCGGTGATCCGACCGGTGCGCAGGTCGACCTCGGGCTGGAACTCGAGGAACAATCGCTCCTCCTCGATGGCGGTGGGCAGGTGCAGTTCCATGTCGCTGCGGAAGGCCGACTCCGCCTTCCTGGCCGCGGTGTAGGGAACCACCTGATTGCCGCCCTGGCGCTTGGCCAGTGCCGCGGACTGTTCGGCGCCGGCAACCACCTCCGCCGCCTTGTCACGACCCGGAACACCCACCGCGACACCGATACTCGCGTTCCGCGAGACCCGCTGACCGGACAGTTCGACGCTCTCGGCGATGGCGGCGCGCAGTGCGGATGCATACGCGAAGGCGGATTCCAGATCGTACGAGCCCGAGAGCACCGCGACGAACTCGTCACCGGCGACCCGGGCGATGTAGGCGCCGGGCCCGAGGCGCTCACGAAGCCTATCGGCGATGGCGCGCAGGTACTCGTCGCCGGCGACATGGCCGAGAAAGTCGTTGAGCGACTTGAGTCGATCGAGATCGAAATACACCACGGCGCGACCCACCTCGCCCCGGCCGTCGGCATGGGTGTCCAGGAGGGTGTCGAGGTGCTCGGTGAAGCGGGTTCGGTTGGGCAGTTGGGTCAGATCGTCGTGGTAGGCCAGAAATCTCAGACGCTCCTCGGCGGCGACGCGTCCCTGCAGCTGGGCGAAGAGAGTGGCGATCAGCTTCAGTGCGTCGAGTTCGTCGTCGCTCCACTCGCGATCGCCGTATTTCAGGCAGCCGAGAACCCCGGTCGGCTGCCCCTTCGACACCAGCGGCACGGCCGCGAGCGAGGTGGCCGGAATGCCCGTGGCATCGGTGACCCGCTTGATGTAGTCCGGTGTCTGGTCGCCGGGCCGGAAGATCCCGATGGTGGTCAGGAACTCCGTCGAGGCGAAGACCGGATCGGCGTCGGCGAAGTACACCACGCCCAGCGGGTCCGGGTCCGGGACGTTCTCCCGCGGCGGCCACTCCGAGACGAGGTAGGTGGCGCGCGCGGCATGGTCGTTGTGTCGCAGGAAGCACGAATCGATGCCGAAGAACTCGACGATGTCTCGCATCACCTGCTGATAAGCAGTGTCGACCGTGATGGCGTCCACGCTCATCAGCAGGGAGGCCACATCGGCGACGAAGAGATCCAGTAGGCGTCGCTGCACGATCCTCCTGCCCTGGGCAACGCGGTCCGTGGCCCCGCGAGGACCGTCCGGTGCCGGAGTCTACCGCTGTGGCCTCGGGCCGGGAGTCGCGAAGTGACGGTTCACCGCAGTTCACCGACTTCGTCTGCCGGACCACCGACTGTGCTCGACCACCATCGACCGACTTTCGGTACCGGTGGCGCGCTCCCACATCGTCGCCGCGTCCCACCACAGCACCTGAGTGCGGAATCGATCGTCCGGATACGGACAGGGATCGACCTCGACGGCAACCTCGGCGCCGCTCTCGAGCCAGATCGGCACTGCGGTTCTGGGCGCGCAGCCGAGGACCCAGCGCGCCCCGAACGCCGACGCCGCGATCGGGATCGTTCGGGCGAGCGCTCGGGCGACGCTGAGGGCGGGCGCACTGGGGTGCCGGTAGGGAACGACGAAGACCCCGCGCATCTCCACTGTTCCCTCGTCCAGCCGAGATCGCACGCGCACGGCGAGGGCATCCGCGCCGGGCCTTCCCGCCCAGACCGCGAGGGTGTGCGAGCGCAGCAGTTCTTCTCCTGCGGTGAGGGTGTCGAAGTGTGCACCCCCCAGCAGTGCACCGGCGCGATCGTGAAGAACCACCGTCAGCGTCGGCGAGGACGAATCGGGTTCGAGAGCGGTGTCCACCGCGGTGTCGACGGCGGTGTCGACGGCGGTGTCCACCGCGGTGTCCACCGCGGCGGTGACGGCGGGGCCGCCGAGCCCGAGGGCGCCCTCCCGATACGAGCGCGCCAGGTGAATGCTCCGCCGCGGATCACCGATGGTGGCCGCCGCGGCGATATCGGCCACCCTGTAGCAGCGCGGGGCGAACGCACGCCGATCGAGGCCATCGCCATCCTGTGCGTCAGCCGGCACGCGGACGAGCACGGGGACGGTGAACCTACCCATCGGCTCCCCTTCCGGTGCGTGCGGCGCGATCCGAGCCGATGAATCTCGACTGTGACACACACCGCAGACCCGGAGTCCAACGCGAGCGGATCGACTCGTTAGTTCGCAGGTCAAAGTAGGAATTCGCGTGTTTCCCGGAGACAGACGCTACTGCACACGGACCGACCGTTCGACCTCGGAGAGCCTGAAGAACAAACCTTGCGACCGTTTTATATGCAAACATCACATCATGCGCGAGCCCGGAACCGACGGTGAGGATCCCGCCCTCTCGGCCTTCTACTACTACGTGATCTCCTCCGGAGCAGCCACGGCCGTGATCGAGGACGGATGCCTGCCCGTCCTGCACAACCCCGCCTGCACGGTTCTGCTCGGGTACGACGCATCCGAACTCGCCACGCTCGTACTGTCCGAACTCGTCCCCGCCGAATTCAGCGACCACATCAGCGACGCATTCTCGCGAGTACGGGCGGCACCGCAGACCTCCGAGTCGTTCGCACTGGACCTGGTGGGCAAACACAGCCGTCGCGTACCCGTGCGCCTGACGCTCACCGGGACCACTGTCGCGTCCCGTGACTTCATTCTCGCGGTGGCCGTCCCCGTCTGAGACGACCTTCGTGCTCGGCGTCGGGAGTGGGGCGGGCGGGGCTCGAACCCGCGACCAATGGATTATGAGTCCACGGCTCTGACCGACTGAGCTACCGCCCCCGAGAGGCCAGGGGCCCCGGCGGGAAGCCTACCGGCACGACCTCGCGGGCGAGTTCCCGCCGTGCCCCGCTCCTGGCGACGACATCGTGCGGTTTTCTCTGATACCGTTATTTGTACTGACAGTTTGTTTACCGCCCGGAAGCCTGTCATTGGATAGTTTCACCGGGATTCATCGGATGCCGTCGCGGTGAACGGGCGGACCTGCGGCCACGACGGGAGGTGGCACCCGCCGGCAACGCGGGCGCCGGTTCATGACACCCAACCCCGATGGCGCACGCCTCGCAGCGAACCGACTGATCCAGATCCACGAGAACAGCCCCGACGCCGTGATCGTCGCCGATCAGCGAGGCACGGTCCTCGACCTGAACCCCGCCGCACGGCGTGTGACAGGGCTGCACGGCCCACACCTCTACCTACGGGTGAGCGACCTCGTGACCGGTGCCACCGACCCGGACCTCGACATCGCCACCGAAGCCCTCACCGCCTCGCAGTGGAGCGGGGAGGCGTTGATCGTCCACACCGAGACGAAGGAGAAGATTCCGGTGTCCACATCCGCGTTCGTGGTCGACGACGGCACCGATCGCCCCGTCGTGGTCTCGGTGCATCGTGATCTTCGCGAGCGGGTTCGTCGTGACGAGGTGCTCCAGAGTTCGCTCGCGGCGTCGACGTACCGCATCGCCGAGCAGCGCATGCTGGCAGAACTCTCGCGCCTGGCACTCGACGGGCGACTGGACGAACTGCTCGCCGCGGCAACCGAGGCCACGGCGTCCGCGCTCGGTGCCGACTGCGCTCTGATCACCCGTGCGAACTCCGCCCCCGCCACCCTCGAGACCATCGCGCACACCGGCTCGCGCCGGGCGTTCGGGACCGCTCCCCCCACCCTGGACTCGCTGCCCGGGTTCGCGCTCACCACCGACACCACCGTCGTGTGCACCGACCCGGTCGCGGAGAACCGGTTCTGCACCGCGAACCTCGTCGAACACGGTGTGGCGGCCGCAGTCGCGGTCCCGATCGCCGGTTCCGGACGTCCGTGGGGTGTGCTGACCCTGGCCGGTCCCATCGGCCCGCGCCTGGGCGCGACGGAGTTGTCCATGCTCGCTGCCGTCACCGATGTCCTCGCATCGGCGATACGTCGCGTCGACCTCGAGTCGGAACTGCGCTTTCGCAGCCTGCGAGATCCCCTGACCGGTCTCCCCAACCGGGTGCTGGCCTACGACCGCCTCGACACCGCTCTCGAACGCGCGGCAGGCAGTCGGGGCCGCGACGGTTCGACGGGTGTCGCGGTCATGCTCATCGACCTCGACGACTTCAAGTCGATCAACGACAGTCTCGGGCACGACGCCGGTGACACCGCCCTGGTGACCATGGCCGCGCGGCTCGCTCGTGCGGCTCGTCCGGGCGATACGGTCGCGCGCCTGGGAGGCGACGAGTTCGTGGCCATCTGCGAGAACATGTCCTCCCTCGACGAGTGTCGCCGACTGGCGAGCGCGTTCTCCGACGCCGTTCGGGCCCCCATCGTGGTGGAGACGACCACCCTGCGCATCACCACCAGCATCGGTATCGCGATGGGAGAGCCGGAGATGACCGGCAGCGAGCTGATCCGGCGGGCCGACGTGGCGATGTACCGGGCCAAGGACGGGGGTGCCGACTGCACCGCCGTGTTCGACACCGATGACAAGGACCAGGCGCGTCGCGAGCTGATCCTGTCCACAGAACTGCGCGGAGCACTCGATCAGAATCGGCTGACCATGAAGTACCAGCCGATCTTCGACATCTCGTCCGGCGCGATCACCGCCGTCGAAGCCCTGGCGCGATGGACGCATCCCACGCTCGGGGAGGTCAGCCCCACAACGTTCGTCAACGTGGCCGAGCGCACCGGGCTGATCAACTCGCTCGGACTGTGGGCGCTGCGGACCGCGTGCGAGCAGGCGGCTTCCTGGCAGTCGATCTCGGAGATCGGGATGCGCGTCAACGTCAGCGCTCTGCAGTTGCGAGCACCCGGCTTCGTGGACGAGCTCGCTGCGGTACTCGCCGACACGCGTCTGCCGGTTCGCAGACTCGGCATCGAGATCACCGAGACCGTGTGGCTGGCCGATACCGCGCAGGTTCGCAACACGCTCACCGACCTCCACGAGATGGGTGTGTCGATACTGCTCGACGATCTCGGCAGCGGACACAGCAGTGTCAATTATCTGAGCCGATACCCGGTGATCGAGGCATTCAAGATCGACCAGGCGTACATCCAGGCGATGCCGGGCCGACGACCCGAGGCGATCGTCTCGGCCATCGTCTCCCTGGCACACGCCTTCGATGTGTCGGTGGTCGGGGAGGGCGTCGAGACGCAGGATCAACTCGATCGGCTGCGCGAGAGTGGTTGCGACCAGGCGCAGGGCTTCCTGCTCGCCGAGCCGGCCACCGCGTCGGAGATGACCACCCTGCTGCTCGAGCGGGCGGCCGGCTAGGCCGACCCCGGTGGCGGCGTCAGTCGATCTCGATGCCGGTGGCCTCGACCACGTTGCGCCACAGAGCATCGCGCGCGGTTGCGCTGTCCCCCGGTGTCAGCGGGTAGTGGGTGCGTCGCACGGACCGGTCGTGCCAGAACGCGCCGTTCGTCGCCAGCGCATCATCGGATGCGGCGAGCCAGACTATGGTGTCCGCCCCTTCCCGGGCGGTGCGCAGCAGCGGACCCAGCACGGTGTCGAAACCCGGCAGCGATTCGCTGACCCCGGGCGTCGCCGCCCACCCCGGATGCATGCTGTGCACCACCGGGTCCTCGGGGCCGGTGAGTGCGGCGGCGAGTTGCTCGGCGATCACCACCTGCATGCGCTTGGTACGGGCGTAGGCGGTGATGCCCTTGTACCCACCTGTCGTGTACTCGAAGTCGTCGAAGCGCAACGGAACCGGGTACATCCCTCCGCTGCTGACGAACACCACCCGCGAGGACCTCGTGAACAACTCACGCACCGCCATGGTCAGGGCTACGGGCCCGAGAACGTGCGTGGCGTAGGCCGATTCGTGCCCCTGCGGAGTCTGCGACCGCTGCGCGGGCATGACACCGGCGCAGTGGATCAGCGCGTGCAGGGTGCTCACCTGCGCACGCAGGGACGTTCCGAACTCACGTACCGAATCCAGATCGGACATGTCCGCTGTACGAACACGCAGTTCGGCGGCAGGGACGGCCGCGCGAATCGCCGCAGCGGTCTCCTCCAATCGGGAACGCGTGCGACCGACCAGGTGGACGCGCGCACCGAGCCGAGCCAGTCCCAGCGCGGTGGCCGCACCGAGGCCGGATCCGGCGCCCGTCACCACGACATCGACGGGTGCCGGGAACGGGTGTGGATCAGCGGGCCAGAAGCGTCGCCGCACGCTCGGCCCGATCCGGGTGTATCCGGGAACCACCGCGAGGTCGAGGGCGGAATCCAGTGCGCGAGTCATTCGTCCCATGCACTCCATGGTGCACGAATCGGGTGCGCGACCGATCGTCGAACGCCGGGCGGCCCCGTCAGGCCCGCGCGGTGACCCGCATGTACGCCGTCATCAACAGTCGTCCCAGTGCGTCCCGGTACGACTGCGGCAGCGTGAACGACTCCCGCACGTCGACCACGATCCGTGCGGCGAGGTCTCGCACCTTGATGTTGTGCGCCTGCGACTGCCATGCCAGAACGTCGAACGCCTTGTCCGCGCCCACCCCGAAGGCGAGCATGAGAATCCCCTTGGCCTGCTCGATCTCGGCCCGTGCATCGACTATGCCCGCCAGAGCATCCCCGACCCGATGCGAGAGCGCGCGCTGGATGTGCTCGGTGACGTCGATCAGGTGACCGGTCACGCGCTCGATCTCGCCTGCGGAGTTCGCATGGCTGCGGGCGGCCATCACCACGTTCCGTATCGCGCCGTCGGGCCGAACGATCCGATAGGCGTACGACGACGGGCCGACTTCGCTGAGCAGACTGTGCACGATGGCCGCTCGGCCCGCTGTGTCGTCGGGGTGGCTGTGACCGAGGACGTTGTCGACGGTCGGAACGTGATCGATGGGGAGTCCGTAGATCTCGTACATCTCCGGCGACCAGGTGAGCACGCCGTCCGCCACGAAGTATTCGAACTCACCTGCAATCGGAACAACGTTCTCGGCCGCCGCTGCCGCCAGCATCGGTCCAGCACCGATCTCGTGGGCAGCGTCGGCTGTCCCTGCACCGATATTTCCGCGGTCGGCACCGTTGTGAGCGTGCACTATTCTTCCCATTCCCCCACAACGAACTTCCACAGCTATAAGTTGGATGGGTAACAAAGTCCCCCGGCACCGCACGGTGCAAAACGAATGGTCTGTGAAGTTCGGATCGCACGCCCCGGAGACACCGAAGCGATGCTGGTTGACACGTTGACGACTCAACTGTATCACCGTCTCTCCTGCTCGTCGCCAGTTCATCGACGTGTCGAAGGCAACTGCAATCCTTGCGAGATACGCTAGAAATAGAAACGTGATTGTTGATTTATATTTTCGTTATACGCGGATCCGAGAACTGACGAATTGGCGGACCTGACGTTCACATCGCAATTCTCCGCCCGTTGGGGGTGAATACGGATCCAGGCCATTGCACGCGCCAACCGGTTGCGCACGACAGGGTTGCGATCCATTGATCGAAGGTTCCGGCAGCAGTGACCGTCACACCCGATAGTCCTGGTGAGCACCGTCACCGTTCGAAGTTCGTGTGAAACGGCGCGGCGGGGGAACCCTTTCGATGCGCATCATGTTCTTCTGATGAGCACGCGGATTCGCATCGGATCCGAGACAACATCGCACAGGGCAAGGAGGTCCGACATGTTCTCGCTCGTCACACTCACCGTGGCCGGTTTCGTCATCCTCGCGTGGGCCAACCTGGCCAGCGGTAGCAGCCTCGACTTCCAGCGTCGACAGGTCTCCAGCGCGTACAACCGGCGCTGACGCTCCGCACGGTCGACAACTGCGAAGGCCCCACAACGAGAAGAACTCCCCCCGATCATGACCGATCGGGGGGAGTTCTTCTCGTCTGCTCCCCCATCTGGACTTGAACCAGAAACCCTTCGATTAACAGTCGAATGCTCTGCCAATTGAGCTATGGGGGACCGCTGCGAACCGAGATCAGACTCTAGCGCACCACGGCGGGTGTCCACACATCGCCCCCGAACCTGCCCGTCGGGCAGGATGGGAGCACGCCCCTCGGGGCCCGAGAAGTGAGGAGAGCGAGAAGCGATGATCCGCCTGCTACTGGGTGCCGCCGCCGGTTACGTCCTGGGAACACGAGCCGGTCGAGCTCGCTACGAGCAGATCAGCCGTGGCGCGAAGGCCGTTGCAACCAGCCCCGTGACCCGCAAGGCGGTGCAGGTCGGGCGTCAGAAGCTTGCAGACACCCTCAGTACGACACCGAAGCTCGAACCGGTGCGCAGTGCGGACGACACCACCGTCTACGTGCCGCACTCGCACTTCTCTGCTCCGTCGAAGAAGCCGAGGAAGCGCTAGCAGCGCCAGCGTCCGGCCGGCGCCGGCTCAACCGTACTCCACGTCGGCAGTGCTGCCCACCGCCTGCTCGAGCAGGCTGCGCCGATACTGCTCCAGGGCGATCAGATCGCCGAACAGAGCGTTGTACTCGTCGGGACTGTCCACCGGTGACATGCGCTGCAGCTTGGACTTCAGCTCGGCCACCTGCCGTCCCACCCACACTTCCTGCAGGCGAGCGAGCACTCCGGCGATGTACCGCGGAACGGACTCCTCGGCAACGGGCATCTCCTCGACCGCCAACTCCGTGACCAACGACCGCAGACCGCGCGTGTCGGCACGATCGCCCACGGCGGCAAGCCAATCCCCTCCCCCGAGCCCGGCAGCCGTGCCGCCCGCCTCACGTACCGAGTCGGCCACCGCGGCGTACGCGGGGTGGCCGAACGTCTCCGGCGGAAGCGAATCGAACACCGATCCTGCAATCTGCGGAAACTGCATCACTGCCTTGAGCGCCTCGCGCTGCGGCCAGAGAGTGGGGTCGGTGCGCTGCGGATGCGGCATCGTCACCGGTTCCGACGGCGCCGAATCAGGTGCCGAGTTCGCCCGGTCGTCACGGGCACGGTCGTCACGGGCACGGACCGGACGCGGCGACGCCCCGTTCCTGGCGAGGCGGGCGGCCTCGTCGCGTACCCGGTTGACGACCATCTTCTCGTCGATCCACCCCACCCATCCGGAGAGCCGGGCCGCGTAGTTGTCGCGCAGTGCGCGGTCCTTCATCTGCGCGACCATCGGCACCGCCCGACGCAGCGCCTCCACCTGCCCCTCGGCGGTGTCGAGGTTGCACTCGGCGAGTACACCCTTGATCGCGAACTCGAAGAGTGGGGTTCGCCGGGCGACCATGTCGCGCACGGCGGCGTCACCGGATCGCTGACGTAGATCGCAGGGGTCCATCCCGTCCGGGGCAACGGCGATGAAGCTCTGACCTGCCAGTCGCTGATCGCCGGAGAACGCCTTCATGGCCGCCGCCTGACCGGCCGCGTCGCCGTCGAAGGTGTAGATGATCTCGCCGCGCCAGAACTTGTCGTCCATCAGCAACCGTCGCAACATCGACAGGTGCTCCTCGCCGAACGCGGTTCCACACGCGGCCACCGCGGTGGTCACCCCGGCCAGGTGCATCGCCATGACATCGGTGTAACCCTCGACCACCACGGCCTGGTGTCCGCGGGCGATGTCCCGCTTGGCCAGGTCGATCCCGAACAGCACGTTCGACTTCTTGTACAGCAACGTCTCCGGGGTGTTGACGTACTTGCCCGGCATGGTGTCGTCGTCGAAGAGCTTGCGAGCGCCGAAGCCGATCACGTCCCCGGCCAGATTGCGGATCGGCCACAGCAGCCGCCGATGGAACCGGTCGATCGGGCCACGCTTGCCCATCCGCGACAACCCCGCGGCCTCGAGCTCGGCGAACTCGAAGCCCTTGCCCTGCAGATGTTTGGTGAGGGTGTCCCACCCGTCGGGGGCGTAGCCACAGCCGAACGTCGCAGCGGCCGCCGCGTCGAAGTTGCGCTCGGTCAGGTAGGCGCGTGCGGTGGCGGCGTCGGGACCGCGCAGCCGCTCGGCGTAGAACGCCTGCGCCGCGGTGTTGGCCGCCACCAGACGCGCCCGAGTGCCGCGGTCACGTTGGACCGACGGTCCGCCGCCCTCGTAATTGATGGTGTACCCGAGTCGATCGGCCAGTTGCTCCACCGACTCGACGAACGTGATGTGCTCGATCTTCTGCAGGAACGTGTACACATCGCCACCCTCGCCGCAGCCGAAGCAGTGGAACGTACCGTGGTTGGGACGTACGTGGAACGACGGACTCTTCTCGTCGTGGAACGGGCACAGGCCCATCATCGAGTCGCCGCGCGGTGCCTTCAGGGCGACGTAGTCGCCGACAACATCCTCGATCCGAGTGCGCTCGCGGACGGCAGCGATATCGCGTTCGGGGATTCGGCCTGGCACGGCGTCGAGTCTAGGTCCCCGATCGACACACCGGCCCCGGCACCGGGCGGCGACTCAGCCCCAGCTGGCCTGGGCTCCGAGGCTGGCACGGTCGACGGCCTCGAGTCGACTCTCGGTGAACGACGCGATCTGGTCGATCACCACCCGAATTCGAGCGGCGTCGTCCGTCGCGGCCGACCACATGGGCACGAACAGCGGGTCCAGACTGGCGGGCGCCGACTGCAGGAACCAGTCCGCGACGCGGTGGATTCGGTCGCGCTGGCGGTCCTGGCGCGCGAGATGACCAGGATCGGACATCACGTATCGCAGAGCGACCGTCTTGAGCAGCGCCACCTCTGCCCGCACCATCGGTGGCACCACCAGGTCGGCGTCGTAGCGGCCCACGGGGCGGCCGTCGGCGGCGGCGCGGGTGGCCGAGACCGCAGCGGTGGTGAACCGGCCGACCAGTTCGCTGGTCAGACGCTTGAGCGCTACCGACTTGGCGAGTGTGCCGTCGAACCCGACGGCATCGGAGACGAACGGCAGTTCCGAGATCCGCTGCGCGGCATCCTCGAGACTGCGCGAATCGAGACCGCGGAACTCCGCCACCCCCAGGTGCGCGAGGGCCGCCTGTTCGGCCGGGTCGGCGAGCGAACGCAGGTCGATGCGACCGGCGATCACCCCGTCCTCGACGTCGTGCACGGAGTACGCGACATCGTCCGCCCAGTCCATTGCCTGGGCCTCGATACACTGCCGCGCCGCGTGCCCCGCAGCGGCGGGCGCGGCCTCGCGAATCCAGGCCAGGATGTCCGCGTCGTCGTCGTACGCGCCGAACTTCGCACCGGGCGACGGGCGCGTCCAGGGGTACTTGATCGCCGAATCCAGCGCTGCCCGTGTGAGATTGAGGCCTGCGCTCACTCCATCCGGGCCGAGGATCTTCGGTTCGAGCCGGGTGAGTATCCGAAGGTTCTGCGCGTTGCCCTCGAACCCGCCGCACGTGCTTCCCACCGCATCGAGCGCCCGCTCGCCGTTGTGACCGTAGGGCGGATGACCGATGTCGTGTGCCAGCCCGGCAAGCTCCACCAGATCCGCATCGCACCCGAGACCCTCGGCGATGCTGCGCCCTATCTGCGCCACCTCCAGGGAGTGGGTCAAGCGGGTACGCGGGGTGTCGCCGTCGCGTGGGCCGGTCACCTGGGTCTTGTCGGCCAGACGGCGCAGGGCAGCGCTGTGCAGCACCCGTGCGCGGTCTCGTCCGAAGTCGCTGCGTGCACCCGCGTGGGCGTCGGTGCCTGGTAGTGCGGCAACCTTGGCGGCCTCCGGCACGGCTCGTTCGCGATCGCGCTGGTGGTAGCGATACACCTCGGCTCCGGTCATCCGCAGTCCCCCGTCATCCGCAGTCCCCAGTCATTGGCCCGCCGTGTACTGGAAGTCGGCCGGGAAATGCGTGAGCTGGTACCACAGCAGGGCGCCGCTCTCGCGTGCGATGCCGTGGATCTGCGACTCGCGCGTGAACACCGCCGGCCCCTGGCGGGTGGGCGCGGTGGTGGCGTCGAGCCCGGCGTCACGGGCCATGGTCCGCGTCCGCAGCGAGTGCCACGGGTCGCTGACCAACGTCACCGAGTTCAGGCCGCGACGGGCGAGCTCCGCCGCCACGGCCTCGATGCTGCGCAGCGTGTCCGACCCCTCCTCGACCGCGACGAGCGCCGTCGCCGGCACACCCTCGGCCTCGAGGTAGTTCCTGCCCGAGGCGGCCTCGGTGAACGCATCACCGACCTGCTTGCCGCCCACTGTGACGATCAGCGGCGCCACCCCCGCGTTGTAGAGCTTGCGGGCACGCTCGAGGCGGGCCTCGAACACCGACGAGGGGGTGCCGTCGTACTGCGCGGCCCCGAGCACCACGATCGCGTCGGAGGGGCTCAGATCGTCCACGCGGGCCACCTGCCACACGCGGAAGGCGGTCCCACCCACCAGGACCAGGGCCATCAGCACCGATCCCACGACGAGGCGTCGCAACCACGAACCCACCGTCGCGCCCGCACGACGAGGTGGGGCGAAGGCGTTCACAGCACTACTGTGCCAGGTCTACAGCCACCCGTTGCCCTCGGCGATCCGAGCGGCCTCCGCGCGTGTCGTCGCACCGGTCTTGCCGATCGCCGCGGACAGGTGGTTGCGCACGGTTCCCTCCGACAGGTGCATGGCAGCCGCGATGCTCGACACCGTCGCCCCACCCGACGCCGCTGCGAGCACCTCCATCTCGCGCGGTGTCAGGGGGGAGACACCCACGGTCAACGCTTCCGCGGCGAGGGTGGGATCGATGACCCGCAATCCCGCGTGGACGCGCCGGACCGCGTCGGCGAGCGCACGGGCAGGAGTGTCCTTGACGACGAATCCGCGGGCGCCGGCGTCGAGTGCACGGCGCACGAAGCCCGGCCGCCCGAACGTGGTCACGATCAGCACACGACACTGCGGTTCGCACTCGCGAAGCAAGGCGGTGGCCTCGATACCGTCCAGGCCCGGCATCTCGACGTCGATGAGGGCGACGTCGGGACGGTGAGTGCGCACGGCACCCAGAACCTCTGTGCCACTTCCCACCTCGGCCACCACCCGCAGATCACCCTCGAGGCTCAGCAGCGCCGCCAGCGCGCCGCGCACGAGGGCTTGGTCGTCCGCCAGCAGGAGCCGGATCACGAGCCCACCGCCGTCGTCACCGAGACCCCGCCGAGAGCCGACGGGGACACCATCAGGGCCGCGCCCACCCGTTCGGCACGCGAACTCAGGCCACGCAGGCCGGTGCCTCCGATGCCGCTCGCCGTTCACCGTCCAGCGTCGGCCGGTTGAGCCCCTCGACGGTGGCCCGAACCTCCGCCAGTGCCGTGCGCGCGAGCCTCTCCACGTCGTGGATCTCGGCCGTCGCGCGATCGGTGTCGATATCGACGAGTCGACCTGCCAGCTCCGCCTTGATCGTGATCACGGTGAGGGTGTGCCCGAGGATGTCGTGCACGTCGCGGCCCACCCGTTGACGCTCGGTCACCGCGGCGAGTTCGGCGGTGCAACGCCGCGTGTTCTGCAGATCGAGGTTGCGTACCAGTTGGCCGATGAACGCGTTGGACGCGAACGCCACCAGCAGCAGCGTCGGGACGAGGTCGTCGATCTCCGTCCACCCGGGGACCACACGCGGAAGCAGATACACCGCACCCACCAGGCCCGCGACGAGCGCGACGGCGACCCGGAGCTCGAACAGGAACAGCGCCACCACGGCCAGGTACACCGTCCCCGCCAACACCGAGACCCCCGCTGCGGGCGCCGCGATCACCAGCAGAGCAACCATGGCGCCCCACACCACCCACCGCCGCGGGCCGTCGGTGGGTGCGAACTCGAGCCTGTCACCGACGCGTCGACCACGGAAGAGGAGGAAGTAACCGACGCCGAACACCACCACCGCCGCGACGCCGACCACGCGCACCGCGAGCGGCGCACTCGAGCGGGCCGCCTCGATCACCGTGCCTGCGAGGTAGAACAGGAACAGCGACGCCAGGTACCAGCCGATGCGTTACCTACGTACTCGCGCCGCCGACTCGGCCGGGTCGTCCGATGGCAGCGCCTGCGCAAGGCGCCCGTGCAGGCTCACACCCGTGCCGTGTCCCGTCGGAACAGCTCCCGGGCACCGATAATGAACAGGGTTGCCCAGACCACGATGTTGATCACCCCGGCCACCAGATCGCCCGTGTCCGTGCCACCCATCGGCGCGCGGGCCAACGTGGCGACGCCGTACGTGGGGAAGAACTTCGCGACGTCGGCGAACCACCCCGAGGGCGGGGTGAACAGGCCACCGGCGAACGCGAGCACCGCGATGCCCGGTCCGAGCACCTGCATCACGTTCTCCGACGGCAGCAGGTACCCCATGAAGAGCCCGAATGCCGCGAAGACCGCCGACGAGACCCAGGCGATGACGAACGAGGCCGCCCAGGCACCGGCGGGCAGCTTCGCGCCCGTGGCGGCGCCGAGCATGAACACCACCGTCACCGCCAACAGTCCGAGAGCCATGGCGACGACGACCTTGGTGAGGATGTAGGCCCCCGGCTGCAGCGGGGTCAGACGCAGCTGTCGCGACCATCCGAGGCTGCGCTCCACCGCCACCATCGCCCCTCCGCTGGTGGTGGCGAGCATCGCACCGTAGACGGCCATGCTGATCATGATGTACCCGGTGACGTTGCCGTTGCCGGCCTGCCGGGTCTTGAACTCGTCCTCCAGGCCGAAAATCACGTAGAACACCGGCGGCAACAGCAGCGTGAAGACCAGGCTGCGCTTGTTGCGCAGCATCCGGCGCATCTCCAGAAGCAGGAAGGCGACGCTGAAGCCGCCGTTGCGTGGCAGCGTGCGGTCTGTGGTGATGCTCATCGTGTTGCCTCCACATCTGCCGTCCGGGCCGCATCGGAGGTGAGGTCGGCCGACGTCAGCGCGACGAATGCCTCCTCGAGATTGTGCGAGGTGATCTCGAGCTGCCGGGCATCGGTCTTCGTGAGCAGGTAGCGGGCCACCGAATCCGAGTCGTCGGTGCGCAGCAGTACCTGCTCACCGCGAATCTCCACCGACTCGACGGCCGGCACCGCGAGCAGACTCTCGCGCGTGGCCCCGGGCAGCAGTGCGCTGACCACCCGTCCGGATGCAAGGTTCTTGATCTCCGCCGAAGACCCGTCGGCGACGATACGGCCGGCGCTCACCAGCACGATCCGGTCGGCGTACGCATCGGCCTCGTCGAGGTAGTGGGTGGCGAACAGCACCGTGCGACCGAGGTCGGAGTCCTCGCGCATGGCCCGCCAGAACTCGCGGCGACCTTCGACGTCCATACCCGTGGTCGGCTCGTCGAGAATGATCAGGTCGGGGTTGGGCAGCAGCGCCAGCGCGAACCGAAGCCGCTGCTGCTGACCACCGGAGCACTTGCCCACCATGCGCCCGGCAATGTCGGCGATCCCGGCGCGAGCGAGCACCTGCTCGGGCGGAGCCGACGACGCGAACAGCGCGCCCACCAGCTCGACGGTCTCGCGCACTGTGACGTCCTTGAGCAGCCCGCCGCTCTGCATCACGGCCGAGACCAGGCCGAGTGCCACGGCACGGTCGGGATCACGGCCGAAGATCGAGACCGACCCCGAATCGGGCGCGGCCAAACCCAGGATCATGTCGATGGTGGTGGTCTTGCCCGCGCCGTTGGGCCCGAGGAACGCGACGATCTCGCCCTGTTCGATCCGCAGGTCGATGCCGTCGACCGCTCGCACACGGTCGGCCCCGGAACCAGGGAACGACTTGTGCAGCGCGGTCAGCTCGATCGCCGGGGGCGGTGTCGACCCCGGCTGCGATTGGGTGGCTGTCATGCCTAACACTGTGCACCCGCCGCGGCCGGTCCGCTCGGCTCGACCGTCACGGGTCCGCCCATGACATTCGTCATCGGTCGCACCGTCCATGATCGATGGCAGCGTGGTTGCCGATCCGCCGCCGCGCCGCACCCAGCCGGTAGATTCCTGCCCATGCCTTCACGAGCAGTCCTCGGCCCCGTCCTCGTGCGCCTGTCGACCCGAGTGGCCCTGCTCGCCGCCGTCGCCGTGGTGGCCGGCATCGGAGCGCTGGTCGGACCCGCCCCGGTGGCCCGTGCGGACCAGCCGCTGCGGCTGCCTGATCAGATCGTCGACACCGCCGGGGCACTGGGCGCGAACACCTCGGCCGCGCAGTCGGCGATCGACCGGCTCTACGCCGACCATCGGGTGCGATTGTGGGTGGCCTTCGTACCCACCTTCTCCGGGCTGGACGCGCAGACGTGGACGGCGCAGACCTCCGAGCAGAGCAGTCTCGGGGACCGCGACGTTCTGCTGGCGGTGGCAACGAAGGACCGCGCGTACAGCCTCGACGCCCCCGCGGCGCTGACCGCCGTCACCGATGCGGAACTGGCGTCCCTGCGTGCGGACGTCATCGAACCGGCCCTCGGGCGGGGCGACTGGTCCGGCGCGGTGACCGCGACGGCGGACGGCCTGGGCCGAGCAGCCGCATCGTCGGGTACGTCGTCGACGACCTCGTCGGGCAGCTCGACCGCGACCTGGGTGGGCGTCGGTGTCCTCGGTGCGGGCGGGGCCGGTGCGTATCTGCTGCTGCGACGCCGCGCGAAGGCGAAGCTGAGCAAGGACGTCGCCGCGACCGCGTCGCTCGATCTGCGCGATCCCGCCGTGGTGGCGGGCCTGTCCACCGAGGTACTCGAGGAGCGCGGAAAGACGATCCTCGTGGAGGTCGACGAGGCCGTGCGGTCGAGCTCGGACGAGGTGGACACTGCGCGTGGTGAACTCGGGGAGGCCGGGGCCCGCCCTTTCGTCGAGGCCGTCGAGTACGCGAAGGCCGCGCTCGGACGGGCGTTCGCGATTCGCCAGCAACTCGACGATTCCACCCCCGAGAACCCCCAGCAGCGCCGCGACATGCTGATCGATCTGGTGCGCACGTGCGCCGACGCCGATGCCCGGCTCGATGCGCAGGTCGAGCAGTTCGAGGCGGCACGCAACCTGCTCATCGACGCCCCCGCCCGACTCGACGCCCTCACGCGCGAGCAGATTGCGATCACGGTGCGCGTGCCCGAATCGCAGAAGGTGCTCGAGCGGCTCCGTGCGCAGTTCGCACCGAGCGTGCTCGAGCCGGTGATACACAACGTCGACCTCGCGAGTGGCCAGGCGAGCCTGGCGCAGCAGAACATCGACGCCGGCCGTGCGGCCGCCGCGCTCCCGGTCGGCCAGCAGGGTCCGGTGGTGAACGCCGTGCGCACGGCCGAGGGTGCACTGGGTCAGGCGCGCACACTGCTCGATGCCGTCGACCGCGCGGAGAACGACATTCGCGCGGCCATCGCCCAACTGCCCGCGGCCATGACCGACGTGCGCGCGGGCATCGACGCCGCGGCCCAGTTCGCGGGCGATCCCGGGTCGCCGATCACCGCTGCGCGCAGTGCCGCCGAGGCAGCACTCGCGCGCGCCGAGTCGGCCAAGGACACCGATCCGCTGGGCAGCATGACCGCGATCGTCGCCGCCGACGCCGAGCTCGATCGGCTGCTCGCTGCTGCGCAACAGGCCAAGGAGCAACGCGATCGCGCCGCCGCGCGACTGTCCGCCGACCTGACCACAGCTGCCGCCCGGGTGTCGGCGGTGTCGGACTTCATCGACACTCGACGCGCCGCGGTGGGCACCGAGGCCCGCACGCGACTGTCGGAAGCTCAGCGCAACTTGGCCTCGGCGCAGCAGTTGGCGTCGTCGGACCCGGTGCAGGCCCTGCAGTTCGCCACGGCGGCACTGGACTTGGCGCAGCGCGCCGACTCCATCGCACAGGCCGACTACCGCAGCTGGGAGTCGTCGCAGAACCACGGCGGGTTCGGCGGCGCCTCCGGCACCGGCGGATCAGTGGTCGGCAGTGTTCTCGGCGGCGTCCTCGGCGGCGTGCTGAGCGGTTCGGGCAGCGCGTACGGCTACGGCGGATCGAGCCGCCGCGGTGGCGGTGGCTTCGGCGGCGGCGGCTTCGGTGGCGGCGGCGGGGGCCGCCGGAACTCGGGCGGTCGCTTCTAGGTGTCGCGCGAGCATCTCGCATTCGAAGGCGCCATCTTTCAGCCCCTGTTCCGATTTCCGGTGTCGCCGCAATCCGCGGCTTCATCGGGCTCGACGTGCGCGATCATGCGTTCCGGCACCGGATCCAGGTTGTCACGATGGATGGGTCACCTCTTGCGGATTGCAGAAGAACAGAAATAGAAGCTGACAGGAACCAGGGAGCACTCACAGCCAAGCCTCAGCTCGATCCGAAGGACCGTGCAGAGTCACGGGGAGGCAGAGTTGCCGACCAGTGGAGGAGATCGGCCGACTGTCTTGCGGTGAGGGCGGTTCCAGTGTTGAAGGTGGAGAAACCGCTGCTGTGCACCGCAATCGCGGTGCTCGGATCGGAGTCTGTGACGACGGGTGATCCGCTTTGCCCTTCGGCGGTGTCGATATCGTAGTCGACCAGATCCTGCGACCTCGCAGTCACGAATCCACGGGCAGTCCACATCTCAGAGGGAAACCTGTCGAGTGGGTATCCGGTGGAGGACACGCTGTCACCAACTGCCAAGGCACCGACCGGCCCGGGGCGCAACCAGCCGACAGTCTCGCCGACCGTGCAATCGAGTTGGAGTGCACCGAGGTCGAATCGAGCCGAACGATCGGTAACGAAACGAGGATCCACGGTTGCTTTCACCCAGCCACATTGGCCGAATGGAGCGGTCCCGCCGTCTACGGAGGGAAAAATCTCGAACTTGGTGTTCCAGCCGGATTCGCTCAACAGGCAATGTGCCGATGTGGCCAGCGACCGCGGGCCGTGCATGAAGCCGGTGCACGCTCGCTGCCGTCCCGCCGTGTCGGTGGCCACGACGAACGCTGTGGTTCGAGCGGGAAATGACGTTGGGGACGGTACGCGTGTTCGGTCATCGGAACCGATGACCCTCAACGAGGAAATCGAAGGAGACGATCCCTCATAGCTGTCGCCACGGGCGACGGTCGAGCCCCACGCTTGCGGAACGGGGACTTCCGAGTTCCAGATCGAAGCCTCTCCGGCGGGAGTAGCTGAAACCGACTCACCGGCGGGAGTCACTATCGCCGCCGCGACCAATACGACTGTCGCGGCAGCGACTCGGTTACAGAACACTACCCGTGACCACAGTTGCCGTTCCGACAGTGAACAAGCCCCAGACGATTCCGAAGAAGGCAGTGCCGTCCTTGAACCAGGCCCAGTACGTCAGGTACCCGAAAGCCAGCGCAGCCAGGGCGAAGGCGACCGTGTGGGGACCAGACGAAGCGTCGAACGCGTAGTGCGCCACGCTGAGAAGGACGCACACGATGACCCCCGCCCCGAAGGTATGCGTCGAGTTCAGCTCGGTTCGGTGCGACTCGCTCATCCGATGATGCTCCGGAGCGCGTCGTAGATTGCGTTGCCTGCGATGCCGCCGGGAATCGCGCACGGCAAGGGGTTCCTGACGCACCATCCGTTGAATGCGCTGTAACCGCCCCGCACGGCGGAGGAGAGCGCGTTGTACACCGCCGGCCCGGCCGCTCGTGCACCCGCGACGATTGCGCGTGCAGCAGCGACTGCGAGGAAGCCCCACTCTTCCGAACCTTCGGCCGCTGTCGAATTGTTCAAGCTGTCGATTTCGGTCGCGATCTGCACACGTACCTCCGGCGGAAGTGACTGCCGCTCGGCGGAGTCGACATCCGACTCGACAAGAGTCGGGGCGTCACTCGACACAGTTTGCGCTGCGCCAGTGCCAGTAGTAGCGGCCACGGTGGACAGGACCATCGTGCTGATGATTGCCGCGGACATCAGTCGGGTTCGAATTCTCATGTGTGTTCCGTTCGATGCGTCAAGAGGAATGTGACAGAAAACGACCATTACCTCGGAGCGGGGCGACTCAACGAGGGCGACGTGGACGCCCTCTGCCGTGGGAGGGACAGAACTTGCATTGGTAAATGCGTAGTAAAGTGTAGCAAAGACTTTGCAATATTCCTACAGTGGACTGCCCGGGCGCATCCCTCCGCTTGCGAGTGTCGATCGGCGGCGGCTTCTCCGGAGGGGCCGGCGGGGGCCGCCGGAACTCCGGCGGTCGCTTCTAGGTGATCCTGGTGTAGACGGCGTGCCAGATCGACTCCACGGGCCCTCGACTGAACACTCGCAACCACGCCCACGAGAACAGCACCAGGATCACCGACACGACCAGCCACATTCCGATCGCGATGTATCCCTGGTGGTAGTTCGCGAACCACGGTGAGAGCAGGAGCGTGCGCTCGGCGATCACCCCGAGGATGTTCTGCAGGAGGTAGCACGACAAGGCCATCCTGCCGACGTACGACAGTGCGGTCCCGAGCACGCCGACGCGCGGCCGCCACCGATAGAACTCGACAACAGCAGCCAGGATGCCCAGCGCGATCGCGACGGCGAAGAAGTAGCGGGAGAACAATCCCCACTCCTCGCGAGCGACCACACCCGTGTAGGAGTCGAGAGGAACGCTCACCGCGCCGATTCCCATGACGACCTTGCGCAGGCGCGCGCCACGCTCGTCGAGAATCCCGCGGCGGTAGAGCAGACCGCCGAGCAGGAACAGTGCACCCACGTAGAACATGAAGGTCTTGAACTCGAACGTCGGGTTGAACGCCGAGGTGAAGTCCGAGAGGTTGAACTTGACGGTCTCGATGTACGAGGGCCCGGCCACCGCCACCGTCTTGACCGGCTCGTCCACCACCGCCGGGTCCAGACCTCGATCGACGATCTTCTCGGTCGGCTCCTGAGCGAGGGCGCTGGTGACGCTGATCATGCCCCAGATGTGGATCGCTCCGAAGATGGTGAGCAGCACCCACTGGATTCGGTCGCTGAACAGAATGAGGAAGGCCACGATGAAGGCCGCCACGGCGTAGTAGCGCAGCACGTCGAAGGTGATGATCAGAAAGTAGTTGATCAGGCCGTCGATGAACAGCAGCACGCATCGCACCAGATACGAACCGGGCCACCGAGCCCCGGATCGGCGTGCGCTCTGGAACTGGATGGTAATTCCGATACCGAAGAGGATCGTCAGTAGGCCGACGAACTTCCCGTTCGGAATCCACGACGCGATGGCGGTCAGGCCATAGGGGCCGTCGTCCCGGATGCCGACCGCGCCCGCGAAGACCCACACGTTCGACGCGAACGTTCCGATGATGGCCAGTCCGCGAAGAATGTCGAGTGTCGGGATTCGTCTGGTCGCCGTGTGTGACGGCGTGGTGTCGATCGCTTTCTCCGGCATACCGGGCACGCTACGGACGCACGCTGTGCGCACACATCGGTCGCGAGGGGTATCCCGGCGTACCTCTCGAGGTGGATCGGACGCCGCGACCCGATCGATCAGAGCAGCTCAGGGCAGGTCAGGCACCGAGCAACCGCTGACCGAGGTAGGCCTGCACCTGATCGAGAGCCACCCGCTCCTGCTCCATCGAGTCGCGCTCGCGAATGGTCACCGCCTGATCGTCGAGCGTGTCGAAGTCGACGGTGATGCAGAACGGGGTGCCGATCTCGTCCTGGCGACGGTAGCGGCGGCCGATGGCCCCGGCGTCGTCGAACTCGACGTTCCACAGCCGACGCAGATCCGCCGCGAGGTCCTTGGCCTTCGGAGTGAGGTCGGCGTTGCGGCTCAGCGGCAGCACCGCGGCCTTGACCGGCGCGAGGCGGCGATCGAGCCGCAGCACGGTGCGGGTGTCCACCCCGCCCTTGGCGTTGGGCGCCTGGTCCTCGTGGTAGGCGTCGACGAGGAAGGCCATCAGCGAACGCGTCAGTCCCGCAGCAGGTTCGATGACGTAGGGCGTGTAGCGCTCGTCGGCCGCCTGATCGTAGAAGCTCAGATCGGTACCCGAGTGCTTCGAGTGCGTGGACAGATCGAAATCGGTGCGGTTCGCGATGCCCTCGAGTTCACCCCACTCGCTGCCCTGGAAGCGGAAGCGGTACTCGATGTCGACGGTCCGCTTGGAGTAGTGCGAGAGCTTCTCGGCCGCGTGCTCGTAGAGCCGCAGGTTCTCCGGGTCGATTCCCAGGTCGGTGTACCACGTCATGCGGTAGTCGATCCAGTACTGGTGCCAGGTCTCGTCCTCACCGGGCTTGACGAAGAACTCCATCTCCATCTGCTCGAACTCGCGCGTACGGAAGATGAAGTTGCCGGGAGTGATCTCGTTACGGAAGCTCTTGCCGATCTGACCGATGCCGAACGGCGGCTTCTTGCGCGAGGTGGTCAGGACGTTGGCGAAGTTGACGAAGATGCCCTGGGCGGTCTCCGGGCGGAGGTAGTGCAGGCCCTTCTCGTCGTCGACAGGCCCGAGGAACGTCTTGAGCAGGCCGGAGAAGGCGCGCGGTTCGGTCCACGCTCCGGGCTCGCCGGTCTCGGGGTCACGAATATCGGCGAGGCCGTTGGCCGGCGGATGGCCGTGCTTCTCCTCGTACGCCTCGATCAGATGATCCGCGCGGTAGCGCTTGTGGGTGTGCAGCGACTCGACGAGCGGGTCGGAGAAGGTCTCGACGTGCCCGGACGCCTCCCACACCTCGCGCGGGAGGATCACCGAGGAGTCCAGGCCCACCACGTCCTCACGGCTGGTGACCATGTTGCGCCACCACTGCTTCTTGATGTTCTCCTTCAGCTCCACCCCGAGCGGGCCGTAATCCCACGCGGACTTGGTGCCGCCGTAGATCTCACCGCACGGGTACACCAGGCCGCGACGCTTGGCCAGGTTGGCGACGGTATCGATCTTGGATTTCGGTGCCACGGGGCTCGCTCTCCATCTGCTCTGCTGGGCGGTGTGCTACGCAACCAGGCTCGGGTGTGCGCTGCGCGACAAGAGTATCCGTCGGCGTCGACGCCACCCGCCCGGGGCGCTTGACATGCGTCTGCATGCATATCAAAATGACAATTGTTTTCAGATAGGAGAAGCCGTGCCGCGATCCGACCTTTCCCAACCCGATCTCTCCCCACCCGAACCGGCCCTGGACGCCGGTTCCACGCTGCCGAACAGCCGGACGCTGGCCGCGGCCGGGGAGATCCTGCGCGCACTCGCGGCGCCGGTACGCATCGCGATCGTGCTCGAGCTGCGCGAATCGGCTCGCTGCGTGCACGAACTGGTCGGCTCCCTCGGTGTCACCCAACCCCTCATCAGCCAGCACCTGCGCGTGCTGAAGTCCGCCGGGGTGGTCGAAGGCGAACGCTCGGGCCGCGAAGTGCTCTACCGCCTCGTCGACGACCATCTTGCGCACATCGTCGTGGACGCAGTCGCCCACGCCGAGGAGGGGCGATGACTCGGCCCGCGGTGCGCTCGACCAGGCAGCGCAGCGCGATCTCGGATCTGCTCGACACCGTCGACGAGTTCCGCTCCGCTCAGGAACTGCACGAGGAACTGCGACGACGCGGGGCGGGGATCGGCCTGACCACGGTGTACCGCACCCTGCAGTCGCTGGCCGACGCCGGATCGGTGGACGTGTTGCGCACCGCGACGGGTGAGTCGGTGTACCGCCGATGCTCGAGCGGACACCACCACCACCTGGTGTGTCGCGAGTGCGGCCACACCGTCGAGGTGGAGGGCGCTGCCGTGGAGCAGTGGACGCGCCGCATCTCCGCCGAGCACGGCTTCACAGAGGTCGAGCACACCGCGGAGATCTTCGGGCTGTGCGCCGGCTGCGCGGGCCCGTCAGGGAAGTAGACCGGCGCGGGCGCGATCGACGCCCGAGAGCACCAGCACCAGCATCGTGGTGAGCGCCTCGTCACCGAGCCCCGAGCCGGGGAAGGTGTAGCGCATCACCACATCGGCCTGCCGACCGTGGGCGGTCACGGCAATCGACCCGAACTGTGATTCGGCATTGCGCTCGGCGACCTTGCGGTGCAGCCCGGCCGAGATCGGCCGATCCCATGCCAACACCGCGGTCAGCGACAGCACGTCCAGACCCTCGGCCAGAGCCACCGCACGCAGCGAGCACAGCGCCCCCGCGTAGGAGAATCCCAGCGAGCCGTCGGGTGAGAGGGTCGCCTCGGTGAACGGGGCCAGCAGTTGCTGCGCGCGGTGTTGCAGGTCCTCCGCGGACACCGGATCAGCGTCGCTCACTTGACGCCGCCGAAGCGTCGATCGCGGGCGGCGTACTCGAGGCACGCGGCCCACAGGTCGCGGCGGTCGAAATCCGGAAAGAGCTTCTCCTGGAACACCATCTCGGCGTAGGCGGATTGCCAGATCAGAAAGTTCGACGTGCGCAGCTCGCCCGAGGGTCGCAGGAACAGATCGACGTCGGGCATGTCCGGCTCGTCGAGATACTTCGCGAACGTGGCCTCGGTGATCTTCTCCGGGTCCAGGGTCCCGGCTTGGACTCGACGCCCGATTTCCTTTGCCGCATCGGCGATCTCGGCTCGTCCACCGTAGTTCACGCACATCGTCAGGGTCATCGTGGTGTTGTGCCGGGTCAACTCCTCGGCGGTCTCGAGTTCGGTGATCACGCTGCGCCACAACCGAGGTCGTCGCCCCGCCCAGCGCACGCGCACGCCCATCTCGTGCATCTCGTCACGACGGCGTCGGATCACGTCGCGATTGAAGCCCATCAGGAACTTCACCTCGTCCGGGCTGCGTCGCCAGTTCTCGGTGGAGAAGGCGTACGCCGAGAGCCACCCCACACCCATCTCGATGCACCCGCACACGGTGTCCATGAGCACCGCCTCACCTCGCTCGTGCCCGGCGGTTCGGGGCAGCCCGCGATCCTGCGCCCATCGACCGTTGCCGTCCATCACCAGGGCGACGTGCCGCGGGACGAACTCGGGATCGATCCGCGGCGGCACCGCACCCGACGGGTGAGGATCGGGAGGACGAGGCGTGCGAGTCTCAGGCGGTGAGGTGGTGGAGCGTCGACGGATCACGTGGCTCATTGTCCCCCGGGGCCACGGACACGGGAGAAACTGTCGCGATTTCCCGTGCCACGCCGGATTCGCCGCGGCCACCGTCACGCTCGACGAACGGCAGCGTGCGCAGCTGCCGTTCGAGATGCCACTGCAGATGTGCGGCCACCAACCCGCTGGCCTGACCCCGCAGCGTCGGCGTGCTCGCCTCCGCACCGGGCCAGTCACCGCGCTGCAGGCTGTCCATCAACTCGACCACTCCCAGCGACGGCGTCACCGCGCCGGGGGGACGACAGTGCACGCACACCGCTCCCCCGGCACCGACGTGGAACGCGCGATGCGGACCGGGCGCAGCGCACTTGGCGCATTCGATCAGCGACGGCGCCCACCCGGCGACGCTCATCGCGCGCAGCAGGTAGGCGTCGAGGATCAACTCCGACGGGTGAGCCCGCGTGCTCATCGCCCGCAGCGCACCGACCGTCAGATGGTGCAGCCGCGGCATCGGCGAGTGCTCCTCGGGGGCCAGCCGCTCCGCGGTCTCGACGATCGCGCAGGCAGTGGTGTAGCTGGTGTAGTCGGTGACGATGGACGAGGAGAACGCGTCGAGCGTGACCACCTGGGTGACGATGTGCAGCGAGCGCCCCGGATGCAGCTGCACGTCGATGTGCGCGAACGGCTCGAGGTGCGCGCCGAACTTGCTGCGCGGTCGCCTGACCCCCTTCGCCACCGCCCGCACCAGCCCGGAGTTCCGGGTGAGCAGAGTGATGATGCGATCGGCCTCACCGAGCTTGGTGTGACGCAGCACGACGGCGTTCTCGCGATAGAGCCTCACCGCCGCACCTCCTCACCATCCGAATCGGGAATCACACGTGTGTGAGAAGTCCACTATGGCACCCGACGCCGACTCGAGGGGGCACCGAAGGCCCTGTCGTCACGCGCGTCGGCCGGCGCGTGCGACGGGGCCGCCACCGACCCGGCCCGAGATCACCCCACGTGCCCGGTGCCGAACAGCAGTCCGAGACCGAAGGTGATCGCCGCCGCGCCGAAGCCGATGGCCAACTGACGCAACGCCCGCCGCCACGGCGGACCGCCGCTGAGCAGGCCCACCACCGCACCCGTGGTCATCAGGGCGATACCGACGAGCACCGCCGCCGCCACCAGTGCCGTGGTGCCCGACAGCCCGATCAGGTAGGGCAGAACCGGGATCACCGCACCCGAGGCGAAGAACGCGAAACTCGACAGCGCCGCCCCCAGCGCCGTACCCACCGACTCGTGCTCGTCCACGTCCCCGTCGACCGCGGGATCGACCACCGGCACCGGCTCGGTGTCTCCGACTGCGGCCAGGACCGCCGCGGCGCGACTGTCCGCCTCCTCGGTGCTCATCCCGCGTGCCCGGTACACCAGGGCGAGTTCGTTCGCGTCGACGTCGAGAAGCGGTAGCGCAGCGTTCGCCGTGGGCGCCGGAGCCGACGCCTCGAGCAGTTCGCGCTGGCTGCGCACCGAGACGTACTCGCCCGCTGCCATCGACAACGCACCCGCCAGCAGGCCGGTCAGGCCCGCGATCAGCACGAACTGCGTGCTCGCACCCGATCCGCTGACGCCGAGCACCAGGGCGAGATTGCTCACCAGGCCGTCGTTGGCACCGAACACCGCGGCGCGGAAGGAACCGGAGAGGCGATTGCGGCCGCGGGCGGCCAGGGCGCGCACCACCTCCTCGTGGATCTGCTCGTCGGCGCCCATGGCGGCGGTGGCGTGGATGTCCTGCGAGTAGGGCGAGCGCGTCTCCGCGCGCTGGGCGAGAGCGAGGACGAACACCGATCCGAAACGGCGGGCGAGCAGACCCAACAGTCGCGAGCGCACGCTCGATCGCACCGGCCGGCCCACCCGATCGCCGAGCATCTGTCGCCAGTACGCCTCGTGACGACCCTCGGCCGCGGCGAGCGCGAGCAGGATCTCCCGGTCCTCACCGGTGCGCCGGGCCGCCAGGTCGCGGTACACCGCAGCCTCGGCCTTCTCGTCCGCGAGGTAGCGCCGCCACCGGCGCACGTCACGATCGGTCGGGGTGAAGCGCACTGTCGGTCCCTTTCTCGTCACTGGTCAGAATCCGAGGCGTCCCATCTGCTTGGGGTCGCGCTGCCAATCCTTGGCGACCTTCACCCGTAGGTCCAGGTAGATCCGCGTCCCCAGGAGCTTCTCGATCTGCAGCCGGGCCACGGTGCCCACCTCTCGCAACCGAGCGCCACCTTTGCCGATCACGATGGCCTTCTGACTGTCGCGTTCGACGTAGAGAACGGCGGCCACGTCGAGCATGTTCTCGTGCCCCTCACGTTCGGTGACCTCGTCGATCACCACCGCGAGCGAGTGCGGCAACTCGTCGTGCACGCCCTCGAGCGCAGCCTCACGGATCAGCTCGGCCATGAGCGTCTCCTCGGGCTCGTCGGTCAGATCACCCTCGGGGTAGAACGCCGGGCCCTCCGGCAACGCCGCGGCGAACACCTCGACCACCACCTCGACCTGCTCGCCCTTGGCGGCCGAGACCGGCACCACGTCGCACTCGGGGCCCAGAAGCGTCGATAGCGCCAGAAGTTGTTCTGCTACACGCTGTTTGGACACCTTGTCGATCTTGGTCACCAAGCCGACCAGCGTGGTGCCGCGGGCATTGTGCCGAACCTGCTCGAGGATGAACCGATCACCCGGGCCGATCTTCTCGTCGGCCGGGATGCACAGGCCGATCACGTCCACCTCGGAGTAGGTGTCCCGAACCAGATCGTTGAGCCGCTGCCCGAGAAGGGTTCTCGGACGGTGCAATCCGGGAGTGTCCACCATGATCAGCTGAGCGTGCTCACGGTGAACGATGCCGCGAATGGTGTGCCGTGTGGTCTGCGGGCGCGACGACGTGATCGCGATCTTGCTGCCCACCAGGGCATTGGTCAGCGTCGACTTGCCGGTGTTGGGACGGCCGACCAGGCACACGAAACCCGACCGGAATCCTGCCTCGCGCTCGCTCATCGATCGCCGCCCTCCTCGCCCGGTGCCCGGCCCACCAGCACCGTGCTCACCCGGACGCGGCCGCGGGCATCGGACCCACCTTCGGCCTCGAGCACGAGTCCGTGGGCATCGACCTGCACACCCGGCAACGGCACCCGACCCAACTCGTAGGAGAGCAGCCCGCCCACCGTCTCGACCTCGTCGTTGTCGATCTCCACGCCCAGGAGCTCCGCGACGTCCTCGACCGGTAGCCGCGCCGAGACACGGAAACGGCCGTCCGCCAACGCTTCCACGGGTGCAACCTCGTCGACGTCGTACTCGTCGGCGATCTCACCGACGATCTCCTCGAGCACGTCCTCGATGGTCACCAGCCCCGCCACACCGCCGTACTCGTCGACCAGGATCGCCATGTGGTTCCGGTCGCGCTGCATCTCGGCGAGCAGACTGTCGAGCGGCTTGGAGTCGGGCACGAACACCGCCGGGCGCATCACCTGGTCCACGCGCACGCTCCGACCGCCGTCCGAGGAAGTGTAGGTGCGCTGGACGAGATCCTTCAGATACACCACCCCGAGAACGTCGTCGACCGTCTCCCCCACCACGGGTATGCGCGAATGCCCGCTGCGCACAGCAAGACTGGTGGCCTGACCCGCCGATTTGTCCGCTTCGATCCAGACCATCTCCGTGCGCGGGACCATGACCCCGCGCGCGGAGGTGTCGCCCAACTCGAAGACCGATTGGATCATCCGTCGCTCCTCGTCGTCGACCACTCCTCGCTCACCTGCGAGGTCCACCAGTTCCCGCAGTTCGATCTCGGATGCGAAGGGGCCGTTACGAAATCCCTTTCCGGGTGTGACCGCGTTGCCGAGCAGGATCAGCAGCCGCGAGACCGGTCCGAGGAGAATACCGACGGCCCGCAGCGGATACGCCGCGCTCAGCGTGATCGAGTAGGCGTGCTGACGGCCCAGCGTTCGGGGACCGACCCCGATCGCCACGTAGTTCACCACCACCATCACCGCCGTGGTGAGCAGCAGGCCGGTGTCGGTGTCGAAGTAGTCGAGGAAGGCCGCGGCGAGCAGTACCGTCGCTGCGATCTCGCACACGATGCGCAGCAGCACCGTCAGGTTCACATAGCGTGCGCGCTCACCGAGCACCCTCGCCAGCGCGACGGCGCCGGTGCGACGATCCTTGATCATCTCCTCAACGCGGGCGGGGGAGACGGTGTTCAGGGCCGAATCGGCGGCGGCGAACACACCACCGAGAATCACCAGGAGCACGGCGAGGACGATCAGCGCCGCAGGGCTGCTCACGGCGCGGACTCACCCGCACGATCGGTGAATCCGGTGCGGTCGAGCAGGCGGGCATCGCGCTCGGCGAAACGCTGATCTCGACGCGCACGACGGGCGTCCTCGTACCAGTCCTCGAGGAGAGAGTTCTGCAGCGAGAACATCTCCTTCTCCTCCGCCGGCTCGGCGTGGTCGTACCCCAGCAGGTGCAGCACACCGTGCACCGTCAGCAGGGCAAGCTCGTGCTCGACCGGATGACCGGCCTTCTCGGCCTGCTCGGCCGCGAACGACGGACAGAGCACGATGTCCCCGAGCATCGACGGACCGGGACCCGGAGAGTCGGGACGACCGCCCGGTTCGAGCTCGTCCATCGGGAACGACATCACGTCGGTGGGCCCCGGCAGGTCCATCCAGCGCATGTGCAGATCAGCCATGGTCGGGGAATCCACCAGCACCATCGACAGCTCCGCGGACGGGTGTACGTCCATTCTGGCGATCACGAAGCGGGCGACGGAGATCAGCCTCTCCTCGGAGACGTCCATCCCCGATTCGTTGGAGACCTCGATGCTCATGCCGCACACGCTTTCGCCGATCCGCCGGTTCGAGCGAGAACGATACCGGGTTCGATCACCGACGAACGGATCGCGAGCTGCGGCCACGATCGGCGCGGTCGTACGCATCGACGATCTCCGAGACCAGGCGGTGACGCACGACGTCGGAGGAATCCAGGTGCGAGAAGTGGATATCGTCGATACCGACGAGCACCTCGGCCGCGGCGCGCAGACCCGAGGTGGCCCCACCGGGCAGGTCCACCTGGGTGACATCGCCGGTGACCACGATCTTCGAGCCGAACCCCAGACGGGTCAGGAACATCTTCATCTGCTCGGCCGTGGTGTTCTGCGCCTCGTCGAGGATGATGAACGCGTCGTTGAGTGTGCGGCCACGCATATAGGCCAACGGGGCCACCTCGATGACCCCGGCCTGCATCAACTTCGGGATCGCCTCGAGGTCCATCATGTCGTGCAGCGCGTCGTGCAGCGGCCGCAGGTACGGGTCGATCTTCTCGTGCAGGGTGCCCGGCAGGAAGCCCAGCTTCTCCCCCGCCTCGACCGCCGGACGCGTCAGGATGATGCGGCTGACCGCCTTGGCCTGCAGCGCCTGCACGGCCTTGGCCATTGCCAGGTACGTCTTGCCGGTACCGGCCGGGCCGAGCCCGAACACGATGGTGTTGGCATCTATGGCGTCGACGTAGCGCTTCTGGTTCAGCGTCTTGGGACGGATGGTCTTGCCGCGGCGCGAGAGGATGTCGAGGCTGAGCACCTCGGCCGGGGACTCCGACACCCCGCGGGTGAGCATCCCCACCGTGCGTCGAACCATGTCCGGGCTCGCAGGCTGACCCTTGGCAATGGTGCCGATCAGTTCCTCGACCACACGCTCGGCCAGTGCGACGTCCGCCGGCGCGCCCGTCAGGGTCACCACGTTGCCGCGCACGTGAATATCGGCCGTCAGGGCGCGCTCGAGTGCGCGCAGGTTCTCGTCGGTGGATCCGAGCAGGTCGAACATCGCCTCGGCCGGAAGTTCCAGGGTCGACACGCTCGGGCGTGGGTTCGAGGTCGGGGTGGCGCTGCGACTGTTCTCGCTCACGTGATGTGTATGGCCTGCTTTCCGGTGCTCGGCACGAGGCCGGGTGAACACACCCGACCCCGCAAGCGTAGCGCCGTCAGGGCCGATCCTTCGAGGCAGTTTCGCTCCGAAGGGGCTGCGCGGACCATCGATCGGTCAGGACCCCCAGCGCCCCGAGTGCAACTGCCGCGGCCGTCGACGTGCGCAGCACGGTGGGTCCGAGCACCACAGTGTGCGCTCCTGCCGCGACGAAACGCCCGATCTCCGCGTCGTCGAGGCCGCCCTCGGGACCGACGACGAGCACCACCTCGGCGGCGCCGCGCACATCGATCGTCGCCAGCGGGGTGCTCGCGGACTCGTGCAGCGCCACGGCCACACCGCCGCGCGCCACGACGGCGCCCACCAGTGCCACGACGGCGGCGGTGTCGGCCAGATCCGCCACCGTCGGAACGATCGGCCGACGGGACTGCTTGGCGGCGGCGAGAGCGGCCGAGCGCCACTTGACGACGCCCTTGGCAGCGCGCGGCCCCTCCCATCGGGCCACACAGCGCGCCGCCTGCCACGGCACCACCGCGTCGACACCGGCCTCGACGGCGGTCTCGACGGCCAGTTCGGAGCGCTCGGACTTCGGCAGCGCCTGCACCAGCGTCACCACGGGGGTGGGCGCGGTGTGCACGCCACGCGCCACCACGCGTGCTTCGAGTCGACCAGGAGAGACGGCGCTCACCGTCACGTGCGCCACGCCGCCACGCCCGTCGGCGAGAACCAGGGGTTCACCGACAGCGGTGCGCCGCACGGTGGCCGCGTGGCGCCCCTCCGGCCCGTCGAGCACGGCGAGCTCGCCGACATCGGGCAGTGGATCGAGGTAGTAGAGCGTGGCGGCCACGGGGGCGGGTCCCGATCAGCGCGTGAATGCGTCGCGAAGCCGCGAGAACAGGCCCCCGGTGTGCTGGGAGCCGCTGGTGACCACCTCGGCCGACTCCCCGCCCCGACGCGAACGCAGGCTCTCGAGCAGACGCGTCTCCTCGCCGTCGAGGCGGGTGGGTACGACCACCTCGAGGTGGGCGTGCAGATCGCCGCGCGTGCCGCCGCGCAGCTTCGGCATCCCGTGCCCGCGCAGAATCGTCACCGCGCCCGGTTGGGTGCCCGGCTCCACGGTGAGGGTGGTGGGCCCGTCGAGAATGGCGTCGACGGTCACCGACGTGCCGAGGGCCGCGTCGACCATCGGGACCCTGACCGTGCAGTGCAGGTCGTCGCCGTCCCGCACGAACGTCTCGTGGGGCTTCTCGGCCACCTCGGCGTAGACGTCGCCGGCCGGTCCGCCGCCGTGACCGACCTCGCCCTGACCGGCCAGCCGAATCCGCATGCCGCCGCCGACACCGGCGGGAATCTTGATGGCCAGGTCTCGGCGCGCACGCACCCGCCCGTCGCCACCGCACTTGCGGCACGGATCGGCGATCACCTCGCCCACCCCGCGGCAGGTCGGGCACGGACGCGAGGTCATCACCTGGCCGAGGAACGAGCGCTGCACCGACTGCACCTCACCGGCGCCGCCGCAGGTGTCGCAGCGCTGGGGTTTGCTGTCGCCGTTGGTGCCCGCACCGGTGCACACATCGCACAGGATGGCGGTGCTGACCAGCGAGTGCTTGGTCACGCCCGTCGCGCACTCCTCGAGGGTGAGGGTGACCCGCAGGTGCGAGTCCGAGCCCGGCTGCACCCGCCCGCGCGGGCCGCGACCGCCGCCGCCACCACCGAAGAACGCTTCGAAGACGTCGCCCAGACCGCCGCCGAAGCCACCGCCGCCGAAGCCACCGGCCCCGGCGGCGCCGTTGTCGAGCGGGTCGCCACCGAGGTCGACGATGCGTCGCTTCTCCGGATCGGAGAGCACCTCGTAGGCGGTGGAGATGTCCTTGAACTTGGCCTGCGCCGACTCGTCCGGGTTCACATCGGGGTGGAACTCGCGCGCCAGCTTGCGGTACGCGCGCTTGATCTCCTGGTCGGACGCCTTCGAATCGACGCCCAGCGTTCCGTAATAGTCCCGTGCCACGTGTCCGTGCCGTCCTTCATGTCCGTGCGTGTGTGCAGTCTCGTGTGTGACAAGTGTTCGGTTGTGACAGGTGTTCGGTCCGGCCCCTAGCGTTCGGCGAGAACCTCGCCGATGTAGCGCGCGACCGCCGCAACCGAGGCGATGGTTCCCGGATAGTCCATGCGCGTCGGCCCCAGCACCCCCATGCCGCCGAGAACGTTGCCCCCGGAACCGTAGCCGGTGGACACCACCGACGCCCCACGCATCTCCTGAACGTTGGTCTCCTCGCCGATCTGCACGGTCACCCGACCGGGATCCTGCGCGGCGGCGATGAGCTTGAGCACCACCACCTGTTCCTCCAGTGCCTCGAGAACCGAGCGCAGAGAGCCGGGGAACCCGTTCAGCGACGCAAAATCTGCGGCGTTGCGTGTGAGGTTGGACGTCCCGCCCAGCACCAGACGCTCCTCCGGGTGCTCGACGAGGGTTTCCAGCAGCACCGTCGCCGAGCGCACCACGGCGTCACGAATCTGCTCGGGAGCGTTCTCGGCCAGCTCCGCGACCGCGATCGACGCCGCCGCGAGCTTCTTGCCCTCGAGCGCGCCACCGAGAAGGCTGCGCAGCCGGGAGAGGTCCTCGTCACCGATCACGTCGCCGAGTTCGACGATGCGTTGATCCACCCGCCCCGAATCGGTGATCAGCACCAGCAGCAACCGAGCCGGCGTGAGCGCGACCACCTCGAGGTGACGCACCGAGGACGCCGACAGCGTCGGGTACTGCACCACCGCCACCTGGCGGGTCAGCTGCGCGAGCAGGCGCACACCGCGGCGCAGGACGTCGTCGAGGTCCACGCCGTCGGCGAGGAAGTGCAGGATGGCGCGGCGCTCGGCGGACGAGAGCGGCTTGACGTCGTCGATGCGATCGACGAACCGGCGGTACCCCTTGTCGGTGGGAATGCGGCCGGAGCTGGTGTGCGGTTGGGCGATGTATCCCTCGGCCTCGAGAACGGCCATGTCGTTGCGCACCGTCGCGCTCGACACACCAAGGTTGTGGCGCTCGACGAGCGCTTTGGAACCGATGGGCTCCTGGGTGGCCACGTAGTCGGCCACGATCGCTCGCAGCACTTCGAATCTGCGGTCCTCGGTACTCGACATCGTCACCTCCTGCTGATCGAGTTGCCTGCCGGTTTCCACAGCTGCAGAAGTTCCGGTAATCCCCGAGTCTAGTTGCTGCACGAGGTGGGGACCGGCGGCGAGGCCCCGGTACCCGGGGCTGATCTCCGTCGGCAACTTTCTGGTGATGGGCTCGTCCACATCTTGCGCTCGAACATATGTTCTATTATTGTGGAACAAGCCGGGGAGGTGAAAATTGGTCGACGAAAGTTCGCTGGTCGCGGATTACGAGGCGTTGCATCGTCTGTTGGCGCGCATCGCGGCTTCGACGTCGGATGCGTGTTCCGAGGTCGAGGTGGCCGAGGTGGCCATCGCTCACGAGCGCGCGGTCCGAGTGATGGCGGGTATCGGGTTGCAGCGCATCCGTGACGTGTCCGATCGTGATGCTCACCGCAGTGTGCACTGCACCACGGTGGTCGAGTTCGTGGCGCAGCGACTGCGGGTGGCCAACCCGAGACGGCGGCTGAACCAGGTCGATCAGCTGGTGGCGTCGTACGCGATCAGCGGACAGCGGGTGGATCCGATGTGCCCGAACACGGCGTCGGCGATGGCCGACGGTGCTGTGGGGCACGAGCACGTCGACGCGGTGTTGGCGGTGATGGCCAAGGTGCCCGCCGACACTGCGGTGCCGGTGCGGGAGCAGGCCGAGGAGCAGCTCGCCGAGATCGCTCGCCATCACAGCCCCCGAGACATCACCCGGGCGGGGCAACGAATCCTGGCGTACCTCGATCCCGACGGCACCCTGCCCAGCGATCAGGATCGGTCCCGCACTCGTGGCCTGTCGCTCGGTGCTCAGGACTCGCTGGGGATGTCGAAGCTGACCGCCACCCTCGACCCCACCACGCGTGCGTTGGTGGAGGTGCTGTTGGCGGCGTGGGCCGCGCCGGGAATGAACAATCCTGATGATGAGCAGTCCCCGCGTGGTGGTGTCGACGACGACGGGATCGACGCTGCCGCGGTGCGGGTGGCTGCCGAGCGTGACACCCGCAGTCAACTCCAACGCAATCACGATGCGTTGGCGGCGCTGGTGCGTGCCGCAGCCGATGGCGGACTGTACGGCGCCTCACATCGTGGGTTGCCGCCGCATGTGATCGTCTCGATCACCGAGTCGCAGCTACGGGAGCGGGCCGGGGTCGGGCACACCGCCACCGGCACCGATCTGCCGATGTCGCAGATCGTGACCTTGGCGGCGCAGGCGCAGATGTACCTGGCGGTGTTCGACGATCACACCGGTGAGCCGCTCTACCTGGGCCGCTCGGCCCGGCTGGCCACCCGGTCGCAGCGGATGTTGCTGTTCGCCATGTACGGCGGCTGCTCGAAACCCGCGTGTCCGGCACCGTTCGCACACATCGAAGCCCATCATGCAGAACAAGATTGGGCCGCCGGCGGGTCCACCGATGCCCCGCATCTGGCCCCGGCATGTGGGCCCCACAATCGGGCCGTGCACGCTCGTCCCGGTGGCTGGCGGACGGTGAAGATCGCCGACGGACCCGACCGCGGCCGCTACGGCTGGGTCGCCAACGGCACCACCGACCCGCCCCGCACCAACCACCTCCACCGACCCGACCGCATCCTCGACGAGCATCCACCACCGTCCATCGACTGGTCACAGATCGAACGCAGCCTGCAACGGATCCTGGCCGAGCACCACGCAAACCCACCCGATCCGGTGATCATCCGCGTCATCGACTACGTCACGCCCACGCGAGCCTGACTCGCGCGGCCCTGTGATGTGGTGTGCGACTTCGGAGCCGAGACCCGTGCGACTCCGGAGCCGAGACCTGTGCGACTTCGGAGCCGAGACCCGTGCGACTCCGGAGCCGAGACCGGAGTGCGGCTAGCTGAAGTGACCGGACACGTCGATTGGTCGCGTGGGCCGGTTCCGGGCGCGGTGGCGTCGGACGGCATCCCTGCTCGCGCATCTTGGCGAGCAGTAGCGCTGGGTGCCCTTCCGGGAGACGTCGACGATCACGTTGCTGCAGGGTGTCGATGCGCACCGTCCGAGTCGGGTCATGCCGCGCGTCGTCAGGTGGAGCGCGGTCCCAACGGCGAAGACCGAGTGAAGGACCACCGGTAGGTCATCGTCCGTGTCGCGGTAGTGCAGGTGCCATCCCTCGCCGTTGTGGTCTGTCAGGCGGGGGTAGGCCGACACAGCAGCCATTTGGGCATTGAGCCGGGCGGCCCGCTCATCCGCGTCCTGGACGTCGACGACGGTCAACCACTGGTCGACGACGTCTCGGCACCGGGCATGATCGCCCGATTGCTCCGGGAAGGGCATGGTCATGCCGTACTCACGCGTCCTGGCCAGGACGCCTGCGCGGTCCAAGGGCCAGTCGTTGGCCAGGGACTGTGCGAGGAGAACCGCATACTCGCCGTAAGGGTTGAGATGCATCACAGCATTACACCAGGGTGGCGGCATGTTTACCTCACTCATCGGATGGCCCGTCAGCGCGCACGCCGCGCTCGGAATGGCGGCTACTGCCTTGGCCATGGTGCTCACCCCTGGCCCGAACATGATGTATCTCGCCTCACGCAGCATCGGGCAGGGCCGGCGGGCGGGCCTGGTGTCCTTGGCCGGAACAGGAGTGGGCTTCGGCATCTACATGCTCATGGCCAACCTCGGTCTGGCCGTGGTGTTCGTCGCCGTCCCGTGGTTGTTCATCGGGTTCAAGGCTGCAGGCGTCGCGTACCTGGCCTGGCTGTCCTGGCAGGCGCTGCGCCCTGGTGGTGTCGGCGCCTTCGAGGTACGCGACTTTCCCATCGACAGCAACTGGCGGCTGTTCCGGATGGGCCTGATCACCAACCTACTCAACCCCAAGGCCGCGATCATGTACCTGACACTCATCCCCCAATTCATCGATCCGAGCCTCGGCCACCAGCTTGCCCAAGGCATTACGCTCGGCCTGCAGCAGATCGCCGTCAGCATGACCATCAACGCTCTCATCGTCATCGGCGCAGGATCGATCGCGAGTTTCCTCGCCCACCGCCCGTCCTGGACCGCCTGGCAGCGACGCGTCACCGGCACCCTGCTTGGTGCCGTCACCATCGTGCTGGCTCGCGAAGTGCCCGCTCGAGCTCACGTCTGAAGCCCCGTGTCCCACGCCAACGCCGCTCTCACGCCCCGCCATCGCTTGAAGGTCGCGCAACTCGTTGTCGAGGACGGGTGGCCGATCGGCGAGGTCGCCGCCCGCTTCCAGGTGTCCTGGCCAACCGTAAAGCGCTGGGTCGACCGCTACCTCGACGGCGAGCCTATGCACGACCGGTCGTCGCGACCGAAGACGTCACCGAGCAAGACGGGGCCGGCGTGTGACGAGGCGGTGCGTGAGCCTGCGAATGCGGCTGCGGGAAAGGCCGGTTCAGCTCGCCAGCCGCCTCGGCATCGCACCGTCAACAGTCCATCGCATCCTCACCACTGCCCGCCTCAACCGGCCGGCCTATGTCGACCGCGCCGCCACCCTGGACAAGCCGAGGAGCAAGTGGCGCAACCCCAAGCTTGGGTACGCGTTCGTGCATACGGTCATCGACGATCACTCGCGTGTCGCGTACACCGAGGTCCATGATGACGAAACCGCCGTCACCGCTGTCGGCGTTACCGAGCCGTCGAGTGGTTCGCCGACCGTGGCGTCACCATCGAGCGCGTGTTGTCGGACAACGACCAGCCGCCCTTCTCGCGATTGATCAACGTCCTCGAGCAGTACAGCTAGCCGGACCCCGACCACGCGGCCCACATCGCCGCGTACGGGCCTGTGCCGGTGACGAGTTGATCGTGCGTGCCGATTTCCACGATCCGTCCCGATTCCATGATGGCGACGCGGTCTGCGTCACGCGCTGTCTGGAGGCGATGGGCGATGGCGATGACCGTGCGGCCCTCGAGCGCCGCAGCGAGCGCCCGTTCGGCCACCCGCGCGTTGACGGGGTCGAGCAGGCTGGTCGCCTCGTCCAGCACAACCGTTCGGGGGTCGGCGAGTACAACCCGCGCCAGGGCCAGTTGTTGAACCTGCCCTGCATGCAGACGCTCCCCGCCGTCTCCGACCACGGTGTCCAACCCCAACTCCAGATCGTCGAGCCAGTTCGCGCCCACCGATCGCAGAGACTCGGCGAGGGTCTCGTCGTTCGCCGACGGCGCGGCCAGGCTCAGGTTGTCCCGCAGCGTGCCGTGAAAGATGTGCTGCTCCTGAGTGACCCGCAGGATGTGCTTCTTCACCTGTTCCGGCGGCAGGTCGAAGACGTTCACACCACCAACCGTGACGACACCGCTGCGCGGCTCCTCGTCGCCGGAGATCAACATTCCGAGGGTGGACTTCCCGGCACCGGACAGCCCCACCAGCGCCACACTTTCGCCGCCCGCGACGCGAAGGGACACGTCACTCAGGGCGTCCTCATGCCCGTAGGAGAAGCTCACGTGCTCGACGCTGACCGTGTCGTCGGCGGGAACCTCGTCGGTGTACCGGGGCGGAGGCTTCGGTGCGCCCACACCCGCGACACGGGCGAAAGATGCCGCACATGCCTGCAGTTGCTCGATGTAGATCAGCAGCGTCTGGGTCGGTTGAGCCAACTGCTGCATGTAGAGCGTCACCGCCACCACGGCTCCCACGCTCGACACCCCGGACGTGGCCAGCAGTGCCCCGACCAGCAGCACCAGTCCCGTGGGAACGGCCACCGAGATGTCCACGCTCGGGTAGAAGACGGTGCGCAGGTTCAGGGTGCGTCGCGCGGTTCGACGAGCGTCCTCGATGGCGGCGTCGCAGGCCACCAGCCGCTGGTCCTCGAGGCCCAGCAGTTCGATGGTCCGGGCACCCCGCATCGTCTCGGCCAGCTGCGTGGCCAGACCCGTCACCGCTGCGCCCTGATCCAAGTACGCCCGCGGTGCCCGTCTCAGGTACCACCGGGTCGCGAACGTGATGCCGACCAGTCCGGTCAGGCCGATGACCCCGAGCAGCGGATCGACCAGAACGGCCGCCACAACGATCAGCACTCCCTGCGCCACAGCGACCGCGGACTGCGGGATCGCCTCTCGCAGTGAGTTTCCCACCACCGGGATGTCGCTGATTCCGCGCGCGGTCAGGTCGCCGGTTCCGTGCCGCTCGACCACCCGGGTGGGGACACCGAACGCGCCGTCGAGGAACTCCTCGCGGATCGATGCCTGGGTCCGTTCGCCGAACCTGGTGCCCACCAGACTCGCCCACCGCGTGAGCACGAGTTGGGCGCAGGCCAGCACCACCAGCGCCAGTCCGAGCCGGTCCACCCGGTCGGCGAGGGTGGAATCGGTGACCGCATCGATGATGCGGCCGATCAGGAACGGGCCACCGAGGGCAGCGACCGACGCCAGTACCGTCGTGACGATCAGGAGGGCGAGCCCGGCCTTGTCCCTGCTCAAGACTCGGCGGGCGGCCTTCCAGGTTTGTGCGCGGTCGGCGATCGGGAGAGCTGGATCGGTGCTCATCCGCCCACCTCCGCCGCGTCATCCCCGCCGCGGTGCACGAGGTGGCGGTAGTCGGGCTGGTGCAGGAGCTCCTCGTGCGAACCGGACAGGGTGGGGCCCTGACTCCTGAGGAAGTACACGACGTCGGCGCAGACCAGCATCAGCGGGGAGGTGGTGGCGACCACGGTCTGACGGCCCTCCCGATGCGCTCGAAAGCGTTCGGCCACAGCGGCTTCGGTGTGCGCGTCGAGCGCCGACGTCGGCTCGTCCGCGAGCAGCACGGCAGGATCGTGCAGCACCGCGCGTGCCAGTCGCACGCGTTGACGTTGACCACCGGAAAGGTTCGATCCGCCGGCCTCGATGCGGCCCGCGAGTCCCCCGGGCAGGCTGGTGAGGAGGTCGTCGGCTGAGGCCGTGTGCAGTGCGGCGAGGACCTCGTCGTCGGAGGCCTCCCGGCGTCGGCTGCGCACCACCGATGCGAGGGTTCCTGCGAAGAGTTCGGCGTCACTTTCCGCCAGGAGCACTGCCCGGCGGAACCGGGCTGGAGCTGGATAGGAAACACCGACGCCGCCCCACGTCACCGGGCCGGGTTCGACCCGTCCCAGGCGGTTGAGCAGCGCGGTGGCTGCGGCGGGGGAATCGCTCGCCACGCACACGGAGGCTCCGGGCGGCACGCGGATCCCCGTGGTCTGGTCGACCAAGTCGGTCGGCGTGGACGGCAGATGGAACGAGGACGCAGCGTCCTGCGGGGAGGGTCGAGTGCTCAGGAACGCGATGATGCGCCGGGCGGAGACGATGCCGCGGCCCAGCATGTCTCCGCCTTCGATGAGCGCGGTGACAGGTGCGACGAGGGCGGCGGTGTACCCGTAGACGGCGACCAGATCGCCGGGCGAGATCTCACCACGCGAGACCAGCCGAGCCGCCAGCCACGTGACGGCAGCGAGAAAGATGGCCGGCAGGCCCACGGCAACGGCGTCGACCCAACTGGTCACCGACGCCACGCGGTAGCCACGATGCAGAAGCTGGTCGGACGTCTCGCTGAAGCGGCGACGGTAGCGGTCCTTGCCACCGAACGCATTCAGCACCCTCAGCCCCGCCATCGAATCCACCAGCTGGGACGTGAGAGCCCCCTCAGCAGTGCGGTAGGACTCCTGCGACTCGATCACCCGCCTCATGACCGGCCCGACGACGACAACGATCACCGGGATACCGAGCCCGGCGACCAACGCCACCGGTGCGGACACACCGAGCAGCAGGATCCCGATCACCCCGTAGGCCACGACCGCACCCACACCCGGGCCGGTGACGGTGAGGGAGGTGCTGGCGCGAGCCACATCGCCGAGTCCGATCGTGGCCAACTGGCCGGAATCGACCTGCCGGCGCAACTCCAACCCCAGCTGCATGGCGTGCCGAACCAGGATGCGGTTGAGCAGGTAGGAACCCCGTATCCGCATCTGGCTCATCGTGCGGTGCCGAGCGACGGCCAGCACGGCACTGAGTGCGCCCGCACCAACCACAGCCGCCGACCACGCCGCGACGCGCAGGGGCGGGGCGCCTCCGAGAAGGTCCTCGATGGCCTTGGACAGCAGAAACGTCGGCAGAGCGAGACCGACCATCCACAAGGTCGCGTACACCGAACCCGCCGCCACGCGCCATGGCTGACACCGTGCCAGCCACAGGAGGAAACGCAGCGGGCCGCGCAGATCCGGTGCCGGATGAGTCGCTGGACGTTCGCGTTCGCCGTGCACGTTGTCATGTTCACCCACGATGCGACCACCCGGGACGCCGGGAGCCCCGTGAACCCCCGACTCCCCGGAAACTCGCGCGATTCGATCTCGACAGGGGCCGAGGCGGTTCACGGCAACAGGACCCCGCGCCCGAACTAGGGTGGGGCAGGTGATCTTCAAAGGCGTCCGAGACGGCAAGCCCTACCCCGACCACGGGCTCTCTCTGCGCGACTGGTCGAAGATCCCGCCCCGGCAGCTGCGGCTCGACGAGATCGTCACCACCACCAAGGTTCTCGAACTCGACCGACTGCTCTCCGAGGACAGCACGTTCTACGGCGACCTGTTCCCGCACGCGGTCAACTACCGCGGCGTGATCTATCTCGAGGACGGGCTCCACCGCGCCGTCCGCGCCGCTCTGCGCAACCGCGTCGTCCTGCACGCGAGGGTCTTCGACTACGACGCTCTGGCCGGCTGACGCAACGCCCGCACGCCCAGGCCTGCGCCGACGGCGCTCAGCGGCACCCAGATCGCACGCTCGACCGGTGAGCGCGAGGCCGCATTGGCCAGGACCCCGACTCCGGCGAACGCTGTGACACCGATCAGCACGCGGCGTCGCGTGGGAGCGGTCACCAGGCCGGGGACGCCGAGGCTGGCCGCAGCGCCCGCCCACGCCGCGGCGGCAACTGCGCTGGCCGCACGCATCCGCGCCGGGAGCACCCCGCGATTCGTGCCGCCCCAGGCCGCGGCGCCCCACGGCGCACCCAGCGCCAGGGCGGCCTGGAACCCGGCCAGGCCGACACACCACGCTGCCGGTACGGGTTCTGCGGGGCTGGTTCGGATGGTCATCGACTCATCCAACACCGACGAGGCCGCTCAGCTCAGCACATCGCGAATCACGCCGTCGGCGAGCAGGCGTCCGCGGTCGGTGAGCACCCACCGCTGCCCCTCACGAACGAGCAACCCGTCGGCGACGGCACGGTCGGCGCGCCGCACCTCCTCCGGGCTCAGATCCGACGCGGACAGCCCCGTTCGCAGGCGGGTGGTCAACATCACGCGTTCGAGGTGGATGTCGTCGGCGCTGAGCACCTCCTGCTCGGCGACCGGCAGCACCCCGTCCGCGAGCATCTGCGCGTAGCGAGCAGGGTGCTTGACGTTCCACCACCGTGTGCCGCCCAGGTGCCCGTGCGCTCCGGGACCGGCGCCCCACCATGTGCCGCCGTCCCAGTACCCGAGGTTGTGGCGACAGCGTGCGGCGTCGTCGCGCGCCCAGTTCGACACCTCGTACCAGCTCAGACCGGCGGCGGTCAGGGTCGCGTCGATGCGCTCGTAGCGGGCAGCGAGCACGTCGTCGTCGGGGGCGGCGATCTCCCCCCGTCGAACACGACGGGCCAGGGCGGTGCCGTCCTCGACGATGAGCGCGTACGCCGAGACGTGGTCGACGCCGGCATCGAGCACTGCGGCGAGGGTGTCGTCGAGATCGGTGTCGGACTCGCCGGGCGTGCCGTAGATCAGGTCGAGGTTGACGTGGTCGAACCCCGCCACGCGCGCCTCCCGCGCCGCCACCACCGGCCGTCCCGGCGTGTGGGTGCGATCGAGGATCTCGAGCACCGCGGGGGCGGCGGACTGCATGCCGAGGGAGATCCGCGTGTATCCCGCCGCACGCAGGTCGTCGAAGAAGGCCCGCGAGGTCGACTCGGGATTGGACTCGGTGGTCACCTCTGCGTCCGCGGCGAGGGAGAAGCTCGAGCGCACGGCGCCGAGCACCGCGGCCAGACCGTCGCCGCCGAGCAGCGAGGGCGTCCCACCCCCGACGAACACGGTGTCGGCGACGGGTACCGGCGATCCGGTGGCGGCGATCGCGGCTGCCGCGAGATCGAGTTCGCGGCGCACACCGTCGAGCCACGACTGCGGTGAGGCGGACGTGCCCAACTCCCCGGCGGTGTAGGTGTTGAAGTCGCAGTACCCGCAGCGAGTCGCGCAGAACGGCACGTGCACGTACACCCCGAAGGGCCCGGTTCCGACGGGATCGGCGGGCAACGTCAACGCGACGGGATCGGCGGGCAGCGTCAACGCGACGGGAACAGCGGGAGTACTCATCGGAACCAGTCTCCCACCGCAGCGACCCGGAGCCCGACGGCCATTTCCCGAAGTTCTCTATTTCCCGGAAATTTTCGGGAAATTGGGTACCGGAGGTTCGTCGGCCTCTCGGTGCGTGGCAGAATCGACGCCATGACCTCCCGCGGCGTCCCCCTGGTGCAGCGACGCCACGTCGATCTGGGTCGGGTCAGCAGCTGTCTGAGCGCGTACCGCTGATTCGCCCCGCCCGCACCACCCGGCCGGTCGACACGGCAGGGTGAGCGCTGTTTCTCGCGTCGCCCGCCGATCGGCCCCACAGGCACCCGACACGTACGGAGAACCTGCTCACATGACGCAGACAACACCCGAGACCACGCCCGCTCGCCGGGCACGCCCGGTCAAGCGCAAGGCCGAGGGACAGTGGAAGCTCGGCTACCGCGAGCCGCTCAACGCCAACGAACAGTCCAAGAAGGACGACAACCCGCTCAACGTGCGCGCCCGCATCGAGAACATCTACTCCAAACAGGGCTTCGACAGCATCGACAAGGGCGACTTGCGCGGTCGGTTCCGCTGGTGGGGGCTCTACACCCAGCGCGAGCAGGGCTACGACGGCACCTTCACCGGTGACGACAACATCGACCTGCTCGAGGCGAAGTACTTCATGATGCGCATCCGATGCGACGCCGGAGCGTTGAGCGTCGAGCAACTGCGCACCCTCGGGCAGATCTCCACCGAGTTCGGACGCGACACCGCCGACCTCTCCGACCGCGAGAACGTGCAGTACCACTGGATCGAGGTGGAGAACGTCCCGGAGATCTGGCGTCGCATCGAAGCCGTCGGGTTGCAGACCACCGAGGCGTGCGGCGACTGCCCCCGCGTGGTGCTCGGCTCCCCGCTCGCGGGTGAATCGCTGAACGAGGTGCTCGACCCCACCCCCGCCATCGACGAGATCGTGCGCAGGTACGTGGGCAAGAAGGAGTACTCGAACCTGCCGCGCAAGTTCAAGAGCGCGATCTCCGGGCAGCAGGACGTGGTGCACGAGATCAACGACATCGCGTTCATCGGGGTGAACCATCCCGAGCACGGCCCGGGTCTTGATCTGTGGGTGGGCGGCGGCCTGTCCACCAACCCGATGCTCGCCCAGCGCGTGGGTGCCTGGGTGCCCCTCGACGAGGTACCCGACGTGTGGGAGGCCGTGGTCAGCCTCTACCGCGACTACGGCTACCGGCGCCTGCGCACCAAGGCGCGCCTGAAGTTCCTGGTCAAGGACTGGGGCATCGAGAAGTTCCGCGAGGTGCTCGAGACGGAGTACCTGGGCCGCAAACTCATCGACGGTCCCGCGCCCGAGAAGCCCACCGCCCCCATCGATCACGTTGGGGTGCAGAAGCTCAGGAACGGCCTCAACGCCGTCGGGCTCGCCCCCATCGCCGGCCGCGTCTCGGGAACCATTCTCTCCGCGGTGGCCGACGCCGCCGAGCGGGCCGGGTCGGATCGCATCCGCTTCACTCCCTACCAGAAGCTGATCGTCCTCGACGTGGCCGACGACAAGCTCGAGTCGTTCATCGCCGAGATGGACGCCCTGGGCCTGCCCAGCCGGCCCAGCGTATGGCGTCGAAACCTGATGGCCTGCAGCGGAATCGAGTTCTGCAAGCTCTCGTTCGCCGAGACCCGCAAGCGCTCGCAGGTGCTGGTGCCGGAGCTCGAGCAGCGCCTCGCCGACATCAATTCCCAGCTCGACGTGCCGATCACCGTGAACATCAACGGCTGCCCCAACTCGTGCGCTCGCTCCCAGATCGCCGACATCGGGTTCAAGGGCCAGTTGATCGACGACGGTGCGGGCAACCAGATCGAGGGTTTCCAGGTGCACCTGGGCGGCAGCCTCGGGTTCGACAGCGCATTCGGGCGCAAGCTGCGCCAGCACAAGGTGGCCAGCACCGAACTCGGCGACTACATCGAGCGCGTGGTGCGCAACTTCGTCGACCAGCGCACCGAGGGTGAGCGCTTCGCCCAGTGGGCGGTCCGCGCCGCCGACGCCGACCTGCAGTGACCGACTCAGGAGCACCGACCATGACCTCTGACCTGCACCGACACCTCACCGAGGACCAGCTCCGTGAGATCGCCGCCCGCGGCGCCCGCGACCTCGACGGCGCGAGCGCGCAGGAGCTGATGCGCTGGACCGAGGACACCTTCGGCTCGGACTTCATCGTCGCCTCCAACATGGAGGACGGGGTGCTGGTGCACCTGGCCACGCAGGTGCACCCCGGCGTGGACGTGCTCTTCCTCGACACCGGCTACCACTTCGCCGAGACCATCGGCACGCGCGACGCCGTCGGATCGGTGTACGGGGTGAACATCGTCAACGCGCGCGCCGAGGCCACCGTCGCCGAGCAGGACGCCGCCGAGGGCAAGGACCTGTTCGCCCGCGACCCCTCCCGCTGCTGCGCACTGCGTAAAGTCGCACCGCTGCGCACCACCCTCGCCGGCTACAGCGCATGGGTCACCGGCATCCGCCGCGTCGAGGCCCCCACCCGCGCCAACGCTCCCCTCATCTCGTTCGACGACGCGTTCGGGCTGGTCAAGATCAACCCGATCGCCGCGTGGTCCGACGAGCAGAAGCAGGCCTACATCGACGAGCACTCGATCCTGGTCAACCCCCTCATCGACGACGGCTACCCCTCGATCGGATGCCGGCCGTGCACCACGAAGCCGGCGCCGGGCGCCGATCCGCGCAGTGGGCGCTGGGCCGGCACCAGCAAGATCGAGTGCGGCCTGCACGCACCCATCTCGGGCCCCGGCGGGATCGCGTGAACACAGCCACACCAGACGTGACCCACGGCACACCCACACCAGACGTGACACACGGCGCTCCCACACCAGACGTGACACACGTCGACGAGCTGCGGGCACTCGAGGCCGAATCGGTGCACATCATCCGCGAAGTGGTCGCCGAGTTGGAGAGGCCGGTTCTGCTGTTCTCGGCCGGCAAGGACTCGATCGTGCTGCTGCGCCTGGCGGAGAAGGCGTTTCGGCCCGCTCCGCTGCCGTTCCCGGTGCTGCACGTCGACACCGGCCACAACTTCCCGGAGGTCATCTCCTTCCGCGATCGCCGCACCGCCGACCACGGACATCAGCTGATCGTGGCGTCGGTGCAGGAGTCCATCGACAGCGGACGCGTGCAGGAGGTGGGCGGTCCCAGCGGATCGCGCAACCGGCTGCAGACGCGCACTCTGCTCGATGCACTCGAGAAGGGCGGTTTCGACGCCGCGTTCGGCGGGGCCCGACGCGACGAGGAACGCGCCCGCGCCAAGGAGCGCGTGCTGTCCTTCCGCGACGAGTTCGGCCAGTGGGACCCCCGCGCGCAGCGCCCCGAACCGTGGACGCTCTACAACGGCCGCATCAGGCGTTGTGAGCAGGTGCGGGTGTTCCCGCTGAGCAATTGGACCGAACTCGACATCTGGCGCTACATCGAGCTCGAGAACCTCGAACTGCCCTCGATCTACTTCGCCCACCAGCGCGAGGTGTTCGAGCGCGACGGGATACTGCTGGCCACATCGCAGTTCACAGCCCCGGCCGACGGCGAGACGGCCACCACCGAGTGGGTGCGTTACCGCACCGTCGGGGACCTGACGATCACCGGGGCCGTTCGCTCGACGGCGACGACCATCGATCGCGTCATCGCCGAGATCTCCGCTGCCACGGTGTCCGAGCGCGGTGAGACCCGCGCCGACGATCGCACGTCCGCCGCGGCGATGGAGGATCGCAAACGGGAAGGCTACTTCTGATGACCGTCACCACCGGCGCGCCCGGGACCGCAAGCCCGGTGGGGGTACGGCAGCTGCTGCGCATCGCCACCGCGGGATCGGTCGACGACGGCAAGTCGACCCTGATCGGGCGCCTGTTGCACGACACCGATTCGCTGCCCCTCGATCACCTCGATGCCGTCACCGACGGCGACGGGGTGGCCGACCTCGCCGCACTGTCCGACGGGCTGCGCGCCGAGCGCGAGCAGGGCATCACCATCGACGTCGCCTACCGCTTCTTCGCCACCGAGACCCGCAGCTACATCCTCGCCGACACTCCCGGACACGAGCGCTACACGCGCAACATGTTCACCGGCGCCTCCAACGCCCACGTCGCGATCCTGCTGGTCGACGCCCGCTCCGGTGTGCTGCGGCAAAGTCGTCGACACGCCCGCATCGCCACCGTCGTCGGTGTCGAGCGCCTGGTGGCCACGGTCAACAAGATCGATCTGATCGACTACGACGAGCGTCGGTTCCGGGAGGTCGAGGCCCAACTCCACGAACTCGGACGCCGCCTCGGTACCGACATCACCGTCATTCCCATCGCAGCTCTCGGCGGTGACAACGTGGTGCACCGCTCCGAGCACACCCCGTGGTACACCGGCCCCACGCTGCTCGGCTACCTCGAGGGCATCGAACTAGACGCACCTGCCGCGGACGCCCACCACCTGCGGCTACCCGTCCAGTGGGTCTCCCGGCCCACCGACGGCGGCCGACGGCGCTACGCCGGCCGCCTCAGCGCCGGCACCCTCACCGTCGGTGACCGCCTGCTGGTGCTGCCCTCGAACTCGACCACCACCGTCACCGCACTCGACACGCTCGACCCGGACCGCACCACCGCAGTGGCACCACTGTCGGTGTCCATCGAGATCGCCGACGACATCGACATCGCTCGCGGCGACACCATCGTCTCCGCACTCGAGCAGGCCGATCGGCCCACGATCGCGCGCGAACTCGACACCACCGTCTGCTGGTTCGCCGAGCGTCCGCTGCGCGTCGGGGACCGGGTGGCGCTCAAACACACCACCTCCACCGTGCGCGCCACGGTCGCGGGGCTGTCGGCGCGGCTGGACCCGGAGACCCTGGACGAGCATCCGGTCGAGAGCGAACTCGCACTCAACGACATCGCTCGCGTCACCCTGCGCACCAGCGCACCCGTCGTCGTGGATTCGTACGCGCACAACCGCGACAGCGGCGCCTTCGTCCTGATCGACGAGCACACCAACGACACCGTCGGAGCCGGCACCATCACCAGCGCGTCCGAGTCGGTGTCCGTCGCACCTGCCGGCGGGTCGAGCGATGGTGCAGCAGTGCACGCCCCCGCCACCTCGGTGTGGCTGACCGGCACGCCCAGCGCCCGCACCACAGCCGTCGCCGAGGCGATCGACCGCTACGCCGCCGCGGGGGGGCGAGCAGCGCACGTGCTGACCGGACCATCGGTCGACGCGCTGGTGGGCTCGGACGCCGGACCGGCGCGGACCGAACGGCTCGCGCACCTGACCCGCGTGCTGGCCGAAGCCCACGTGCTGGCGATCGTGCCCGCCACCGAGGTCACCGACGAGGCACGGGCGGTGCTGACCGACGGCGGTGTCGACGTGGTCGCCGTGACCGTGCACCCGGAGAATCACCCCGACGCCGCGGACGTGGACGCGTCCGCCCGCGCGGTACTCGAGGCCATCACCGCGACCTGAGTGAGCCCCGCATCGCCATCGGGTCAGCCGACGGCGGTAGTCGCCCTCGTCGCGCGCACGTACACCGCGTCGCCGGGTTCGAGCACCAGCGCCGCGGCATCACCGCGGGTGATCTGAGCGAAGAACAGCTCCCCCGTCGCGGCGTTGAGCAACTCCACACGTACCTCGAAACCGAGGTGGACCACGCGCTGCACGGTCGCCTTGATCACGTCGGCCGAGTGGGTGGCGCCGCTTCGCTCGTCGACCCGCGCCAGTTCCGGCGTACGACCCAGGCGAATGTCGTGTGGGCGCACCAGCTGTCCGTTGAGCTTGGACACATCACCGAGGAAGGTCATCACGAATTCGGTGGCCGGGCGATCGTAGAGGTCCTGCGGTGTGCCGACCTGTTCGATCCGGCCCTTGTTGAGCACGGCGATGCGATCGGCGACGTCGAGCGCCTCCTGCTGGTCGTGCGTGACCAGCACTGTGGTGACGTGCACGTCGTCGTGCAGGCGTCGCAGCCAGGTGCGCAGATCCGCGCGTACCTTCGCGTCGAGAGCACCGAACGGCTCGTCGAGCAGCAGCACCTGCGGGTCCACCGCCAGCGCCCGAGCCAGCGCCATGCGCTGACGCTGTCCACCGGAGAGCTGTGCGGGATAACGATCGGCGAACCCCGAGAGGCCGACGATGGTCAGGAGTTCGTCGACTCGCGCGTCGATCTCCTTCTTCGGGCGTTTGCGAATCTCGAGTCCGAAGGCGATGTTGCGCCGCACACTCAGGTGCTTGAACGCCGCGTAGTGCTGGAACACGAACCCGATGTCGCGTTTCTGCGGGCTCACTCGGGTGACGTCGCTGCCCGAGATCAGCACCGCACCCGAATCCAGTTCCTCGAGCCCGGCGATCGAGCGCAGCAACGTCGACTTGCCCGATCCACTCGGGCCCAGCAGTGCCGTCAGCGATCCCTCGGGGATGTCGATCGAGACGTCGTCGAGGGCGGCGAAGTCGCCGTAGTTCTTGCGTGCGTTGCGAACCGAGATCTCGATGCCCACGCTGCCGGAATCGGTCATGTCGAACTCCTCTTGCGGTCGAGAACTGTCATCAGAAGCAACACGATCACCGCGACGATCATCAGCAGGGTGGACGCGGCGTAGGCACCGGCCTGATTGAAGTCCTCGTAGCGGGAGTTCACGAGCAGTGTCAGGGTCTGCGAGACACCGGGCAGGTTGGTCGAGACGATGATCACGGCACCGAACTCGCCGAGCGATCGTGCGACGGTGAGCACCACGCCGTAGGTCAGACCCCACCGGATCGCGGGCAGGGTGATCCGCCAGAAGGTCTGCCAGCCGGTGGCGCCGAGGGTGGCCGCGGCCTCCTCCTGTTCCTGCCCGATCTCGTAGAGCACCGGCTCGACCTCGCGGACCACGAACGGCAGCGTCACGAAGATCGTGGCCAGCACCATGCCCGGCAGGGCGAAGATGATGGTGAGTCCCGACTGCGGCAGGAATGCGAACCAGCCGTTGACCCCCCACAGCAGGATCAGGGAAACGCCGACGATCACCGGTGACACGGCGAACGGGAGGTCCACGATCGCCTCGATGACACCCTTGCCGCGGAACTTCCCGCGCACCAGTGCCAGCGCTGTGATCACCCCGAAGATCACGTTGACCGGCACCACGATCGCCACGATGAGCAGCGAGAGGTTCAGCGCCGACACGGCAGCCGGGGTGGAGATGAGGTCGAAGAACGTGCCGATGCCGTTCTCGAACGTTCGCCAGAAGATGGTGACCAGCGGGAACAGAACGAGCACCGCCAGGTAGGCCAGCCCCACCGTGCGCAGCGTCAACCTGCTCGATGTGCTCTGCTTCACGCGTTGCGCTCCTCTCGCCGGGCGAACCTCGAGCCGATCACCCGCAGCAGGAACAGCACCACGAAGGCGATCAGCAGCAGCACCACCGAGATCGCGGCGGCGTCCACCGGCTGGTCGGTCTCGATACGCTCGCGGATGAGCTGCGACGCCACCTGGGTCTGCCCGGGGACGCTGCCACCGATGAGCACCACCGAGCCGAACTCGCCCAGAGCGCGCGCGAAGGCCAGACCCGCGCCGGTGAGGATGGACGGGATCAGCACCGGCAGCACGATCTTGCGGAAGATGGTCGCGTTGCCCGCCCCGAGGGAGGCCGCGGCCTCCTCGATCTCGGTGTCGAGTTCGATGAGCACCGGCTGCACCGCTCGCACCACGAACGGCAGCGTCACGAACGCCAGGGCCAGGATCACACCGGCCTTGGTGGCGTTGAGCGTGATGTCCACGGGACTGTCGGGCCCGTAGAGCGAGAGCAGCACCAGGCTCGCGACGATGGTGGGCAGCGCGAACGGCAGGTCGATGAGGGCGTTGACGATGCCCTTGCCCGGGAACTCGTCCCGCACCAGCACCCAGGCGATGATCGTTCCCATCACCACGTTGATCGCCGCTGCGCCCACCGACACGATGAGGGTGACCACGAAGGTGTCCACGGCGCGCTGATCGGTGACGGCGTCGACGAACCCCGAGAGCCCGTTGTCGAAGGACTTCGAGGTCATCGCCGCCAGCGGGAGCAGCACCACGATCGATAGCCACAGCACCACCGTCCCACCGGCGGCCAGCCGCGTGGGACTGCGCCGAACGCGTGGTGCGCGCAGCGTCGTCATGGTTACTTCGCGCTCTTGTAGATTGCCGTGATGGCGCCGTTGTCACCGAAGAGGTCGGGATCGACCTTGCTCCACCCACCGAGGTCGTCGATGGTGAACAGCTTTGCGGGCGTGGGGAACTTGGATGCGTACTGCGCTGCCACCGCCGGGTCGACCGGGCGGAACCCGGCCTCGGCCCACACCTTCTGGCCGTCGGCGGTGTAGAGGAAGTCGCTGAGCGCCTTGGCCTTGTCCGCGTGCGCGGCGCCCTTGATCACGGCCACCGGGTTGTCGATGCGGAAGGTGGTGGGCGGGTTGAAGTGCTCGACCTTCTGGCCCTGCTTCTCGAGCAGCAGAGCCTCGTTCTCGTAGCTGAGCAGCACGTCACCCTGACCCTGCACGAACGCCTCGCTGGCCGAGCGACCGGAGTCCGGCTGAATGGGGAAGCGCTTGACCAACTCGGTGATGAAGTTCAACCCGGCCTGCCGATCGACGCCTCCGTTGCTGGCGGCAGCATATGGAGCCAGTAGGTTCCACTTGGCGGAGCCGGAGCTCAGCGGGCTCGGGCTGATCACCGACACGTCCGGCCGCAGCAGGTCCGCCCAGTCCTTGATGCCCTTCGGGTTGCCCTGGCGCACCACGATGGAGACGACGGATCCGAACGGGATGCCCTTGTCGGCCCCGGCGTCCCAACTCGCGTCGACCTTGTCGGCCTTGACCAGTCGCGTCACATCCGGCTCGACGGAGAAGTTGACGATGTCCGCCGGTGCGCCGTCGGCCACCTTGCGGGACTGGGCACCGGATGCGCCGTAATCGGCCTGAATGGTGACGTCCTTGCCGGCGTCGGTCTTGGCGAAGGCCTCGCCGATGGCATCCCATCCGTTCTTGGGAACGGCGTAGCCGATGAGAGTGAGGGTGGTGCCCGAGCCGCCGCCCGACGAGGCACCGACGGTGTCGGAGGCGCCGCCACTGCACGCGGTCAGGGCGAGAACGGTGGCCGTGACGACGGCAGGGAACGCGACGGAACGGAACTTCATGGGTGGGCCTTTCACGCGCACGGGCCATTGCCACGTGGGTTGCAGTGGTGGGTCTTGTCTGAACGCAGGACGGGCACCCGAACCCCCGACAGCGGGACGATTCAGGGGGCGGTCAGCAACAGTCGACGTCGGCGACGTCGAGCACACCCACGGCAATCAACGCCAGCACATGGCGGAAATCGGGGCGTACGGCGACGATCACGTGCGCAAAGGTAGCAGAGCCAGGTACACGTGAGAAATCGGGCGAGACCCGTGAACTCGGCGAACGGAAACCTCGGCTCAGCGGGTGAGGAACCACCCGACCACGATCAGAACCAACAGAACCGCGAGCGTCAGCGTCACGCGCGAGTGCAGCATCTACTCCCCCGCCGTCGTGTCGGCGACCGGCCGAGTCGACCGGCGCACACGCACCGTCTGCACGATGCGGTCGAACACCGTGGCCACTGCGGCCGCGGACGGGACCACCACCAGCAGCACCAGGGCGACCTGCGGCAGGAAGGGCAGTCCGGCCAGCGTCAACTCCACCTGATCCCACCAGTTCGGTACGCCGTTCACGAGAACGACTGTAGTCGCACCCACCTCGGGGGGTGGACGGCGGAAGATCGGCGGGCCAAGGTGGGGTGATGAGCGCGCCCGGACTCCCATCCGTCTCACCCGACGAGCCCATCTCACCCGACGAGCGGTACGAGCTGCCGATGAGCACCCCGTTCCCTCCGATCGACGACTACGCGTTTCTCTCCGACTGTGAGAACACCGCCCTGATCGCACGGAACGGCGCGGTGGAGTGGCTGTGCCTGCCGCGGCCGGACTCACCGAGCGTCTTCGGTGCACTGTTGGACCGCAGCGCCGGGCACTTCAGGCTCGGCCCGTACGGCCGCAACGTGCCCGCAGCCCGTCGTTACCTGCCGGGCGGCCTGATCCTCGAGACGACCTGGCAGACCGAGACAGGGTGGTTGATCGTGCGTGACGCGCTGGTCATGGGCCCGTGGCACAACACCGACGAGCGGTCGCGCAGCCATCGCCGCACCCCCAACGACTGGGATGCCGAGCACTGCCTGGTCCGCACGGTCAAATGCGTATCGGGCACAGTCGAACTCGAACTCAACTGCGAGCCCGCCTTCGACTATCACCGAGCGCGGGCCCGGTGGGAGTACACCGGTTCGGTGTACGAGGAGGCCACCGCCACCGCTGTCGTGGGCGACGGAGCCGGGCACCCGGGCACCACCGGGCACCTGGACACCGCGCTGCGCCTGAACACGAACATGCGGTTGGGGATCGAGGGCGGCGCCGCGCGGGCCCGCACCCGAATGACACAGGGCGAGAACGTGTTCGTGGCGCTGTCGTGGTCACCGCTGCCCGCCCCGGCGACCTTCGCGGAGGCCGCCGCGCGCATGGACCGCACCGCCGAGTGTTGGCGGGAATGGATCACCACGGGACGTTTCCCCGACCACCCGTGGCGCGGATATCTCCAGCGGAGTGCGCTCGCGCTGAAGGGCCTGACGTACGCGCCGACCGGCGCGCTCATGGCCGCGGCCACCACCTCGCTTCCGGAAACGCCAGGGGGCGGCCGCAATTGGGACTACCGATACACCTGGGTGCGCGATTCGACCTTCGCGCTGTGGGGCCTGTACACCCTCGGACTCGACCGTGAGGCCGACGACTTCTTCGCCTTCATCTCCGACGTCTCCCGCGGCCCCGACGGCACGCTCGTCCCGCTCCAGGTGATGTACGGGATCGGCGGGGAGTACTCGCTGCCCGAGTCCGAACTTCCCCACCTGTCCGGGTACGAGGGGGCCTCGCCCGTGCGGATCGGCAACGGCGCGTTCGATCAGGTTCAGCACGATATCTGGGGAACCATGCTCGACTCGGTGTACCTACACGTGCGCTCACGCGGTCAGGTTCCCGAAGCCCTGTGGCCGCTGCTGCGCATGCAGGTCGAGCAGGCCATCGCGCACTGGCGCGAACCCGACCGCGGCATCTGGGAGGTCCGGGGGCAGCCGCAGCACTTCACGTCGTCGAAGATCATGTGCTGGGTGGCACTGGACCGTGGCGCGAAACTTGCCGTCCTGCACGGGGAGACGCGCTACGCCGAACAGTGGACGGCCATCGCCGACGAGATCCGGGCCGACGTTCTCACCCACGGCGTCGACTCGCGCGGGGTCCTCACCCAGCGGTACGGCGACGACTCGCTCGATGCGTCCCTGCTCCTGGCAGTGCTGCTGCGGTTCCTGCCCGCCGACGACCCCCGCATCCGAGCCACCGTCCTGGCCATCGCGGACGAACTCACCGAGGACGGTCTGGTGCTGCGCTACCGCACCGACACCACCGACGACGGCCTGTCCGGACACGAGGGCACCTTCACGATCTGCTCGTTCTGGCTGGTGTCCGCGCTGGTGGAGATAGGCGAACTCGATCGCGGCAAGAGCCTGTGCCACCGTCTGCTCGGCTACGCCAGTCCGCTCAAGCTCTACGCCGAGGAACTCGACGCGAGCACCGGACGGCACCTGGGCAACTTCCCCCAGGCGTTCACCCACCTGGCGCTGATCAACGCCGTCATGCACGTCGTTCGCGCGGAGGAGAGCCAGGGCATCGGCCACTTCCGTCCCGCCCACCGGCACGGCGGGTGACCACCGCCCGGTCGCGCGGCGGGTGAGACTGCCCGACTACTTCTTCTTGTCGGCCGTGGACTCGGTCGACAGAGCCGCCACGAAGGCCTCCTGAGGTACTTCTACGCGACCGATGGTCTTCATCCGCTTCTTGCCGGCCTTCTGCTTCTCGAGCAGCTTGCGCTTGCGGCTGATGTCACCGCCGTAACACTTGGCCAACACATCCTTGCGGATGGCCCGAATGTTCTCGCGCGCAATGATCTTCGAGCCGATGGCGGCCTGGATCGGGATCTCGTACTGCTGCCTCGGGATCAGGTCCTTGAGCCGCAGGGTCATCTTGTTGCCGTAGGCACCGGCGGCGTCCTTGTGCACGATCGCCGAGAACGCGTCGACGGCCTCACCCTGCAGCAGGATGTCGACCTTCACCAGATCCGCGGTCTCCTCGCCGATCTCCTCGTAGTCCAGGCTCGCGTACCCGCGGGTGCGCGACTTCAGGATGTCGAAGAAGTCGAAGATGATCTCCGCCATGGGGATGGTGTACCGGAGTTCCACGCGTGTCTCGGAGAGGTAGTCCATCCCCCCGAGCTCACCGCGACGGCTCTGGCACAACTCCATGATCGATCCGATGAACTCGCTGGGCGAGATGATCGTGCACCTGACCATGGGCTCGTACACACTGCGGGTCTTGCCCTCCGGCCAGTACGACGGGTTGGTGACGACGTGCTCGGACCCGTCGTCCATCTCCACCCTGTACACCACGTTCGGCGAGGTCGAGATCAGATCGAGGTCGAACTCCCGCTCGAGGCGCTCGCGGGTGATCTCCATGTGCAGCAGGCCCAGGAACCCGCATCGGAACCCGAAGCCCAGGGCCACGGACGTCTCCGGCTCGTAGGTCAGGGCGGCGTCGTTGAGCTGCAACTTCTCGAGTGCGTCGCGCAGATCGGGGTAGTCCGAACCATCGACCGGATACAGGCCGGAGTACACCATCGGCCGCGGCTCGCGGTACCCGGTGAGCGGTTCGGTGGCGCCCTTGCGAGCAGTGGTGACGGTGTCGCCGACCTTCGACTGGCGCACGTCCTTCACGCCCGTGATCAGGTATCCCACTTCCCCGACACCCAGGCCCTGCGTGGCCTTCGGTTCGGGCGAGACGATGCCCACCTCCACCAGTTCGTGCGTCGAGCCGGTGGACATCATGGTGACCTTCTCGCGCGGCATGATCCGCCCGTCGACCACCCGCACGTAGGTGACCACGCCGCGGTACGCGTCGTACACCGAGTCGAAGATCATCGCCCGGGCCGGACCGTCGGGGTCGCCGACGGGCGCGGGTACGGACGAGACCACCTCGTCGAGCAACTCGCCCACACCGACGCCGGTCTTGCCCGACACCCGCAGCACCTCCTCGGGCTCGCACCCGATGATGTGAGCGATCTCGGCGGCGTAGCGATCCGGATCGGCCGCAGGAAGGTCGATCTTGTTCAGGACCGGGATGATCGTCAGATCCTTGTCGAGGGCGAGGTAGAGGTTCGCCAGCGTCTGCGCCTCGATGCCCTGCGCGGCGTCCACCAGCAGGACCGCCCCTTCGCACGCCTCGAGCGCGCGGGAGACCTCGTAGGTGAAGTCCACGTGGCCGGGAGTGTCGATCAGGTGCAGAACGTGCTCGCGGCCGGCGTGCTCGCCGCTGGTCGGTACCCACGGCAGGCGGACGTTCTGCGCCTTGATGGTGATGCCGCGCTCACGCTCGATGTCCATCCGGTCGAGGTACTGGGCGCGCATCGACCGGTCGTCGATCACACCCGTGAGCTGCAACATGCGGTCGGCCAGTGTCGACTTGCCATGGTCGATGTGCGCGATGATGCAGAAGTTCCGAATCCGGGCGGGATCGGTGAACGTGATGTCGGCGAAGCTACTGATGGGGTACTCCTCCGTGACGGCGCTGTGTCCGTGACGACTCGGCGGCGGCCGCGAGTGCGGTCTGAGACCGCGATCTCGCGCGCGGTCCACCCCCACAATATCGGCCCGAGCGCGGTGGCGGTCCACGGACGGTGCGCGGTCGCGATACCGGCGACGACCGCTAGCCTTGTGCCCATGGCAGGGATCTGGAGCACTCTGGGAAAACTGGCGCAGCAGCACGGACCGACGCTGTTGCGTCAGATCCAGCGCTCGGGCGCCCTCGACAGGATCACCACCGCGATCGGTGGCGGTGCGGGCTCGTCCGGGCCGAGTTCCTCCCAACCGGGCCCGTCGCATGCCGGTGGGCGCCCGGTCTCGTCCACCGCACTGCCGACCTCGTCCACGGCCCGGCACATCGAGTACTCCCCCGACCTCGACGGCAAGGCCGATCCGGGGGAGATCGTGTGGACGTGGGTGACCTACGAGGAGGATGCCGGTCAGGGCAAGGACCGGCCCGTGCTGGTGGTCGGGCGCGACGGATCGTCGCTGCTGGGGCTGATGCTGTCGAGCCAGTCGAGCCGCGACGGGAAGCACGGATGGTTGGCTCTGGGGTCCGGCAACTGGGACGCTGCGCATCGCCCGAGCTGGGTTCGCCTCGACCGGGTGCTCGTGGTTCCCGAGGAGGGCATCCGCCGCGAGGGAACGATCCTGTCGGAGGAGCGATTCCGCATGGTCGCCGACCGTCTGCGTAGCGACTACTCCTGGAAGTAGGCGCACCCGGCGTCAGGCCAGCCGAGTGATCTCGACCACCACGTCCAGTTCGGTGGAACTGCCACCGGAGAAGATGCCCTTCAGCGGCGGCACGTCCGCGTAGTCCCGGCCGATACCCACCGACACGTGCTGGGTTCCGATCGGCGTCGCATTGGTGGGGTCGTACCCCCACCACGAGCCCGTCCACGCTTCCACCCACGCGTGCGACTGTCCCTCGACCGTCGCGCCGACCACCGCGTTCTTGCGCGGGTGCAGATACCCCGAGACGTACCGCGCGGGGATCCCGACGCTGCGCAGCATCAGCAGCGTCAGGTGCGCATAGTCCTGGCACACACCCTTGCGCTCACCCCACGCCTCGACGGCGGAGGTGTGCACGCCGGTGGTTCCCGAGACGTACTTCATCTCCGCGTGCACCCACCCCGCGATCGCGACGACGGCGTCGTAGGGCTCGAGTCCGCGCGCGAGGCGGCGCGCCACCGCCGCCAGGGGACGATCGACCGGCACGTAGGCCGTGGCTCCGAGCAGTTCGTCGAACCGATCGATCACCGCGGTGCTGGACAACTCGTCCCAGGTCCACGATTCCTCGGGCGGGGTGAAGGCCTCGGTCTCGACCACCGAGGACCCGGCCACCTCGAGGGCCGTGTGCGGGGCATGCAGGTCGAACGCGGTCACCGCGGTGCCCCAGTAGTCGGTGTACCGGTAGGACCGGGTGGCCGGATCGGTCTCGACTCGGTTGAGGATCACGTTCTGACGGTTGTCGCTGCGCGGGGTCAGACGAGCCTCGTTGAACGACGAGGTCACCGGCGCCGCGTAACTGAACCCGGTCGTGTGCACCACCCGCAGGCGCCAGCTCATACCTCACCCTCCAACTGCACATCGTCCGAGCTCACACCGGCGCCGGTCCACGCCACCCACGGCGCGGCATGGAAGTACTGCTTGGAGATCGCCTCGCCGATCTCCCGGCACGCCTCCTGCAGACCCATCAGTCGATCCTGCAGATCCTCGAGCAGTACACCCGGCTGCAGGAACTCCAGTTCGCTGCGCGCCCGGCCCAGCAGGCGCTGCGCCTCCGCGCGGGCGCCGACGCGGCTGTTCGGGCTCAGGTCCAGCCGCTCGAGCGCGTGCTCGGCCTGGGTCAGCGCGTAGAACACCGACCGCGGGAACAGTCGATCGAGCAGCATGAACTCGAGCACGCGCTGCGCGTCGAGGGCACCGCGGTAGGTGCGCAGGTAGGTGTCGTGGGCACCGGCCGAGCGCAACACCGTCACCCACGCGGGCGACGACGGGCGATCGCCGGCGCGGGCGAGCAGCAGCCGCACCGTCATGTCCACACGTTCGACCGAGCGTCCGAGAATGAGGAACCGGTAGCCGTCGTCGCGGCTGAGGGTGGAGTCCGACAGCCCTGCGAACATCGCCGCCCGCTCCTCGATGAAGCTGAAGAACTCGTGCGGGCCCAGCCGTTTCGACGCCCGGATCCGGTCACCGAGGGCGTTGTAGGTGGTGTTGAGGCACTCCCACATTTCGCTAGAGGTCACCTCGCGGGCGCCGCGGGCGTTCTCCCGGGCGCTCGAGAGGGAGTCGACGATCGAGCCCACCCCGTCACGCGAGAACGCCACCAACTCCGTCAGCGACCACACGTCCAGGCGCGTCTCCGGCAGCTCGAACCCCAGCACCCGCAGCAGCACGCGCGAGGTGTGGTCGGGGTCGACGGTTGCGTCCTCGAGAAGTTGGTGGACGGTGATGTCGAGAATGCGGGCGGTGTCGTCGGCGCGCTCGACGTACCGGCCGATCCAGTACAGCGACTCCGCGTTGCGCGCGAGCATCAGCACTCACCCGCCGCGGCCCGAGCCTGCTGTTGTTGTTGCTGCTGTTGTTGTTGCTGCTGTTGCTGTTGCTGCTGGATCTGTTGGATGCCGCTCAGTTCGGGGCCCTGCTCGGCCATCGGCGCGGCAGGCGGATCACTGACGATCTCCTCGCCGCCCAGCTCACGCTCGGATTCGGTGGCCGTGCGGCCGGCCAACACCCAGGTGTCCTTGCTGCCGCCACCCTGACTGGAGTTGACCACCAACGACCCCTCCGGCAGCGCAACACGGGTCAGACCACCGGGCAGCACCCACACGTCGTCACCGTCGTTGACGGCGAAGGGGCGCAGATCCACGTGCCGCGGAGCGAGATGATCACCGATCTTGGTGGGAACCGTCGACAGCTGCACCACCGGCTGCGCGATCCATCCGCGCGGATCGGACCGGATCTTCTTCGAGATGGCGTTCAGCTCTCGCGGCGACGCGTCGGGTCCGAAGACGATGCCGTATCCGCCCGACCCCTCCACCGGCTTGATCACCAGCTCAGCCACCCGATCGAGCACTTCCTCGCACTCGTCGGGCAGCCAGCACCGATAGGTGTCGACGTTGGCCAGCAGCGGCTTCTCACCGAGGTAGTAGTCGATGATCGTGGGAACGTAGGTATAGGTGAGCTTGTCGTCGCCGACACCGTTGCCGACGGCACTCGAGATCACCACGTTCCCGGAGCGGGCGGCATTGACCAGCCCCGCCACACCGAGCACCGAGTCCGGGCGGAACTGCATGGGGTCGAGGAAGTCGTCGTCGATGCGGCGGTAGATCACGTCGACCTGCCGTTCGCCCTCGGTGGTGCGCATGTAGACCTTGTTGTCACGGCAGAACAGGTCGCGCCCCTCGACCAACTCGACGCCCATGAGCCGCGCGAGCAGGGAGTGTTCGAAGTACGCGGAGTTCGCCACACCAGGGGTCAGCACCACCACGGTGGGGTCGGCCTCGTTGACCGCCGCGGCCGCTCGCAGTGCGCGCAGCAGATGAGTCGCATAGTCACCGACCGCTCGCACCTTGTGCGTCGCGAAGAGGTTGGGGAACACCCGGGCCATCGTGCGCCGGTTCTCCATCACGTAGGACACCCCGGACGGGCTTCGCAGGTTGTCCTCGAGAACCCGGAACGTGCCTTCGGCGTCACGAATGAGGTCGATGCCCGCAACATGGATCCGCACGCCGTTCGGCGGGGTGATCCCGAACGCCTCGCGGTGGAAGTGCTCGCAGGAGGTGACCAGCCGCTTGGGCACCACACCGTCGCGCAGGATCTCCTGATCACCGTAGATGTCCGCGAGGAACATCTCGAGCGCCTTCACCCGCTGCTTGATGCCCTTCTCGAGGCGCGACCACTCGGCCGCCGCGATCACGCGCGGCACCTGATCGAGCGGGAACGGCCGCTCCTGACCGGACAGCGAGAAGGTGATGCCCTGGTCGACGAAGGCCCGCCCGAGGGCCTGCGAGCGGGCGTCGAGGTCGGCGGCGTCCTGCTGCGCCAATGCCTTGTGAATGCCGCGGTACGGGGCTCGCAGACCACCCGAGCCGTCGAACATCTCGTCGTACGCCAGGTCGTACTTGCCGATGTCGGCGTACCCGTCGAACACGCTCGGTGCCTCGCGTGATCCCCGCGCGGAGTTCTTGCGTGCAGCCGCCGCGGTGGCTTTGGTGCGCGGCACTGTGGTCGATCGCGGACTCATGGGGCTCATGTTGCCCCACCCACAGAAATTCGGCAGGGCGGAGATTCGGCAGGGCGGAGATTCGGCAGGGCGGAAATTCGGCAGGGCGGAAATTCAGCAGGGCCGACGATTCTCACCGCCACCGAGCTTCGGCCCCGCGGCCGCGCAGCCGGCACTCGCGGCCGAGCAGACGGCTGGAATTGGGTTCGCGCGCCGTGCGCTGGTACTGTTGCACGTCGGACGACGCGCCGGGCCGTGCCCGTCGATCGCGTCGTGGGCTCAGTAGTCGTGAGCTCGTGAACTTGTACGAACTCGAGAACCAACCGGGGAGCACCCTGCTCCCGGAGAACAGAGGATCACGCGTGGCCAACATCAAGTCCCAGGTGAAGCGCATCGGCACCAACGAGCGCAACCGCCTGCGCAACCAGTCGGTGAAGTCGTCGCTGCGCACGGTCATCCGGTCCTTCCGTGAGGCCACCGCCGAGGGTGACAAGGCCAAGGCCGAGGCACTGCTGCTGACCGCCAGCCGCAAGCTCGACAAGGCCGCCAGCAAGGGTGTCATCCACAAGAACCAGGCCGCCAACAAGAAGTCGGCACTCGCCCTGGCACTGAACAAGCTCTGATCCCGGTGGGCCGCGCAGCACCGCCGGCCCGCTCCACACGCACCCACCGCCCCGGCACATGCCGGGGCGGTTTTGTGTGTCCCGGGCGCGGCGTGGTCCGAGCGGAGGAGCTCGATCACTCATCCTCGCGCGAGTTCGGACACCCTCACAACCGCGCTCTCGACGGCGTAGTCGGCGTCCGCGGCCTGTCCCTTGACGTCGGCATTGAGCCTGCCGACCACATCGAGTGCCGCGGTGATCCGCTCGGCGTTCCATGACCGGGCCTGCTGCTGAGCCTTCTTGATCTTCCACGGTGGCATGCCCAGCTGCGAGGCCATCGCGAACGGATCTCCCCGACCGGCCGAACCGACGCGGGCGATGGTGTACACCGCGTCCGCCAGCGCATCTGCAATGAGAACATGCGGCGCGCCGCGCACACTCGCCCACCGCAACGCCTCGAGCGCACCACCCGGGTCACCGGCGACCGCACGATCGGCGATATCGAACCCGCTGATCTCCGCTCGGCCGCTGTAGTAGCGCCGTACGGCGGCGACGTCGACCCTGCCGCCGGTGTCGGCCACCAACTGCGAGCAGGCGGCGGCCAACTCGCGTAGATCCGAGCCCACCGCGTCCACCAGGGCGGCCACCACGTCGCCCGAGACCCGGGTGCGGTGGGTGCGGAACTCACCGCGCACGAAGTCCTCCCGCTCGGCGGCGCGGGTGAGCTTGGCTGCCGGGTGGACGGTTGCCCCGACCTTCTCGAGCGCCGCGACCATCGCCTTGGCTCGGCCGCCGCCGGAGTGCGCCACCACGAGTACCACGCCCTCCGGCGGGGACGCCGCGGTGTCGGTGACCAGGGCGACCGCGTCCTTCCCCGCCTCGGCTGCGGCCTCGAAGATCACCACCCGGTCCTCGGCGAACAGCGACGGACTGAGCAACTCGGCGAGTTCGGTCACCGTGGTGTCGCCGGCGCGCAGGCGATCGATCGGCACGTCCGCCCCGGCCACGGCGCGCACGTCGGCTATCACCGCTGCCACCGCACGCTCGACCAGCAATTCCTCGTCGCCGAGCACCAGGTGCAGAGGCTGCGGGCGGGCCGGCGTCTCGGTCATCGCTCGATCGTCCCACGCCGCCCCGACAGCCGAGCGATCGCCGCGAGCACGGCGATCCCCGCAGCGGCCACCATCGCCACGCCACTCCACCCGCCCGGCATTGCGACGCCGGCGCCGGGTAACGCAGCCAGGCGCTCGGCGACCAGAACCAGCCACCGCAGCCCCGGTTCCGCTGCGCGCGCGAGCACCTCCGCGGTCGGCGGGTGCACCACCGCGACCAGAGCCACGATCGCCCCCACCACCGTGATCGGTCCCACCACGGGCGCCACCACGATGTTCGCGAGCACCGAGACCACACTGACCGATCCGGAGATCGCCACGATCACCGGCGCCGTCACCACCTGGGCTGCCACGGCCACCGCAATCGCCGCCGCCGCAGGTTCGGGAATCAGTCGGCTCAGTCGCCGGGTGATCCACGGCGCCAACAGGATCAGCGCACCGGTGGCCGTCACCGAGAGCACGAATCCCGGGCCCACCGCCAACGCCGGGTCGTAGACCAGAAGAGCGATCACGGCGGTGGCCAGTGCGGGCACCGCATGCTTTCGACGACCGGTGACGAACGCCAACAGCCCGATCGCGCCCATCACCGCGGCGCGCAGCACGCTCGGCGACGGTCGGGCGATCACCACGAACGCCACCAGCACCACCGCGGCGATCACCGTGGCGGTGCGCGGTCCCACCGTCAGCAGCCGCGCGAGCAGCAGCACCGCACCGATGAGGAACGTGAAGTTCGCCCCCGACACCGCTGTCAGGTGGGTCAGTCCGGTGGCTCGGAAGTCGGCGCGCAGATCGTCCGGAACTGCGGAGGTGTCACCGACCGTGATCGCCGGTAGCAGCGACGCCGTGTCGGCGGGCAGCGCATGCGATGACGCCTGCGCCAGTCGCTCGCGCACCGTTCGAGCCGCGTCGAGCACTCCGCCGGCCGGGGCGACGAGGTCCGGGTCACCGCGCGCCCGCGCCACCGCGACGGTGAGGTCGGCCCGATCGGGCGGCGACAGTTCTGCGCGGAAGCGCAGGCTCTGACCCGGCGTGGTGTGCGCCCAGCGCGCACCGCTGCCGAACACGGTCAGCCGTCCGCCGAGGGTCACGCCGTCGCGACCGATCACCGCCGACTGGAGACGGATCGGGACCAGCACGGTGCGCGCGAAGGCACCCGACAGCGGACGGGGATCATCGATCACCGTGCCCACGACGGTGATGGTGGCGCCGCGATCGGCCGCGGCACGCACCGGACTCGACCGGGCCTCGTGGGCCCGCACACCCGCCAGCAGCGCGCAGGAGGCGACCAGTGCGCAGAACGCCACGATTCCCGCCAGCAGACGACGATCGAACAGTAGACGACGATCGAACAGCACACGACGATCCGACTGTGCCGACACTCGGACCGCTGCGGCACCCCAGACCGCCGCGGACGCCAGCGCGGCAAGCCCTGCCGCCACCGCCCCGCTCACCGGCCCGCCCACCACGGCCGCCACCGTCACCGCCCAGCACCCCACAGCGGCCGGGACCAGTCGGACATCGAGAGGACCGTGGGTGGCATCGCCGCGACCCGACGACTCGCTCACACGGTGACCAGCGTGCGCAGGCGCGCGAGGCGCGTGGGACCGATGCCGTTGATCTCGGCCAACTGATCGACGGTCGTGAAAGGTCCATTGGTTTCCCGCCAGGCAATGATCGCTACGGCGGTCACCGGACCCACCCCTGGCAGTGCGTCGAGGTCCTCGACGGTCGCGGTGTTGAGCGAGACCGGTCCCGCGGCGCCGCCCGGCGACGGGGCGGACTGCCCCGCGCCCGTCGACGGCCTGGACTGCGCCGCGGGAGCCCGCGCCTGCGCTGGCGGAGCCCCCACCACGATCTGCTGCCCGTCGGACATCCGCTCGGCGAGGTTGAGGGAGGTGGTGTCCACATCGGGCGCCGCTCCCCCGGCGGCAGCGAGGGCGTCGGCCACCCGGGCACCTGCGGGTAACGTCACCAGGCCGGGCCGGGCCACCGCCCCCACCACCGACACCACCATCGGTGCAGGCGGGGGCGGCGGCGGGGACGGCGATCCGGGGGTGGACGTCGGATCCGAGCCGACCGCGACCACCGGCAGAGCCGGTACCGGTGCGGGAGCGGGAGCATCGCGCCAGTACGTCACCCCCGCGTAGAGCACGATGACAGCCGCGACACCGGCCAGCGCGAACATCCCTTTTCGGCCGGGGTCCAGGCGCATGCGTTCGGGCTCGACCAGCGGTTCCGGATGCAGCGGAGGTTCCGAGTGCAACGGGGGCACCGTGGCGGCCGGCACCTCGGGAGAGACGTCGTGGCCGATCCGGTGGTCGTCTGCGGGCACGGTCAGCAGGCGCCGGCGCGGACTGTCGATCGCGCGGTCACGCGGCCGCGGTGCGATGCGGGGTTCGAACGGAGCCATGAGCGGACCCTATGTGGCCGGTGCCAGCCGACCGCCGTCCCCGATCGGCCTCGACGCCCACCCGGGGACAACCGACCCGGGTGTGGACAACCGGGCCGGCCCGGATCAGTCGGGGTGCGCGGCGAGCAGGGGACCCAGAACGGCGAGCACGTCGTCTGCGACGCGTCGGTGGGCGGCGAAACCCCAGTGGATCCCGTCGGGGTTGGCGTCGGCGGAATCGATGTGGTCGGCCACAGCAGCACCGAAATCCACCAGCGGAACAGCGCGGGAGGCCGCCCAGTCGCTGGTGGCGGCGACGGCGGGAGCGCGCCCGGAGTGCACCATGGCGTAACCCTGGCAGCGGTGCACCGACGGCAGGGTGCCGATGATCGGCAGTGTGGGTCGCACCGCGGTCATCGCCGCACGAATCTTCTCGAGGTACTCCACCGACAACCGCGGTGGGAGCGCGACGGGTCGGCCCAGCGGAGCCAGCCGCGGTTGCGCCCATCCATATGCCGTGCGCACTGCCCGTCGCACCGCGTCCGGTCGCAGATAGCGAATCTGTTCGCGGAGCGCGGTGGGCAGCGGCGACGGGAGCGAGTCCATCCCCCCGGTGGCGACGACGAGCGCACCCGCCCGCGGCACGGCCGCCCACACGCGCGGGTCCTGCGTCAGGGCCCACCAGGCGTCCCGACAGGTCCAGCCGATTCGGGCGACGAGCTCGACATCCCAATCGAGTTCGGCGGCAACGAGATTGGGCCACAGGCGCGCATCGTCGGCGGGCAGACCACCCTCGGGGCCGTAATAGGCCAGAGAATCGGCGAGGACGAGCAGCACCCGGCGCGTCATTACAGGACGTCGCTCGCCACGCGGGCGGATGCATTCCACACATCCAGTCGCCACGACGGTCGTCCATCGGCACCGGCCACACCGAGCCCATCATGGGCGGAGACCTGCACCCAGCTCGCGTTGTCCAACCCGCCGAGCACCGGCCACCGCTCGACGGGCAGATCGAGCAGAGCCGCGGTGAGCGCGGCGATGGTGCCTCCGTGCGCGACGAGCACAGCCGGGCCGTCGCCGAGGAGAGGATCGGCCAGGATCTCGTTCACCACGGGAACCGTCCGTGCCGCGACGTCCAGTCGCGACTCACCGCCCGGCGGTGCCATCGTCGCGTCCGCGCGCCAGGCCAGTCGCTGACCGGGGTACTGCGCGTCGACCTCGTGATGCGTCAGGCCCTGCCACGCACCGAGATGCGTCTCGCGCAGTCTCTCGTCGGTGCTCACCTCGAGCCCGACCGCCTCGCCGAGCACCGTGGCGGTGTCGCGCGCACGCGTGAGATCGGACGAGATGATCACCGACGGTCCCCGGTCGCGGAGGTCGGCGGCGGCGCGAACGGCCTGCATGCGGCCGGTCTCGGTGAGCTCGGTGTCGAGCTGCCCCTGCATCCGGTCGGTGGCGTTGTACGAGGTCTGCCCGTGCCGGAGCAGGATCAGGCGCCGACTCACTCGTCCCCGGTCTCTCCGGCATTCCCGGCCCCGGCGTTCCCGGCGGCCGCGATGCCGTCGACGGCGATCACGGGGCAGTCCTTCCACAGTCGCTCGAGGGCGTAGAAGTTGCGCTCGTCGTTGTGCTGGACGTGCACCACCACATCGACGTAGTCCAGGAGCGCCCACCGTCCTTCACGGGTGCCCTCACGTCGAACCGGCTTGTGCCCGGCGGCCGCCAACTTCTCCTCCACGTTCTCCACGATCGCGTTCACCTGCCGCTCGTTGGGCGCGGAGGCGATCACGAAGCAATCGGTGATCTGCAACTGCTCGGAGACGTCGAGCACCACCACGTCGGTGGCGAGCTTGTCATCGGCTGCGAGCGCGGCGATCGTAGCGATGGCCGTGGCGTCTTCGGTGGCACTCACGTGCTGGCACTCCTGCTGTCGGGGGTGGGTTCGGGATCCGTTTCGTGTGCTGCGTCCGGTGGCGGGGCTGTGGGCTCGGAGGTGGTCACCGTCCCGTCGGGACGTATCTCCCCGTCCGGGCGGTAGAGACCGCGCTTGAAGATGTACTGCACCACCCCGTCCGGAACGAGGTACCACACGGGTCGGTGTTCGGCGGCGCGTCGGCGACACTCCGTCGACGAGATGGCCAGCGCCGGGATCTCCATCAACGTCACCGACTCGGCGTCGAGGGCATCGAGGTGGTCGGCACGCAGTTCGTATCCCGGACGCGAGACGCCCACGAAGTGCGCGAGGTCGAACAATTCCTGCCAGTTCTGCCAGCTCAGGATGCTGCCCAGTGCGTCGGCGCCGGTGATGAAGAACAACTCCGCGTAGGGGTGCTGGCGGCGCAGATCGCGCAGGGTGTCGACGGTGTAGGTGGGCTTGTCGCGTTCGACGTCGACGCGACTGACCGAGAACCGCGGATTGGACGCGGTCGCGATGACCGTCATCAGGTAGCGATCCTCGGCGGGGCTGACCGACCGGTCCAGCTTCTGCCACGGGCGCCCGGTGGGCACGAAGATCACCTCGTCGAGCCCGAACCGATCGGCAACCTCGCTGGCCGCGACGAGGTGACCGTGGTGGACGGGGTCGAACGTCCCACCCATCACACCGACGCGTCGCCGATCGGCATCGACAGCGCCGGACGCTGGGGCGGTGGTCATGTGCAGCGATGTTACGGGCAGGGCGATCACCGGCCGATCATGTCGGCAGCAGGCGGGCCACCACGTCGGCCAGTTGCTGCGCCGAGCGGCACTCGTGCATCTCGATCACCTCCGCATAGAGCTGCGCCGCCGAATCACCCGTCCCCCACTGTCCCTTCGGTTCCGGGTTGAGCCAGTACGCGTGCCGGGCCACGGTCACCATGCGGACCAGATCCGATATCCGCGGGTCCCGGTAGTTGGTGCGCCCGTCACCGAGCACCAGCAGCGACGACCGCGCCGAGACGGCACCGAGGTGCTTGTCGGCGAACACCGAGAACGAGTTGCCGTAGTCGGAATGCCCGTCGTAGGAGATGACGTCTGATTCCTCGATCATCCGGGCGGTGGACGACGCCAGGTCGTCACCGCCCTCGAAGAACCGGGTCACCTCGTCGGTGGTGTCGACGAACGCGAACACCCGCACCCGACTGAACTGCTCGCGCAGGGTGTGCACGAGGAGCAGCGTGAACTGGCTGAATCCCGCCACCGATCCCGAGATGTCGCACAGCACGACCAGTTCCGGGCGCGCAGCGCGCGGCTTGCGCATCACCAGGTCGATCGGGACGCCCCCGGTCGACATCGATCGGCGCAGCGTGCGGCGCAGATCCACCGACCCGGCCCGGGCACGTCTGCGCCTCGCTGCCAGCCGCGTGGCCAGCAGCCTGGCCAGCGGGACCACGTTGCGCCGCAGCGCCGTCAACTCCGCGTTGTTGGCGCGCAGGAAGTCGACCTCCTCGATGAGCTTGGGAGCGCCGTAGGTGGCGACGCGTTCACGCCCGAGCACCTCCGCTGATCGCCGACGGGTCTCGCGGGCAACGGACTTCTCGAAATCGGAGATCCGCGTGGCCGCCGCCCGGGTGGCCACCTCCGCGGCGTAGTCGCCGGAGTCCGAGCGGCCACCACCGCCGGACCGGCCCATCAGTCCTTCGATGAGCTTGGTCGTGATCGTCGCCGGATCCACCTCGCGCAGAGCCTGATACGCCGAGAACGACGAGCCCGCGCCGGTTCGGTACTGGCCGAGTTCGTCGACGATGCCGCGGATCAGCGCCTCGACCATTGCCATCGCCTCCGCCGAGCCGTCGGCGAGCAGCTCGGCGACGAGATCGCGCAGCGCATCGAGATCGACCGTGCCGTCCCGATGACGCGGCATCACCTTCTCGGACTGCTCGTCGGCGCTCGCACCGATGCCGGACGGGAACCACAGGTCGAAGAGCGCGTCGAACGTCTCGCGGTGGCCCGGCCGTCGCAGCAGCGAGCAGGCCAGCCCCTCGCGCACGGCCTCGCGGTCGAGGAGGTCGAGCACCGAGAGCACTCGTCCCGCATCGACCGTCTCCGACGGCCCCACGCCGATTCCCCTGCGGCGCAACGCTTCCACGAAGTCGACGAGATGCGCGCCGAACGCGTTCTCCCCGTGCGTAACCGTAGGTGTCGGCGTGACGAAGGGAGACATCGGTGACCCCGCTCAGACCAGTCGCAGTTCGCTGATGGCCCTGTCCTGATCGGAGCGGTGTTTGAGCACCACACCCAGCGTGCTGCGGACCGCGGCGTCGTCGAGTTCGCTCATCCCGAGCGCGAGGAGGGTGCGACCCCAGTCGATGGTCTCCGCGACCGACGGCACCTTCTTGAGCTGCATCCCGCGCAGGACGCCGATGGTGCGCACCATCGCCTCGGCGACCGCGGTGGGCAGTTCGGGGACACGGCTGGCCAGGATTCGGCGCTCGAGATCGGCATCGGGAAAGTCGAGGTGCAGGAACAGGCAGCGACGCTTGAGCGCCTCGGACAGCTCACGGGTGGCGTTCGAGGTCAGCACCGTGAAGGGGCGCCTGGCCGCGGTGATGGTGCCCAGCTCGGGCACAGTGACGGCGAAATCGCTGAGCACCTCGAGCAGCAGACCCTCGATCTCGATGTCCGCCTTGTCGGTCTCGTCGATCAGCAGGACCGTCGGATCTTCTCGACGGATCGCGGTCAGGAGCGGTCGCGCGAGCAGGAACTCCTCGGCGAAGACGTCGTGCTTGGTCTCGTCCCAACTCTGCCCGGAGGTGGACTGGATACGCAGGATCTGTTTGGCGTGGTTCCACTCGTAGAGCGCACGCGCCTCGTCGACACCTTCGTAGCACTGCAGACGCACCAGTTCGGAACCCGTGCACTCGGACACCGCCTTGGCGAGTTCGGTCTTGCCCACTCCTGCGGGGCCTTCGATCAGCAGCGGCTTGCCGAGCCGGTCGGCGAGGAAGACCGACGTGGCCGTCGCCTTGTCGGCCAGGTAGCCGGTGGTCGCCAGCCTGGTCAGAACATCGTCGACGTCCCGGAACAGATGCGTCTCGCTCATGCCGGCCGCACATGTCCGGTGCCCCACACCAACCACTTGGTCGAGGTGAGCTCTCGCAATCCCATCGGGCCGCGGGCGTGCAACTTCTGCGTGGAGATTCCGATCTCGGCACCGAACCCGAACTGCTCGCCGTCGGTGAACGCCGTCGACGCGTTGACCATCACCGCCGCCGCATCGACGCGGGCACCGAACTCGCGGGCCGCGGCCAGGTCACCGGTGACGATGGCCTCGGTGTGGCCGGTGCCGTAGGTGTCGATGTGGGCCACGGCGCCGTCGACGCCGTCCACCACCGCCAGGGCAATGTCGTGGGAGAGATACTCCTGACCCCAGTCCACCTCGGTGGCCGGCACGGTGCCGGGAATCGAGCCGTGCACCGTGACCCCGGCATCGGCGAGCGCTGCCAGCAGCACGGGCACCGCCCGGTCGGCGATCGCGGCGTCGACCAGAACCGTCTCGGCGGCGTTGCACACGCTCACCCGTCGAGTCTTGGCGTTGAGGACGATCGAGACGGCCATATCCAGATCCGCCGCCGCGTGCACGAAGACGTGGCAGTTGCCCACACCGGTCTCGATGGTGGGAACGGTGGCATCGCGCACCACCGCCGAGATCAGCCCGGCGCCGCCGCGCGGGATCACCACGTCCACCAGTCCACGCGCCTGGATGAGGTGGGTGACCGTGCTGTGATCAGCGCTCGAGAGCAGCTGGACCGCATCGGGATCGATCCCCTGATCGGCCAGCGCACCGCGCAGCACCTCGACCAGTGCAGTGTTGCTGTGCGCCGCCGACGACGAACCTCGCAGCAGCACGGCATTGCCCGACTTGAGCGTGAGCCCGAAGGCATCGACCGTCACGTTCGGACGCGCCTCGTAGATCATCCCCACCACGCCCAGTGGAACGGCGATCTGTCGCAGCTCGAGGCCGTTGGGGAGGGTGCTGCCGCGGCGAACCTCGCCGACCGGGTCGGGCAGCGACGCCACCTGCCGCAGACCGGCTGCGATCGAGTCGATGCGATCACCGGTCAGCCGCAGCCGATCGATCTGGCCGGGTGCGGTGCCGGACGCCTCCGCCGCGGCGACATCCTTCGCGTTCGCATCGAGGATCGCCGAGGCCGCGGCAAGGACAGCGTCCGCCGCAGCGTGCAGCGCCGCGTCCTTGCGTGCCCGATCCGCCAACGCCAGACTCCGCGCCGCCACCCGGGCACGCCGAGCCGCCTCGTGGACATCTTCGCGGAGGTCACCTTCGGCCCTCAAAGATAGGGAAGTCACACCGTCAGACTAGGTCACCGACGGAATGTCGCCGGGCCCCGACAGGTTGGACCCACCCGTGAGCAACCTGTTCCAACCCCTGACCCTGCGCGGCACGACCATCCCCAACAGGGTGTGGGTGTCGCCGATGTGCCAGTACTCCGCTGCCACCAGCGGCGCCGAGACCGGCACGGTCAACAACTGGCACCGCACTCACTTGATATCCCGTGCCATCGGCGGCGCCGGCCTCGTCATGACCGAGGCCGTCGCCGTCGACCCGGTTGGCCGCATCACCCCGGCCGACCTGGGCTTGTGGAACGACGAACAGGTCGGCGCCCTCGCCGAGATCACCTCCGACATCCGATCCTTCGGCGCCGTACCCGCCATCCAACTGGCCCACGCCGGACGCAAGGGCTCGACGACCGTCCCCTGGGAGGGTGGCCGCTCACTCGCATCGGACGACCCGCTGTTCTGGACCACGATCGGTCCGTCGGCCATCGCGTTCGGCTCGTACACGCCGCCGCGGGAGATGACCGGCGCAGACATCACGGCCGTGATCGATGGTTTCCGTGCCGCCGCCGTCCGCGCGGTTCGTGCCGGTTTCGAGGTGGTCGAGATCCACGCGGCCCACGGGTACCTGCTGCACCAGTTCCTCTCCCCCGAGTCCAACCACCGCACCGACAACTACGGCGGATCGTTCGACGGCCGGACCCGGCTGCTGCGCGAGGTGGTGGCCGCCGTCCGCGACGCCATCCCGACGGATCTTCCGCTGTTCGTCCGGGTCTCGGCCACCGACTGGGTGGGCGACGACCTCGGTGTCGACTCCGCCACCTGGACGCCGGAGCAAACCGTGATCCTGGTCCGTCAACTTCGTGAACTCGGAGTCGATCTGGTGGACGTCTCCACCGGCGGCAACCACCCCGGCGCGCAGATTCCCGTGGAGCCCGGCTACCAGGTGCCCTTCGCCCACCGCCTTCTCAGCGAGACAGGCATCCCCACCGCGGCGGTCGGCATGATCACCGAACCCCGCCAGGCCGAGAAGATCGTGGCCGAGGGCGACGCCACCGCCGTGTTCCTCGCGCGCGAACTGCTGCGCGATCCCTACTGGCCTCGCCGCGCCGCCCGTGAGCTGGGTGCGGACATCGACCCCGCTCCGCCCCGGCAGTACGCCCGGGCGTACTGAGCTGTTCCTGCGGCCTGCGTAGGGCTTGGCATGCGGGGTGCCGTCGAGACGTAGCGACCACCCGGAGTCGTAATCCGCGTCGTGTGCCGCTCGGCCTCGATGGTGTCGGTGTCGGTGACTATGCCGCGCGCATCCTTGACGAGGTTGCATCGCGCGCACAGGCCCGACCCGTTGGCCAGCGACGTCGAGCCGCCCTGCGCGTACGGCCGAACGTGATCGTGATGGGCGATCCGTGCTCCGCAGAACGGAGTGCGGCATCGACCACCGTCCCGCAGGTCGATCATCGTGGCCAGCGCCGTCGGGAAGGTCCGTGACCGCGACCTGGTGGCTGTCAGCGCACCGGTCTCGGGGCATGCGTACAGCAGTCGCAACTGCGTGGCCGCCGCGTTGCGAACACGAGCCGCAGCGCTGTCGGCCGCACTCACCGTGGCGGCCAGCAGCAGTTCGAGTTCGGCCACCCGGAACGTGGCATCGACCTCCTCCGCGCTCGGGGACTCGGCGCATCCCCTCTCTGCAGAGCCCACACCTTCGCCTTCCCTCGGCCTGTCACCCCCGAGCACATCAGCCAGCACGCCGTATCGAGCAGCGGCACCGAAGTCCCCGGCAACCGGTAACGGCCGATCCCCGTCCCGGACCACCGGGGGTGGCTCTGGAATCCTCGGCGGGGGTGAACAATCCGACGGGCCGAGCACGCTGTCGCGCACGAGCCGTCGCGCGAGCGGGGCAGGGATCGCGGTGCCGTCCCCCAACCATCCGGGCTCGGCGCCACCGGCGAAGAGCGTCTCGTCGGAGATCACCAGGTCGACGGTGGTGGGAACCTGATCTGCGACGGACTGTCCGGTCAGCCGAGTGACGGCGAGGTCCACCATGATCTGACCTCGCGTGCGACCGGCGGGATCACCGGTCGCGATCACCTGCGCTGCCCTCGCCCGCAGGGCACCGATCACGTACGCGCACTGGTCGATCGGCGCGGTGATGGAGATTCTCGCCATCCCGTCCGGAAGCGGGGACGACGTCACCCGTCTCCCCCGCACGGCCGAATCTCGTTTCGCCAGAACGGCATCGGAATCGAGTTCGGCGATCCAGGCCACCACGAGTTCGCGCACCCTGGCAGTGGACGCGCCGCACAGCTCGCTCGACCGCTCGGCGATTCGCGCATCCAATTCTGCGCAACCATCGTCGCCCAGCACCGCGGCCGCATCGACCACAACCTGCACCCGCGCTGACGTCAGCAGACCCTGCTCGAGCAGTCGCATCACAGATGGCAACCGGGTGACCAGCCGACACGCACGATCGATGGTGCGCGCGCCCGTGCTCGGCGACACCTGGCACGCCAGGCCCACGACCAGCGCCAGACCCGCCGCGCGACCGGGTCGCGACGGCACCGTGGTTCCGTCGAACTCCTGAGCGTCTCTCTGCTTCTGCGCGGCATCCGCCGACGAGGCCACCGTGTGCATCCTGTGCACCACCCGCGCCTGTTCCGCCGCGATGGTCGCGGCGAGGCGCTCGAGACCCGCCAGGTGCTGCTCCAACGAACTGGCCGACCACCCTGCGATCTCATGCCCTGTCAATGCAGCGCGAACGGATCCCTCGAATGTGGTCGCACAGGTGACAGCGCCCCTGCTGGTGACAGCGCCCGTGCTGGTGACACCTGTGCAATCTTCGAAACGCACGATCGAAACCCCCGAACCGACGCCTCCCTGGCATCGTTCCGGCAGCCTACCTCAGAATCGAACGTATGTTCTATAGTTCTGTCGAACTTTCCGAAGAACCTTCCGTAACCGGGGCCGTCAGCGGATCCGGTGCCCGTCGCGAGCGACCCGACGCGGACGCGATGGCAAAGCCCTCGCGCGCCCAGTACTCGAACCCACCGATCAACTCCCTGACCTGCGAGTACCCGAGTGTGGCGAGCGTCAGCGCACCGCGCGTACTCCCATTGCACCCGGGACCCCAGCAGTAGACGACGATCGCGGCGTGCAGATCCGGAGCCACATCCCCGGCACGCGCGGCCAGCTCGGCATTCGGTACGTGCACGGCGCCGGGAATGTGGCCCTGCAACCACGCCTGCTCATTGCGGACGTCGATCACGAGCGGCGCTGCTCCGCCCGAGCGGGCGGCAGCCAGATCGGCAGGATCGGTCTCGTAGGCGAGCTTGGCGGCGAAGAACTCGGCCGCAGTCAGGGGCGGTGTCATGGGCGCCATTAAAGCGGACGACGCTGTCGGACCGCGGGGCTACGGTCGGTTCATGGCCACAGCCTCCCGAACCGACGAGCACACCGACCCCAGCACCGTGACCGCGCTGCGCACCCGAGCCGCGGTGCTGCTACGCGAGCTGGCCGGTGAATCGGCAGTGTTGCGCGAGGATCAGTGGACCGCCATCGAGGCTTTGGTCGTCCACCACCGTCGTGCGCTGGTCGTCCAACGAACCGGGTGGGGCAAGTCGGCGGTGTACTTCATCTCCGCGCGGCTCCTGCGTGAGCAGGGTCTCGGACCCACCGTCATCGTTTCGCCCCTGCTCGCCCTCATGCGCAACCAGGTGGCCGCGGCCGAGCGCGCGGGGGTGGCTGCAGCCACCATCAACTCCGGCAACGTCACCGAGTGGGACGAGATCCATGCACGCGTGCGGGCCCGCGAACTCGACGTGCTCCTGGTGAGCCCGGAGCGGCTGAACAACCCTGATTTCCGCGACGCCGTGCTGCCCGCGCTCGCCGCCGATGCCGGCATGATCGTGGTGGACGAAGCGCACTGCGTCTCCGATTGGGGCCACGACTTCCGCCCCGACTATCGCCGCATCCGCACCCTGGTTGCCGACCTACGCGACGGTATCCCGGTGCTGGCCACCACGGCCACCGCCAACAACCGCGTGGTGGCCGACGTCGCAGCACAACTGGGAGTGGGCGGGTCCGATACGACGATCCTGCGCGGTGGGCTCGAACGTCGATCGCTGCACCTGTCGGTGGTGCGCATCGCGGACCCGACGGCTCGGATCGCCTGGCTGGCAGAGCATCTGAACTCGCTACCCGGGTCGGGCATCGTGTACTGCCTCACCGTCGCCGGGGCCACCGACCTGGCGTCGCTGCTCACCGAACGCGGCCTCACCGTCGCGGCCTACACCGGGCAGACCGATCCGGCCGAACGCGAAGCAGCGGAACAGGATCTGCAGCACAACAGGGTGAAGGCGCTCATCGCCACGTCGGCACTGGGCATGGGCTTCGACAAGCCGGACCTCGGGTTCGTGGTGCACGTGGGTGCACCATCGTCGCCGATCTCCTACTACCAGCAGGTGGGCCGCGCCGGCCGCGCCACCGAGCGCGCCGAGGTGGTGTTGCTCCCCGGCCCCGAGGACCAGCGAATCTGGAGCTACTTCGCCTCCGTCGCGTTCCCCCGCGAACACGTGGTGAGGCGAGTTCTCGAGGTGCTCGACTCCGAGCGAGCGCAGTCCACCCAGGCCCTCGAGCCCCTCGTCGAGCTTGGGCGCACCCGCCTCGAGATGGTGCTCAAGGTGCTCGACGTCGACGGGGCCGTCAGACGTGTACGCGGTGGATGGGTCGGCACCGGACAGCCGTGGACCTACGACGCGCAACGCTACGAGCGGCTCGACGAGGCGCGGCTGAGCGAGCAGCGTGCGATGCTCGAGTACGAGAGCACCACCGAGTGCCGCATGGCCTTCCTGCGGCGCCAACTCGATGATCCCGAACTGACCGGCAGCGCCGAGCGGGACCGGTGCGGGCGATGCGACAACTGCACGGGCACAGCATATTCCGCGCAGGTCGATCCCGAGACCGTCGCCGCCACCCGCTCCCGACTCGACCGCCCCGGGGTGGATCTGCCGTTCCGCAAGCAGTGGCCCACCGGCCTGGCGAAGGTGGGGGTCTCGCTCTCGGGGAGGATCACCGACGGACCCGAGACCGGACGAGTGCTCGGGCGCCTGTCGGATCCGGTGTGGGGTCCACGATTGCGTGCCCTGCTCGACGGGCCCGACGAACCGGCGACGGACGCTCTCGAGAAGGCATGCATCACGGTGCTGGCCACCTGGGACTGGGCGACCCGCCCGTCGGCGATCATGGTCATGGACACCACCGGGCACGGCCACCTCCTGGGAGATCTCGGCGCGCGGCTGGCGCGGGTCGGCCGATTGACCGACCTCGGCGTTCTGCGGCGGCGGCCCGACGTCCCGATCAGGGCGGCAGCGAACTCCGCGTTCGCCGTGGCCGGGCTGGTCGACGCGTTCGATCCCCCCGATCTCACGGACGTCTCCGGGCCGATCCTGTTGCTGGACATGCTCTCCGACACCGGGTGGACCCTGACGATGGCTGCGCGCGCCCTGCGCCACGCCGGCGCCGAGGCGGTGTTGCCGTTCGCCCTGGCCACACCCACCTAGCCCTGGCCACACCCACCTAGCCCTGGCCACACCCACCTAGCCCTGGCCACACCCACCGAGCCCTGGCCATCCCGACGTAGTACGCACCGGATCCGGATGCGGCACCGAACGCTCAGACTGCGCGCCCGGCGAATCCGTTCGCAGCGGCCGACACGGCAGCACGGGCGATGTCGGTGATGCCCGCACTCTGAACCTGGATCACACGTACCCCGCGGGCACCGATCTCGGTGCTCAACGAGCGCCGCAGCACGTCGAGGCCGGCGATCCAGCCGGGCAGCAGGATCACCCCCGACCGCTGGCACATCATGTGTCTCGCTGCGGCGCACGTGGTGAGCACCTGCGAGCGCAGGCCGGTTTCGGGATGCGCCCGATCGAGGGCAGTGACATTGAACGAGAGGTCGACGCTTCCCGAGAGAGCGGCCACGAGGTCGACGTGTTCATCGACATCCACCTCGTCGGCAGCGTCGACAACCATGGCCTCGGCGATCCCGCCGAAGCTGTGAATGCGGTCCACCACGGCCTGCAGACGCGACATCGTGCGGCCCACGAGGTGCACCTCGGCGCCCTCGCGGGCGAAGGCGAGGGCGACCGCCGTGCCGACCGCACCGGCGCCGCCGTACACGACGGCATTCTGACCTTCCAGCAGCACCGCCGGCCCCACCTCCCCAATCGACGTGGTCGAAAGTTGCCCTCAGGGTACGGAGTCAACCAGGGCGGTGTGTGGTGTTTCGGCCGAGACCGCTGCGGGTCCACCCGTAGAGAACTGCGCGGTCCGGACCACCGACGCGACCGCGATGATCGCCACCGCAACCACTACGGAGACGATGGTCGGCATCCCCGGGCCGGAGCCCGCCACGTCGCCGAGCGCGGTGATGAGCTGCCCGAGCGGCAGGAACGACGCAACCGTGGACGCGGCGCTGTCGGCGGACGACCCCCACGAACCGACGCCCACAGCTCCGCACACCACGAGTTGGAGACCGGCCACAGCGGCGAGAACCGCGCGGCCCGCACCGACCAACGAAACCACCGCCCGCCCGGCTGCCACGAACGCTCCCGACCAGGCAGTGAGCACCACTCCGGTCACGACGAAAGCGCCGACGGACAGCTCACGCGACGCCCCCCACACGGTCAGCAGCGCCGACGCGGCAATGATCAGAGTCAGGGCCGCGGGGAACCGCACAGCTCCCGGGCGCAGCCACCCCACGAGCACCGCACCCACCAGAACCAACGACGCCACCAGGAAGGGCCACTGGGGCGCCGCGGGTCGTACGACGTAGGTCGCGGTGCCCTCCGCCGCGCCCGCGCCGCCGGCCGCCAGGGAGTCGGCAGGGGGGAGTGACCGGGTGGCGGTGGTGAGGTTGGTCTGCAGCGTGGACACCACGCCGGGGATGGGACGCACACCGTCGACCAGGCTGGTGGTACCCACCGCGAGCTTGGCGGCACCGTCGTCGAGCGTGACCAACCCGTCGCGCAGGGCGGCCGATCCGTTCGTGGCACGGGCAAGACCGTCGACGAACTCGGACTTGGGGTCGGTCAGCTGGAACGACACTGCTGCGGCACCCGACTGAAGGTCGCGCAGGCGAGCCATGACCTCGCTCCCCAGCCCGGCGGTGGCGAGGGTGGTCTTGACCGTGGTGAGTTGGTCGACGGCACTCTTGGCCGCAGGGTCGGTACTGGTGGCGAGCTGGTCGATCACCTGCCCCACGATCAGCTCCACCTGTCCCTGTACCGCGCCGATGCCCGCGAGGGAGTCCACCACCTGGTTGACGCCACCGCTGACCTTGGTGGATCCGTCACCGAGCGCCCACACACCTTGACGCAGGGCCACCATGCCGTCGGCGAGATCGCGCGATCCACTGCGCGCGGTGTGCAGTCCGTCGGAGATCCGGTGTGCGCCGTCGTCGATCTCGGCGCTACCGGTGGTGAGTGTGCCGAGCGACGCGGTGATCAGTCCGAGCGGAAGCGTGGTCGCCGCCAGGGACTTCCGCGCAGGCGCGAGAGGGTCGGCAGTCGACGACGTCGGTTGCGTCGAAACGGACGTCGGTGCCGGTGAGCTGCCCACGAAGTACACCCCCGCCGCCACCGCGGGAGCGGCGATCGCGGCGAGCAACGCCACCGAGGTCAGTGCACGGGTTCTCGGACGCAGCCGGGTTGACTGACTCAGCCGGGTTGAACGACGCAGCCGGGTGGAGAGGAGCCTCATAGTTCTCGGGACCCTAGAGTCACTCCTGCCTCACCTGTAACTCCCGCGCCGTGAGGGCAGACAACGATTTGGCAACCATTCTCGCCACAATGGCGGGTCGAGACCGCGCCTATTCTGGATCGGGTGGACCTTCCTGACTCACTCGTGTCGGCCGTCGCGGCCGGTGGCGTGGTCGCTCTCACCGGAGCGGGGCTGTCCACAGACTCCGGAATCCCCGACTACCGAGGTCCGTCGTCGCCGGCGCGCTCCCCGATGACCTTCCAGCAGTTCATGAGCGGCGAGGACTTTCGACGCCACTACTGGGCGCGCAATCACATCGGGTGGCGTCACATGGACAGCACCCGACCCAATGCCGGCCACCGTGCGCTGGCGACGCTCGAGCAGCGCCGACTGATGACGGGTGTGATCACTCAGAACGTCGACATGCTGCACACCAAGGCGGGCTCACGGAATGTGATCGACCTGCACGGGGTGTACGGGCGCATCCGATGTCTGAGCTGCAACGCCTTGATCTCACGCCTCGAACTCGACGAGCGACTGCACCGACTGAACCCGGGGTTCGCCGACACCGTCACCCCGGCGACGGGCGTGGAGATAGCACCCGACGGCGACGCGATGATCGAGAGCACCGCGCACTTCCGCATGGTCGCGTGCGAGAAGTGCGGCGGGATCCTCAAACCCGACATCGTCTACTTCGGCGAGAGCGTCCCCAAGCCACGTGTGCGCGCCGCGTACGACATGGTGGATGCGGGCACCTCTCTTCTGGTGCTGGGCTCGTCGCTGACAGTGATGTCGGGCCTGCGATTCGTCCGGCACGCCCACAAGCACGGCAAGCCGGTGTTCATCGTCAACCGCGGCGCGACCCGCGGCGACGAACTTGCCACCGCCAAGCTCGAACTCGGATGCTCGGACGTACTCACGGAGCTGGCGGCGGCGGCGTCGGCGCTCGCCTGACCGGACATCAGGAGCGGTTCACCGCGATCGCGCGGCGCACCAGATCGGTGAAGGCCGCGAGGTCTGGTGTCGCACCCTCGGCGATGTCGACGGCCCGCCGGGTCCCGGCGGTCAGACTTGCGTTGAACAGCCCCGCCGCGTCGTCGATCGATGCTCCCTTGGCGAAGGTCACCTTCACCTTGTCCTTGTAGGTCTCGAGCGTGCACACCAAGCCCGCGCACGAGAACGTGGGCACACCATCGGGATTGGACGGCTTGCGCCACTTGATCTCCTCGACCACCTCGTCGTCGGCAGCGAGTATCGCGGCCCGAATCGTCTCGACGGTCTGCGCGCGCCAGTCACCGGTCATGGCCGACGAGGGTACTCGCCCACCCGGACACCCCATCAGGACGTCACCTCATCACGACGTGGCGGACACCAGATCGTCCGCGTGCACGACGGGCCGCTGGAGGTCCGGCGGCAGATCGATCGTCGATCGCCCGAGCATCGATTCGAGCTCGATGGAGTCGTAGGCCACCACCCCGCGCGCCACCACGGCGCCGTCCCCATCGCACAGGGACACCACGTCACCCGCTCCGAACGAGCCGATCACACTCGTGATGCCCGCCGGCAGCAATGACCTGCGCCGCTCGAGCACGGCGCGGACGGCGCCGGGGTCCAAGCGGATCTCGCCGCGGGTGTCCGCGGCGTGGCGCACCCAGAATCGCCGGGCGGAGAGCCGATGCGGCTTCGCCGTGAACACCGTTCCCACCGGATCGCCCGCGAGTGCAGCGGCGGCGTCCGATGCGGCGGCGAGCAGCACCGGAACCCCGGCGTCGGCCGCCAGGCGCGCCGCCGACAGCTTCGACGCCATCCCGCCGGTCCCGAGCGCACCGCCCGACCCCGCGATCACGCCGTCGAGATGCTCAGGGCCCGCCACCTCGGCGATGAACTGCGCCTGCGGGTCCTTGCGCGGGTCACCGGTGTACAGACCGTCGACGTCGGAGAGCAGGACCAGCGCATCGGCACCGACGAGATGAGCGACGAGCGCTGCGAGTCGATCGTTGTCGCCGAAGCGCAGTTCGGTGGTGGCGACGGTGTCGTTCTCGTTGACCACGGCCACCGCGCCGAGCGCGCGCAAGCGGTCCAGCGTGCGCTGGGCGTTGCGATGGTTGGAGCGCCGGCTGAGGTCGTCGGCGGTCAACAGGACCTGCCCCACGGTGCGATCGAACCGGCGGAACGACGCCCCCCACGCATACGCCAGAGCCAACTGCCCCACACTGGCGGCGGCCTGCTTGGTGGCCAGATCGGTGGGGCGCTTGCGCAGCCCCAGCGGCGCGAGGCCCGCACCGATGGCACCGGACGACACCACGATCACATCCGAGCCCGCCCGCATGCGTGCCTCCAGTGCCTCGGCCAGCCGGTCGAGTCGTTCGGTGTCGAGGCCACCGGCAAGGCTGGTCAGGGCAGACGATCCGATCTTGACCACGACGCTGCGCGCGGTGGCGATCTGGGTGCGGGTGTTCACCGGTCGTCGGTGTCCAGACCGCGCCGCACACGGCGGGCGTGCTTGCGCTCGGCCGCCCCGATGCGTTCGACCTGATCGATGCGGGAGTCGGTGCCGCGGCCGGTCATGGTCACGTCCACGCCCGCGGGTGTCTGCGGCTCCCACTCGAAGCTGACGTCACCGATGGTGACCGATGCCCCGGCAACGGCGCCCTTCTTGACCAGCTCGTCCTCGACGCCGAGGCGGGCGAGGCGATCGGCCAGGTAACCCACGGCCTCGTCGTTGTCGAACTGTGTCTGCTGGATCCAGCGCTCCGGCCGGGAACCACGAACGATGAAACCACCCGGCACGTCCGGATCGACGATCACCGAGAAGCCCGACTCGTCGGTGGCGATCGGACGGATCACCTGGCGGCGCGGCGCGGCCTTCGGATGAGCCACGCGGTAGTCGGCCACGAGCTGTGCGAGCGCGAACGTCAACGGCCGCAGACCTTCTCGACTGACCGCCGAGATCGAGAACACCGGCCAGCCCCGCTCGGCGATCTCGGGTCCGACCATCTCGGCGAGCTCGGCCGCCTCGGGCACGTCCACCTTGTTCAGGATGACGATGCGGGGACGGTCCGCCAGATCGCCGAGACTCGCGTCACCGGACAGAGCGGGGCGGTACGCGGCCAGTTCGGCTTCCAGCGCATCGATGTCGGAGATCGGGTCGCGGCCGGGATCGAGTGTGGCGCAGTCGACCACGTGCGCGAGCACCGCGCACCGTTCGAGGTGACGCAGGAAGTCCAACCCCAGTCCCTTGCCCCGACTGGCGCCGGGGATCAGGCCCGGGACGTCGGCGACGGTGAACGTGGTGGTGCCGCTCGACACCACACCGAGGTTCGGCGCGAGCGTGGTGAAGGGGTAGTCCGCGATCTTCGGTTTGGCCGCCGAGAGCACCGAGACCAACGACGACTTGCCTGCACTGGGGAAACCCACCAGGCCCACGTCGGCCACGGACTTGAGTTCGAGCACCAGATCACGTGCCACGCCGGGCTCACCGAGCAGCGCGAATCCGGGCGCCTTGCGCGCGCGAGATGCCAACGCGGCGTTGCCCAGTCCTCCTCGCCCACCCGACGCAGCCTGGAACCTGGTGCCCTCCCCGACCAGGTCGGCGAGGATGCGCCCGGTGTCGTCGAGCACCACGGTGCCATCGGGGACGGCGAGGATCAGGTCCTCACCGTTGGCGCCGTCGCGATTGCTGCCGGCTCCCTGACCACCGTTGGTGGCCTTGGCATTGGGATGGAAGTGGAAGTCCAGCAGGGTGTGCACGCCGGGGTCGACCTCGAGAATCACGTCACCACCGCGCCCACCGTTGCCGCCGTCGGGTCCGCCCAGGGGCTTGAACTTCTCGCGGTGCACGGAGGAACACCCGTTACCGCCCTTGCCCGCGCTGACGTGCAGCGTGACGCGGTCTACGAAACGGGACATGACAGCGGGTGGTCCTTCCAGGAGCGGGTGGAGAACGCCGACAGGGGCGGATGCAGAGCACGTGGCCCTGGTCCGCCCCTGTCGGGAGATGATCGGATCGGACCGCGGGCCCGATTCGTCGCAGAATTAGGCCTCTGCGGCAGCCGGAACGATGTTGACGGTCTTGCGTCCGCGCTTGGTGCCGAACAGCACCGAGCCGGCCGAGAGAGCGAACAGCGTGTCGTCACCACCGCGGCCGACGTTGACGCCGGGGTGGAAGTGGGTGCCGCGCTGACGAACGAGGATCTCGCCCGCGCTCACCGACTGGCCGCCGAAGCGCTTGACGCCGAGACGCTGTGCATTGGAATCGCGACCGTTGCGTGAGCTGGACGCGCCCTTCTTGTGTGCCATGTTGCTAACCCTCCTGGGTTGTCACGCCGGTTGGGCGATTACTTGATTCCGGTGACCTTGAGGACGGTCAGCTTCTGCCGGTGTCCCTGCCGCTTGTGGTAGCCGGTCTTGTTCTTGAACTTGTGGATGCGGATCTTCGGGCCCTTGGTGTGCTCGACGATCTCGGAGGCGACGGAGATCTTCGCCAGCTTGTCCGCATCGGTGGTCAGGTCGGAACCGTCGACGACGAGAACCGGAGCAAGCGAGACAGCCGTGCCGGGCGCTCCCTCGATCTTCTCGACCTCGACGAGATCGCCGACAGCGACCTTGTACTGCTTTCCGCCGGTCTTGACGATCGCGTACGTTGCCATCGGAGGGCTTCCCCTTGCTTCTTCGAACGAATCTCGGGCCACAGGCACGAGAAGGTCAGGTTGTTGCTGCCCCGTTGGGGCAGCACGGTCACGTGCCGGGTGGTGCAGCACGGTCGCGTGTCGGACGCGGCCACCGGCCGGACGGGCCACGCGAGCCATCCCGCACAGCGGGCAGGGCGATACCGCGTCGCCAACAGCGACCGTCCAAGGCTACGGCAGAGCGCTACGGCTGGTCAAACCGCCCGATCAGCCCTGCTCGTCGGCGGGCGGACCCGCCGGACGGGCCGCCGAACGGCGGCGCGCGGGACGGCTCGCGGCCTTCACCACAGCCACCGAGGCCGTCCCCGTCGTGGTCGACGGCGGCGCCGCGGGAGCGGGCGCGGGCGCACCGTCGGCGTCGGCGTCGGACGCGGGAACCACGATCACGGTTCCGGCCGAATCACCGGCCGGTGCCGCCGCTGCCCGCGCAACCCGCCGACCGCGGCGCGCACGCGGCGCGGCCTCCGGAGTCGGCTGTGGCGTGGCCTCGGCGACGGGCTCGGGTGCACTGTCGACCTCGGCGTCGACCACCGGCTCAGGCTCGGCGACCGGTTCCGCTGCGGTGTCCTCGACCGCCGGCTCGGCCGCGGCGGCGTCCTCGACCGCCGGCTCGGCCGCGGCCGTGTCCTCGACCGCCGGCTCGGCCGCGGCGGAGGCCTCGACCGCCGGATCGGCATCGTCGGCGTGGTGGGCTGCCATCGCGAGGGCTACGGGGTGAGCGCGGCGGGCGGCGACGTCGTCGGCATCCTCGGCGTCGACACCGGCAGTCTCGGCGCCACCCTCGGCGCGGGAATCGGACTTGTCCCGACCCCCTCGGCGACGACGGGAGCTGCCCGAGGACTCGGACCTGCTGCCGCCACGGGAGCCGTCGCGACCGTCGTCGGAACGGTGCTCGACCGGGAACTGGTGGATCATGATGCCGCGGCCGTGGCAGTGCTCGCAGGTGGTCGAGAAGGCCTCCACGAGGCCGGTCCCCATGCGCTTGCGCGTCATCTGCACCAGTCCGAGCGAGGTGACCTCGGAAACCTGGTGGCGGGTGCGGTCACGGCCCAACGCCTCGGTGAGACGACGCAGCACGAGGTCGCGGTTGGATTCGAGAACCATGTCGATGAAGTCGACGATGATCATGCCGCCGATGTCGCGCAGACGCATCTGCCGCACGATCTCCTCGGCGGCCTCGAGGTTGTTGCGTGTAACCGTCTCCTCGAGGTTGCCGCCCTCACCGGTGAACTTGCCGGTGTTGACGTCCACGACGGTCATCGCCTCGGTGCGGTCGATCACCAGGGTGCCACCCGAGGGCAGCCACACCTTGCGATCGAGGGCCTTGGCGAGTTGCTCGTCGATGCGGTACGCGGCGAACACGTCGACGTCCTTCGACGTCGGCTCGTACCGCTGAACCCGCTCGACCATGTCGGGCGCGACGGTCTCGATGTAGCTCTGCACGGTCGACCAGGCGCGCTCACCCTCGATGACGAGGGTCGAGAAGTCCTCGTTGAACAGGTCGCGGACAACCTTGACCAGCAGGTCGGGCTCCTCGTACAGGCTCTGCGGGCCGGTGCCCCTCCCCGAGTCGGCCGCTGAGGCGGCCTCGGAGATGGCAGCCCACTGCGCCTGCAGCCGACTGACGTCGCGGGCCAGTTCCTCCGCGCTGACCCCTTCGGATGCGGTGCGGATGATCACGCCGGCGTCGGCGGGGACCACCTCGCGCAGGATGTCCTTGAGCCGCTTGCGTTCGGTGTCGGGGAGCTTGCGGCTGATGCCGGTGGACGATCCTCCGGGAACGTAGACCAGGAAGCGACCGGCCAGTGAGATCTGCGTGGTCAGGCGGGCACCCTTGTGCCCCACCGGGTCCTTGCTCACCTGGACCAGCACCTGATCGCCGGGCTTGAGAGCCTGCTCGATCTTGCGGGCACTACCGCCGAGGCCGGCGGCGTCCCAGTCCACCTCACCGGCGTAGAGGACCCCGTTGCGGCCCTTGCCGATGTCGATGAACGCCGCCTCCATGCTCGGCAGCACGTTCTGCACGCGACCGAGGTAGACGTTGCCCGCGATCGACCCCGACGACGTGCTGGTGACGAAGTGCTCCACCAGCACCCCGTCCTCGAGCACGGCGACCTGCGTCAGATCGGGGTGACCGGCCAGCGACTTCTGCCGCACCACCATCTTCCGGTCGACCGCCTCGCGACGAGCGAGGAACTCGGCCTCGCTCAGAATGGGCGGACGACGGCGACCGGCGTCGCGGCCGTCGCGTCTGCGCTGGCGCTTGGCCTCGAGTCGCGTGGATCCGGCGATGCCCTGAACCTCGTCGCGCGAGCGCTGCTTGTTGCGCGGTTCGCGCTCGTGCACGACGGTGTTCGGCGGATCGTCGTCGGACGCATCATCCGCGGAATCGGAACCGGACTTGCGACGGCGGCGGCGACGACGACGGCGACTTCCCGTGCTCTCCTCGTCCTCCCCTGCCTCGGCGGTCTCGGAGTCCGCGGACTCGGAAGCATCCGCGGCATCGCCGGTATCGGCATCGGGTGTGCCGAGGGCGGCCGCGTCGCTGGTGGTCGTATCGGCCTCGGTCGTCTCGGTGTCAGCTGTGTCGGCGTCGGCCGCATCGGTCTCGGCCGACTCCTCACCGGCTGCGTCGCCACGACCACGACCTCGACCACGCCGACCACGCCGACGACGCCGTGGACCGGTGGCACCGGCCTCGTCCTCGCCCTGATCGCCGACGGTCTCCTCGGTTGCGGTCTCCTCGCTTGCGGTCTCCTCGCTTGCGCTCGCCTCGGTTGCGCTCGCCTCGGTGACGGCGTCGCCGGATGCGGTCTCACCGGTGCGGCCCTCGTCGGCAGCCTGCTGCTCTGCTGCACCGGTGGAGCCGCCGGAGCGACGACGGCGCCGGCGAGGAGCCCGGGCGACGGTGTCCTCGGCGGGTGAGTCGTCGTCGGCCGCGGCGACCGGAGCCGGCTCCGGGATCTCGGGCTGCAGGAACAACGGCACCTCGGCGGCCATGGCGGGTGCCACGGTGGCCGTCTGCGCTTCGATGTTGGTGAACAGATCCGCGACGGGGGCGGCGGTGTCCACGGCAGTCGCCTCGGACGGCGCAGATTCCCCTACGACAGCCGAATCTGCCGCGGCACCCGCATCACCTGCGACACCGAGCGCCGCGGCAACGGCCTGCGCCTCCGCCCGGGGCACCGACGACTGGACGTTGCGGGCGCTGGATCCGGCGTCGACCAGCGCGGACATCACCTGCTTGCTGGTGACACCCAGGAGTTTCGCCAGGGCGTGCACGCGAATCCGGTCGGGAATCTCGAGTGCGGGGGTGGACGGTGTGTCGTGCGGCTCGTGGTCGGCCACGTGTTCTCCTCGGGCCCCCGGGCGCGCACACGACGGAAGAGTGAAGACGCGGCCACGCAGGGGCTGGTTCGTATCCCGCATCGTCGCCGAGGACGGGAAATAGGTCTCGCTCCGCACGAACCGAGCGACTGTAGTCACCACGAGCGTTCGAGCGTTGCCTGGTCGGATGGCTGGTACGGCCCAACTTCTCGAGCGCCTGATCCTCAGCGTGGCGTGCCGCAGGGAAGTCCTGCGACGACGTTCGCGATGACGGGCATCGAGGTGTCGGTGTCATCCGGTTGCGGTGCAACCGCCTCCCACTATCCCACACTCGGTGGCTCGCTCACGCCACAAGCGCCCTTCGGCGCGCGGGCGAGAGCGTCAGGAGTGGGAGGGGAACCAGAGCGCGATCTCGCGCGCGGCGGACTCGGGCGAGTCCGAGCCGTGCACGAGGTTCTCGCCGCCGTCGAGCGCGAGGTCGGCGCGAATCGAGCCCGGCACGGCCTTCTCGACGGGGTCGGTTCCGCCCGCGAGCTGGCGGAAGGCGGCGATGGCACGCGGGCCCTCGACGATGGCGGCCACCAGGGGGCCGGAGGTGATGAAGTCGATCAGACCGGGGAAGAAAGGCCGATCGGCATGCTCGGCGTAGTGCTCCTGCGCCACCTCTCGGCTGACCGTCCGGAGGTCGAGCGCGACCAGGGTCAGGCCCTTGCGCTCGATCCGGCCGATGATCTCACCGACGTATCGGCGGGCCACGCCGTCGGGCTTGATCAGGATCAGCGTCTTCTCTGTCACGGTCTGCGCGCTCACGCCGTTCAGCTTAGGGGGCCCGATCGCGGGCGAGCCGAGCGCCCTAGAAGTCCCGCTGGCCGGCCAGGCGGCCCTGCCGGATGCGTCGCCTGATGTCGCGGCGCAGATACAGGATGTAGCCCCACACAAGGGAGAAGATCACCCCGACCGCGGTGATCGACGGGTGGGCGAGGAAGCCCAGCAGCAGCAGTCCCTGCAGAACGAGCGTGAACGTCATCGCCCACGGGCGACGCTGCAAACCGGCGCCCGCGATCAGCGCGAGCCCCACCCCGACCAGGTACAGCGTGGAGATCCAGCTGAGCCCACCGCCCACGGTCGCGACCACGGGCAGGGCCAGGAACACCACGATCGCCTCGAGGACCAGCGTGCCGGCGCACACCCCTCGAAATCCCTTCCAGGGATCGGTGATGGGGGCGCGGAAGCCGGTCTCCGGATCGATGTCGTCGTAGGCAGGCTGCTCGCTCATGCCGGATCCTTCCCGAACAGGGTGCGTGCGGCACCCGCCGTGACGACGGATCCGGTCACCACCACACCTGCACCCGATACTGCCTCACCGTCGTCGACGGTGTCCTCGGCGATGCTCACGGCCACCTCGATGGCGTCCGGCAGCGTGTCGGCGACGACGACGCGCTCGTCGCCGAACCGAGCCACCGCGGCGTCGGCCAGTTCGTCCACCGCCATCCCCCGGGCGGAGCCGTTGTGGGTGACCACGATCTCGTCGAGTACGGGCTCGAGCGCGGTGAGAATGCCGCTGACGTCCTTGTCCGCCATCACAGCCACGACACCGACCAGTTTGCGGAAGTCGAACTCGGTCGTCAGCGCGCTCGCCAGGGCCTGTGCCCCGTGGGGGTTGTGGGCTGCGTCGAGAAACACCGTCGGGGCGCTGCGAACCCGCTCGAGGCGGCCGGGATTGACCACCGAGGCGAACCCCTCCCGCACGGTGTCGGCGTCGAGTCCGCGCTCGGCACCCGCACCGAAGAACGCCTCCACCGCCGCCAGGGCCAGGGAAGCGTTGCGGGCCTGGTGTTCTCCGTGCAGCGGCAGGAAGATGTCGTCGTACACGCCACCGAGGCCCTGCAGTTGCAGCTGCTGGCCACCCACGGCCACTCGCCGGGCGAGTACGCGGAACTCCGACCCGGCGCGCGCGACGGCGCTGTCGGTCTCCACGGCCCGGCGCAGCAGCACGTCCGCGACCTCGGGGACCTGCTCGTCGAGAATGGCGACGGTATCGACCGGGATCACAGAGTCCCTGGCCTTCTTGATGATTCCGGCCTTCTCGGCGGCAATGCCCGCGAGATCGGACCCCAGGTACTCCACGTGATCCAGTCCGATGGGGGTGATCACGGCAACCTGCGCGTCGATCACGTTGGTGGCGTCCCAGCGACCGCCGAGACCCACCTCGATCACACCCACGTCGACGGGCGCTTCGGCGAACGCGGCGAACGCCATGGCCGTGAGCACCTCGAACTTGCTCATCGCCGGTCCGCCGGCGGCTTCGCTGCGGGAATCGATCATCTCCACGAACGGTGCGATCTCCCGGTAGGTATCGACGTAGGTGCGCGGCGAGATCGGAACCCCGTCCACCGCAATGCGTTCGGTGGCCACCTGCAGGTGCGGGCTGGTGGTGCGCCCGGTACGTCGATGGAACGCCCGCAGCAGCGACTCGATCATTCGGGTCACCGAGGTCTTGCCGTTGGTTCCCGCGACGTGAATCGTCGGATAGCTGTTCTGCGGGTTGCCGAGGATGTCCATCAGCGCGCTGATCCGCGCGAGCGACGGCTCGATCTTCGTCTCCGGCCAGCGCCGATCGAGTTCGACCTCGACGAGGGTGAACTCCGCCAGATCCACCGGACCCGGCTCGGGTGAGCTCACGCCCGGCTCAACTCGGTCAGGCGTGCGGTGAGCCGCTCGATGTCCTCGGTGGCCACCTGCCGGCGCGCCGTGATCTTCTCCACCACCGCCGCCGGGGCGTTGGAGACGAACTGCTCGTTGCCGAGCTTGGCCGTGGTGGTGTCGAGTTCCTTGCGCGCCGCGGCGAGGTCCTTCTCCGCCCGCTTGATCTCCGCGGCCACGTCGATGGTGCCGGAGGTGTCGACCTCCACGCTCACCGTGCCCCCGCTCAACCGCACCTGCACCGACGCCGACGGGGTGAAGTCGCCGTCCACCGCCTCGGTGAGGAACGACAGCGCGTAGGCAGCCGGAAGAACGCCCGCGAGGTCGGCAGCCTCGGTGCCGCCGAACCGCGCGGGCACCTTCTGCTTGGGCGCGAGACCCTGGTCGCTGCGGAAGCGCCGCACCTCGGTGATCAGCTTCTGCAGATCGTCGATCCGCCGGGCCGCAACGGCATCGGGCTCGCCCTCCGCACGTGCGGGCCACGACGCGATGACCAGGGACTCGCCGCCGGTGAGGGTCTTCCACAGGGTCTCGGTGACGAAGGGGATCACCGGATGCAGCAGGCGCAGAAGCGAATCGAGCACCGCGCCCAGCACGGCACGGGTGCTCTCCGCCGCGCCGCTCGCGATCTGCACCTTGGCCAGCTCGAGGTACCAGTCGCACACCTCGTCCCATGCGAAGTGGTAGAGCGCCTCGCAGGCCTTGCCGAACTCGTAGCGGTCGAAAGCCTCGTCCACCTCGGCCTGCACGGCCGCCAACCGATCGAGGATCCAGCGGTCGGAGTCCGAAAGATGCTCACGTGCCGGGAGTTCGGTGATCTCGGCACCGTTCATCAGCGCGAACTTCACCGCGTTGTAGAGCTTGGTGGCGAAGTTGCGCGAGCTCTGTGCATTCCCCTCGCCCACCGACAGGTCGCCGCCCGGGTGCGCGCCGCGCGCGAGAGTGAAGCGCAGGGCATCGGCGCCGAACTTGTCCACCCAGTCCAACGGGTCGATGCCGTTGCCCTTGGACTTGCTCATCTTGCGCCCGAACTCGTCGCGCACCAGCCCGTGCAGGAACACGTCGGTGAACGGAACGCCGCCCGGCAGTTGATCTGCCGCCAGGGTGCCGAACATCATCATGCGCGCCACCCAGAAGAACAGGATGTCGTATCCGGTCACGAGAACCGAGACGGGATAGAACTTCTCGAGGTCCGCGGTGCGGTCGGGCCAGCCCATGGTCGAGAACGGCCACAGTCCCGACGAAAACCAGGTGTCGAGAACGTCCGGGTCCTGGCGATAGCCCTCCGGCGCGGTCTCATCCGGGCCGAGGCACAGCACCTCCCCGTCGGGGCCGTACCAGATGGGAATGCGGTGGCCCCACCACAGTTGGCGCGAGATGCACCAGTCGTGCATGTCGTCGACCCAGGAGAACCACCGCGGCTCCTGACTCTTCGGGTGCAGGGTGGTGTGACCGCTGCGAACCGCGTCGCCGGCCGCCGCGGCGAGGGACTCCACCTTCACCCACCACTGCATCGACAGGCGCGGCTCGATGGGCTCACCGCTGCGCTCGGAATGACCCACGCTGTGCAGGTAGGGCCGCTTCTCGGCGACCACGCGGCCCTGCTCGGCCAGGGCCTGGCGCACCTTCACGCGGGCCTCGAACCGGTCGAGCCCGTCGAATTGTGTTCCGGTGCCGGTGATCCGGCCCTTCTCGTCCATGATCGAGGGCATCGGAAGCGAGTGCCGCAACCCCATCTCGAAGTCGTTGGGATCGTGCGCCGGGGTGATCTTCACCGCACCCGTACCGAATTCGGGATCGACGTAATCGTCGGCGATGATCGGGATCTGCCGGTCGAGGAACGGGTGCGCGAGTGTGGTGCCCACCAGGTCCCGGTACCGCTCGTCGTCCGGGTGCACGGCCACGGCCGTGTCGCCGAGCATGGTCTCCACGCGGGTGGTGGCGACGATGACGTGCGGCTCGGAATCGTCGAGCGAGCCGTACCGCAACGAGACCAGTTCGCCCTCGACGTCCTCGTACTTGACCTCGATGTCGGAGATGGCCGTCTCGAGCACCGGCGACCAGTTCACCAGTCGCTCGGCCCGGTAGATCAGACCGGCGTCGAACATCTGCTTGAACATCGTGTGCACCGCACGCGAGAGGCCCTCGTCCATGGTGAAACGTTCCCGCGACCAGTCGACCCCGTCGCCGAGCCGTCGCATCTGCGCGCCGATGGTGCCGCCGGACTCGCGCTTCCATGACCACACGCGCTCGATGAACTCGTCGCGGCCGAGTTCCTCCTTGGTGGTGCCCTCGGCGGCGAGCTGCTTCTCCACCAGCGACTGCGTGGCGATGCCCGCGTGGTCCATGCCGGGCAGCCACAGCACCTCGAAGCCCTGCATCCGCTTGCGGCGCGCCAGGATGTCCATCAACGTGTGGTCGAGTGCGTGGCCCATGTGCAGGCTGCCGGTGACGTTGGGCGGGGGCAGCACGATCGAGTAGCCGGGCTTGTCGCTGGTGGCGTCGGCGGTGAAGTACTCGGCGTCGACCCACCCGGCGTAGAGATCGGCCTCCACATCGCCCGGAACCCAGTTCTTGGGCAGCTGGTCGGCGGGCGTGCGGGCCTGATCAGGCGTCGATTCGGTCACCGGGCGATTCTAGTCGGCGCCCTCGGAGCAAGAAGTGGAGGATAGTGCCCGCCTACCGGGCACTATCCTCCACTGCGCCTGCCGGTATCGCCTCACGCAGGTACGCCGCGGCGGCCACCGCGTCGAAACCGACCCCGGCGAGGATGCCGTCGTCACCCTCGATCTCGGCGAGGGCGAGGAGGATGTGCTCGGTACCGATCCAGTTGTGGCCCAGGCGCAGCGCTTGACGGAAGGTCAGCTCGAGAGCCTTGCGCGCGTCGGGATCGAAGGGCACCAGAGCGGGGACGGCGTGTGCGGCGACCGGCAGACTCGCTCGCGCGCGCTCGGCGAGGGCCGCTCGGTCGATCCCCTGCTCGGTCAACAGGACGGCCGCGAACCCGTCCGACTCGGCGGTCAGGCCGAGCAGCAGGTGTCCCGGCGTGATGGTGTCGTTGCCCGCGGCGTGCGCCTCGGTCTGCGAGGCGACCACGACGGCGCGGGCGCGCTCGGTGAAGCGGCCGAAGCCCTGGTTCGGATCGAGGTCGTCGGGCTCGTCGGGGCCCTTGGTGACGAAGCGCTTCTGCGCCGCCTGCTTGCTCACGCCCATACTGCGCCCGATCTCGGTCCACGATGCACCCGACCGCCGAGCCTGGTCGACGAAGTGGCCGATCAGGTGATCGGCGACGTCGCCGAGATGATCGGCCGCAACGACCGCGCGCGAAAGTTGCCCGAGGGGCTCGCTCTCGGTCCGGGTGATGGCGTCGATGAGGTCGTCGAGTCGGACGGTGGGTGCAGGTCTGTCGATAGCCATGCGTCAACGTTAAGTTGACGATGCCCGAACGTCAACCGCGGGTTGACGCTGTGGCCGACCACCCCTGCTGCCCTACAACCCCAGACTCTCCGGCAGCTCCATGGCCTCTCCGAGCACGTGCTCGGAGAGGAAGGCCAGCACCACCTGGTACCAGATCTTGGCGTGCTGCGGGGTCAGGATCCAGTGGTTCTCGGTCGGGAAATACAGGAACCGGTGGTCGGTGGTGCCGAAATCGTCTGCGGGCAAACCTGACTCGGACAGCAACTCGTACCACAGCCGCAGTCCCTCCCCGATCGGCACGCGGTAGTCCCGGTCCCCGTGGATCACCAGCATCGGGGTCACGATGTCGGCGACGGCAAGGTGCGGGGAGTTCTCGAACGCCATTTCCGGCGTCATCTCCTTCGCCCAGTACCAGGCCGCGTCGGTGGTCGGGCCGAACTGATCGAGCGCCCACAAACTCGCGTGAGTGACGATGGCGTCGAATCGGTCGGTGTGGCCGGCGATCCAGTTGGCCATGTACCCGCCGAACGAACCGCCCATCGCCGCGGTGCGGGAGCCGTCGATGTGTGGCACCTGCTCGGCGGCGTCGGTGATCGCCATCAGATCGGTGAACGGCTCCTGCCCCCAGCGGCCCCACCCGCGCTGGACGAAGGCCTGCCCGTATCCGGTGGACAGCGCCGGGTCCGGCAGCAGCACCGCATAGCCGCGCGCCACCATCAGCCACGGGTTCCAGCGCCACGACCAGGCGTTCCACGATCCCAACGGCCCACCGTGCACCCACAGCAACAGAGGCGCGGGCGCCTGGTCCGACGCGCCCGCGGGCACCGCCAGCCAGGCACGCACCCGCGACCCGTCCGCGGCCGTGGTCTCGACCTCCTCGAGCGTGCCGGGCAGAGCGGGGGTGTCGGCCGGCGAGCGCAGCACGATCACCTCACCCGAGGCCAGGTCGATCCGCACCGGGTGCGACGGCGCCGCATACGACGAGCGCAGCGCGAACAGCGTCGACCCGTCGGCGGCGACGATCACGTCGGTGTACGTCCAGTCGTCGGCGGTGACGGCCACCGCATCCCCGGCCGTGAGTCGGAAGATCGGGCCGCGCCCGTCCTCGTCCGCGGTGGCGATCAGGGCCGACCCGTCACGCGTCCAGGCGAGCGAGGAGGCCCAGCGATCCCAGGTCGGCGCCCACTGCTCGGACTCACCGGTTTCGAGATCGAGCACGTGCACGGTGTACCGCAGCGCGGACTCGGGTGTGGGCAGCACCTCGCGGAGGTAGGCGACGCGGGCACCGTCGGGCGAGATCACCGGCTCGAGCGCGTCGGCGTCGGGGTCGTCGATCAGCACCGTCCGATCGCCGGTGGCGGTGTCGATGCGCACCAGCGTCATCCGCTGCGACGCCAGGGGGCCACCGACGCGCCAGGTGGTGACCAGGAACGACCCGTCCGGAGCCAGGGAGTAACTCGCCTCGCGCAGCGCCGGGCCGGGCATCGTGGTCAGGTCCGTCAACTCGGTATCCGGCGCGGCGGAGGACCCGATGAGCAGGTGCGACACCGCGGGCCCGAGGTCGTGATCCCAGTACCGCACCGGGTAGCCGGTGTGCAGGATGGCGCTGATCTTGCCGTCCTTGCGGGCAGTGCGAATGCGTTCGTCCTGCTCGGCGTCACCGCTGCTGCCGAGAACGTCGGTGAGCACCAGGTAGCGATCACTGGAGGCGGCGGTGAGCAGACCCGACACCCCACCCCCGCGACGGGCCACGCGGTAGGCCTCCCCCACCGCGGGCAGGCACCACAGCGCGGACGGCGCGTCGTCGTCGCCCGACTCCGGGGCCACGAACAGCAGGTCACCCGACGCGGTGAACGCCGCGCCCGACTGGCTGCGTGGACCGCGGGTGAGTCGACGCGGCTCATCCGCCCCGGTGGGATCGACCTCCCACAGCGACGACACGTACGCGGTGGACTTCTCGTCCAGCCGCGACACCGCAGTCACCAGTCGGGTGCCGTCCGGCGAGAGCGCCAGACCCGCGGCGCGGGTCAGGGCGACGTAGGAGTCGAGGTCGTCGAAAGGTGTTTCGCTCACCACAGGAAACCTAGTCGGTGTGGGCAGTGAAGGTGGGACCTTCGAGCCCGCCGCGGGTGCACACTGGAGACCATGACGCGCGGAGCCCCCGAGAAGGACATCGACGAATCCGCCCTCGAAGTGGGCACCCCCAAGACCTACGCCGCCGGGGTGCCCGCCGTGCTGGTCTCGCTCGAACGCGGAGTCGAGCAGATGGGCGCCGTGCGGACGGGTCGATCGCTGCTGCGGCTCAATCAGCGTGAGGGCTTCGACTGCCCCGGCTGCGCCTGGCCGGAAACCCCCGGCCACCGCAAGATTGCCGAGTTCTGCGAGAACGGCGCCAAGGCCGTCGCCGAGGAGGCCACCAAACGTACCGTCGGGCCGGAGTTCTTCGCCGCGCACTCGCTGGAATCGCTCGCCCAGCGCACCGACTACTGGCTGGGTCAGCAGGGCCGGCTGACGCACCCGATGGTGGTCCGCCCGGGCGATACCCACTACTCGTCGATCTCCTGGGACGACGCCTACCGGCTGATCGCCGAGCACCTGCGCGCCCTGCCGAGCCCCGACGAGGCCGTCTTCTACACCTCCGGGCGCACCAGCAACGAGGCCGCGTTCACGTACCAGACCCTGATCCGCAGTTACGGCACCAACAACATGCCGGACTGCTCCAACATGTGTCACGAGTCGTCGGGCACCGCGCTGACCGACACGATCGGCATCGGCAAGGGCTCGGTGACCGTTCCCGATCTCGAGCAGGCCGACCTGATCGTCATCGCCGGGCAGAACCCGGGCACCAACCATCCGCGCATGCTCTCCACGCTGGAGAAGGCCAAGGGCAACGGCGCACGGATCATCGCGGTCAATCCGCTGCACGAGGCCGGGCTGCGCCGATTCAAGGACCCTCAGAAGGTCAACGGCGTGATCGGCAACGGTGTCGACATTGCCGACGACTACCTGCAAATTCGCATCGGCGGCGACATGGCGCTGTTCCAGGGCATCGGCCGGCTGCTGCTCGACGCCGAGGACGCCGACCCGGGAACCGTGGTCGACCAGGCCTTCGTACGCGATCACACCGCCGGGTTCGACGCCTACGCCGAGCACGCCCGGGCGGTGGACCTGGCTACCGTGGTAGCCGCAACGGGACTGAGCGAGAAGCAGATTCGCGACACCGCGGCGGCGTTCGCACGGTCGCAGCGGATCATCATCTGCTGGGCGATGGGCATCACACAGCAGCGCCACGGTGTGGACACCATTCGCGAGGCCACCAACCTGCTGCTGATGCGCGGGATGATCGGCAAGCCCGGCGCCGGGGTGTGTCCGGTGCGCGGGCACTCCAACGTCCAGGGCGACCGCACGATGGGCATCTGGGAGAAGATGCCCGAATCGTTCCTGGCCGCACTCGATGCCGAGTTCTCCATCACCAGCCCCCGTCGGCACGGCTACGACACCGTCGACGCCATTCGGGCCATGCGTGACGGCAAGGCTCGGGTGTTCATGGCCATGGGCGGCAACTTCGTGCGCGCCACACCCGACAGCGAGGTCACCGAGAAGGCGCTGCGCTCGTGCGATCTCACGGTGCAGGTCTCCACCAAGCTCAACCGCAGCCACGCGATGGCCGGGCGCACGGCGCTGATCCTGCCCACGTTGGGCCGCACCGATCGCGACGACCGCGGCGGGGTCAAACAGGCCGTGTCGGTGGAGGATTCGATGTCGATGGTGCACCTCTCCCGTGGGCGACTCGAGCCGGTGAGCGAGCACCTGCGCAGCGAGGTCGCCATCGTCTGCGAGCTCGCGCTCGAACTCCTCGGCCCCGACCACCCGGTGCCGTGGGCGCAGTTCCGCGACGACTACGACCGCATTCGCGACTCGATCTCGCGCGTGGTGCCCGGGTGTGAGGACTTCAACACCCGCGTGCGCCGCCCGGACGGGTTTCAGCTGCCGCACCCCCCACGCGATTCCCGCGAGTTCCACACCACCACCGGCAAGGCCAACTTCACCGTCAACGATCTGGTGTGGGAGCCGATCCCGCAGGGCCGGGTGATCCTGCAGACCCTGCGCAGTCACGATCAGTACAACACCACGATCTACGGCCTCGACGACCGCTATCGAGGTGTGAAGAACGCGCGCCGCGTGGTTTTCCTGAGCCCCACCGACATCGCCGAGAAGGGTTTGCACGACGGGCAACTGGTGGACCTGGTCTCCGAGTGGCCCACCGAGTCCGGCATCGAGGAACGCCGCGTGAGCGGATTCCGCGTCGTCTCCTACGACACGCCCGTGGGCAACGCGGCGGCGTACTACCCGGAGACCAACCCGCTGGTGCCGCTCGATCACGTTGCGGCACGCTCGAACACACCGGTCTCCAAGGCAATCGTCGTGCGTGTCGAACCGGCCCGGCCCTGATGGGTCGGGCCACCGCTCGACGCCCCGTGGTGAGAATCCGAGGGGCTCACGAGAACTCGCGACCGGACACCGTGGTAGTGGAGGAGCCGCTCGAGATTCGGGTCGACGGCAAGGCCCTGGCCGTCACCATGCGGACCCCCGGTCACGACGTGGAACTCGCACACGGATTCCTGCTGACCGAAGGTGTGCTCACCGCACGGGAGGACGTGGCCGCGGCGCGGTACTGCGACGGCGTGGGCGACGACGGCCTCAACACCTATAACGTTCTCGACGTGGTTCTGGCACAAGGGGTTCCGGCCCCCGAGACCGGAGTGGAACGCAACTTCTACACCACGTCCTCGTGCGGAGTGTGCGGAAAGGGCTCACTCGACGCCGTGCGCCTGCGCACCCACCACTCCCCCGCCGCCGATCCCGTCGTGGTCGACACGGCGGTGCTCGCCACCCTGGGCGACCGACTTCGCGAGCAGCAGCGGATCTTCGACTCCACCGGGGGTCTGCACGCGGCAGCCCTCTTCACCGCGACCGGTGAACTGCTGGTGGTGCGCGAGGACGTCGGGCGCCACAACGCCGTCGACAAGGTGATCGGGTGGGCGCTGCAGAACGGGTCGATCCCGCTGCGCGGCATGATCCTGATGGTCAGCGGCCGCGCATCGTTCGAACTCGCGCAGAAGGCCGTGATGGCCGGTATCCCGGTTCTCGCCTCCGTCTCCGCCCCGTCCTCGCTGGCAGTGGATCTTGCGGCCGAGGCGGGCCTGACCATCGTGGGCTTCCTGCGGGGCGATTCGATGAACCTCTACACCCGCACCGATCGGGTCGAGCACCGCGCACCGACCCCCGCGTGACAAGTGGGCTTGACATTTATTGTCAAGTCGGGTTGTCTTTTGTCATGCCCGAAGTTACCCGCACGAACCGTGTTCGGGAGCACCGTCGGCCGACCAAACTGACGCAGCTCGAACTCGGAACCATCGTCGGCGTCAGCCGTCAGAGCATCGTCTCGATCGAACGGGGCGACTACGCACCGAGTGTCTACCTCGCCCTGCGCCTTGCCGGCGCGCTGGACACCACGGTCGAGAACCTGTTCCCACTCGACCCGGCACTGCCCGCAAGCGGAACACACCTCGAGGGCATCGCGCCCCCGGCAACCACCGCATCTTCCCGAGAGGATCCCCAATGAGCACGTTCATCAAGGCCATGCGGTTCGTCGGCGATCTCGACGACCGGTTCTACGCCGACGAGTTCCAGCGAGACGTGTGGAACGAGGCGTCGGCAATCGGATTGCAGCTGTTCCTGTGGTCGTCCCTCATCGCCGCGGCGGTGCTGCCCTGGGTGGCCGGCACCCCCGGAGCGTGGGTGGCCGTCGGGCTGCTGGTCGCGACGGCCATCATCTCCAGCGTCGTCTCGTTGTACGCCCGGGCCCGCCGCGTCGACACCGCCATCGAGCGGCCCTGGCTCGGCCGTCGCCTGTGGGTGTTCATGGGCGTGTACCTCGTGGGCATCGTGGGGATCGCGGTCCGCCTTCTCTATCCCGCCGCCGATGGCGTATCGGCAGCCTCCGGGTTGATCGTGGGGTCCATATGCGGGTTCTTCGGCGCCACGTACGCCGCCACCCGTGCCAAGCGGGCACGCGCCGCCGAGGCGATGCACGACGAGCTGTGATCACTGTGCCGGTGATCGCCGACCCGGGATCACCGGCACGCTCACAGCCGGAGCTCCGCGGCCGTCGCGGCGCGGACCTCGTCCACCGACACCCCCGGTGCGGTCTCCACGAGCACGAGACCGGCGACGGTGACGTCGATGACCGCCAGGTCGGTCACGATGCGCTGCACGCAGGCAGCACCGGTCAGCGGGAGGGTGCACCGATCGACGATCTTCGACTCCCCCGAGCGCGAGCAGTGCTCCATCATCACGATCACCCGCCGCGCACCGTGGACCAGGTCCATCGCCCCACCCATCCCCTTGACCATGTGGCCGGGCACCATCCAGTTGGCCAGGTTGCCGTGGCGGTCCACCTGCATACCGCCGAGCACCGCGACGTCGATGCGACCGCCGCGGATCATGCCGAACGAATCGGCCGAGTCGAAGAACGACGCCCCCGGCAGCACCGTGATGGTCTCCTTGCCGGCATTGATCAGTTCGGGGTCGAGGTCGGCCACGGTGGGATAGGGGCCGACGCCGAGCACTCCGTTCTCCGAGTGCAGGACAACGGCGACATCGGCGGGAATATGGTTGGGGACCAGGGTGGGCATGCCGATGCCGAGGTTGACGTACTGGCCGTCGGACAACTCCTGCGCCACCCGCGCCGCCATCTGATCTCGCGTGCGACCGGCGCTCACCCGCGCACCGTCCGCCGCTCGGCGCTCACCCGCGCACCGTCCGCCGCTCGATACCCACGGTGACCGGACCCACGTGCACCACGCGCGCGACGTGGATGCCGGGGGTGTGCACGTCCTGCGGGTCGATCTCACCCGGCTCGACAAGGTGCTCCACCTGCGCGATGGTGATCCGGCCGGACGCTGCGGCCAGCGGATTGAAATTGCGCGCCGCGGCCCGGTAGACCAGGTTTCCGTGCCGATCGCCCTTCCAGGCGTGCACCAACGCCACATCGGCCACGATGCCGCGTTCGAGGACGTAGGTGACGCCGTCGAACTCCCGCGTCTCCTTGGGTGGGCTTGCCAGCGCAATGCCTCCGGCGCTGTCGTACCGCAGCGGCAGGCCTCCGTCGGCCACCAGGGTGCCCATACCGGCGGGGGTGTAGAAGGCGGGGATCCCGGCCCCGCCCGCTCGCAGCCGCTCGGCAAGCGTGCCCTGCGGGGTCAGCTCCACCTCGAGTTCCCCGGCGAGGTACTGCCGAGCGAACTCCTCGTTCGCTCCGACATAGGAGCTGATCGTGCGCCGGATGCGTCGCTGCGCCAGCAGGATTCCCAGGCCGAACCCGTCCGTCCCACAGTTGTTGCTGACGGTCTCGAGATCGGTGGCGCCCTGCTCGAGCAGGGCCGCGATGAGAACTTCGGGAACACCGACCAAACCGAAACCACCGACCGCGATGGTTGCGCCGTCAGGTACGTCGACGACGGCCTCGGCTGCGGTCGAGACGACCTTGGATCGCACCGCTGACGATCACGCGGTCTTGTCGCGGCGCTCCGGACGCTCGGGCTTACGCGGGACGATGGTCGGCAGCACGTTGTCGACCACGGTCTCCTCGGTGACCACGACCTTGGCGACATCGTCGCGACTGGGGATGTCGAACATCACCGGCCCGAGCACCTCCTCCATGATCGCGCGCAGGCCACGGGCACCGGTACCCCGGTGGATGGCCTGATCGGCAATGGCGTCGAGGGCTGCGGGGGTGAACTCGAGTTCCACACCATCCATCTCGAACAGGCGCGTGTACTGCTTGACCAGCGCGTTCTTGGGAGTGGACAGAATGGTGACCAGGGAGCGCTTGTCCAGGTTGGTCACCGACGCGACGACGGGGAGGCGGCCGATGAACTCCGGGATGAGGCCGAACTTGATCAGATCCTCCGGCATGACATCGGCGAAGCGGTCCTGAGTGTCGATCTCGGCCTTGGTGCGCACCTCGGCGCCGAAGCCGACACCGCGCTTGCCGATGCGGTCACCGACGATGCGTTCGAGACCGGCGAAGGCCCCGGCCACGATGAACAGCACGTTGGTGGTGTCGATCTGGATGAACTCCTGGTGCGGGTGCTTGCGCCCACCCTGCGGCGGCACGCTCGCCTGAGTGCCCTCGAGGATCTTCAGCAGCGCCTGCTGTACGCCCTCACCCGAGACGTCGCGGGTGATCGACGGGTTCTCGCTCTTGCGCGCGATCTTGTCGACCTCGTCGATGTAGATGATCCCGGTCTCGGCCCGCTTGACGTCGTAGTCGGCAGCCTGGATGAGCTTGAGGAGGATGTTCTCGACGTCCTCACCGACGTAACCCGCCTCGGTGAGCGCGGTGGCATCGGCGATGGCGAACGGCACGTTGAGCATCTTGGCCAACGTCTGCGCCAGGTAGGTCTTGCCGCACCCGGTGGGACCGAGCATGAGGATGTTGGACTTGGCGAGCTCGACGGTCTCCCCGCGGGAATCGCGGGCCTTCTCCCCGGCCTGAATACGCTTGTAGTGGTTGTAGACGGCCACGGCGAGGGTGCGCTTGGCGGTGTCCTGACCGATGACGTAGTTCTCGAGGAAGTCCCGGATCTCCGAGGGCTTGGGCAACTCGTCGAGCTTGACCTCGCTGGACTCGGCCAGCTCCTCCTCGATGATCTCGTTGCACAGGTCGATGCACTCGTCACAGATGTACACGCCGGGTCCGGCGATCAGCTTCTTGACCTGCTTCTGACTCTTTCCGCAGAAAGAGCACTTGAGCAGATCGCCACCGTCTCCGATGCGTGCCATGTGCCAGTTCCTACTTCCTCATCGACTTCCGAACACCGTCTGCGGCGAACTCGCACGTTCGGTGTCCGATCCGACCGTACCCGCCGACGGCGAACAAGGTGGACTTTCTCCCAGTGAGTATGTGGGAGCAGACCGACACGCGAGGCTCCTGCCGACCCGCGTGTCGGCTGCAGTTCGTCTACTTCTGTGCCTGCCGTTACTTCTGTGCCGGCCGCTACTTCTGTGCCGACAGCTTGCGGTACTCGAAGACCGTGTCGATGATCCCGTAGTCCTTGGCCTCGGCGGCGGTGAGGATCTTGTCGCGATCGGTGTCCTTGCGGATGATGTCGGGATCCTTGTTGGTGTGCCGACCCAGGGTGGTCTCCATGAGCCGTCGCATCCGCTCGATCTCCGCGGCCTGGATCTCGAGATCGGAGACCTGGCCCTGCATCCCACCGGTGGCGGGCTGGTGGATCAGCACGCGGGCGTTGGGCAGTGCGGCGCGCTTACCGGGTGTGCCGGCCGCCAGCAACACCGCCGCCGCCGATGCCGCCTGCCCGAGGCAGACGGTGGCGACGTCGGCGCGCACGTACTGCATGGTGTCGTAGATGGCCATCAACGAGGTGAACGAGCCACCGGGTGAGTTGATGTACATCGTGATGTCGCGGTCGGGGTCGAGACCCTCGAGCACCAGCAGCTGCGCCATGATGTCGTTGGCCGACGCGTCGTCGACCTGCACGCCGAGGAAGATGATGCGCTCCTCGAAGAGCTTGTTGTAGGGGTTGGATTCCTTGACGCCGTAGCTCGAGTGCTCGACGAACGACGGCAGGATGTACCGCGAACTCGGCAGCTGACTCGGGTCGAAGAGGTTGCTCATCTGTGCTCCGTTGCTGATCTGTACGTGCGACGTGTGTCCGGACTTCTCCGGGTGATGGTGGGGCGGACCCGGATCAGTTGCCGGTGCCGCCGGCCTGCGCGGCCCGGGAGATCACGTGGTCGACCATGCCGTACTCGAGCGCCTCCGCCGCGGTGAACCAGCGGTCGCGATCCGAGTCGGCCGTGACCTGTTCGAACGTCTGACCGGTGTGCTTGGCGATCAACTCGGCCATCTCGCGCTTGGTGTGCGCGAACTGCTCGGCCATGATCGCGATGTCGGCGGCCGAACCACCGATACCGGCCGACGGCTGGTGCATCATCACCCGCGCGTGCGGCAGGGCGTAGCGCTTGCCCTTGGCGCCGGCGGTGAGGAGGAACTGGCCCATCGACGCTGCCAGGCCCATCGCGTACGTGGCGACGTCGCACTCGGCGAAGGTCATGGTGTCGTAGATTGCCATGCCCGCGGTGACCGATCCGCCCGGGGAGTTGATGTAGAGCGAGATGTCACGCGTGGGGTCCTCCGCGGACAGCAGAAGGATCTGGGCGCAGAGCTTGTTGGCAATGTCGTCGTCGACCTGAGTGCCCAGGAAGATGATGCGCTCGCGCAGAAGGCGTTCGTAGACGGAGTCGCTGAGGTTCAGACCCGCCGTGGCCGAGGTCATGATCGGGCTCGTCGCGCCGACTGTGCCGACCGGGTGACGCGGTGCTGCCGGATTCGGGATTGTCACGGTACCTGCCTTCTCCAAACGGATGTACTTGCTGACGTCGACACTAACGAAGCACGGCGGTCCCGGAGTCCCGGAACCGCCGTCGTTCGCTGTGAGCGTTACGCGTTCTGTTCGCCCTCGGCGGAACCACCAGCGTCCGCACTGTCGTCGCCACCGCCGAACAGCTCGGCGGTGTCGACGGTTGCGCCGGTGGTGTCGGTGACGGTGACCTTGTCGACGATCGCCGCGAGGGACTTGCTGCGACGAATGTCGGCGAACAGGGCCGGCAACTGGTTGGCCTGCTGGATCTGCGAGATGAACTGATCCGGCGAGATGCCGTAGCGCTGGGCCTGGTAGACGATGTTCTGGGTCAACTCCTCCTGGCCGACCTGTGTCTTCTCCGCGTCGGCGATGGCGTCGAGCAGGAGCTGGGTCTTAACCGACTTCTCGGCGTTCTCGCGAGCGGTGCGGTCGAACTCCTCCCGCGAGCTGCCGGCAGCTTCGAGCTGGGCGGCGAGGGCGTCCTCGTCGTGGTCGAGCGAGTGCACGGCGTCGTGCACGGCGGCGTCAACCTCGGCCTGCACGAACGCCTCGGGCACCGGGATCTCCAGCGTCTCGAGCAGGTGCTCGAGCACCTTGTCGCGGATCTGACCGGCCTGCTCGACCTTTTTCACCCGTCCCACACGCTCGCGCAGGTCCGCCACCAGCTCGTCGAGGGTGTCGAATTCGCTTGCCAGCTGGGCGAACTCGTCGTCCGCCTCGGGCAGCTCGCGCTCCTTGATCGACTTGACGGTGACGGTGACCTGCGCCTGCCGTCCGGCGAACTCCCCGGCGACGAGGGTGGTGGTGAACTCGGCGGAGCCGTCCACCGACAGCCCGACGATGGCCTCGTCCAGGCCCTCGATCAGCTGGCCCGAGCCGACCTCGTGGGACAGACCCTCGGTCGACGCCTCGGGGACGTCCTGCCCGTCGACGGTGGCCGAGAGGTCGATGGAGACGAAGTCGCCGGTGCGGGCGGCGCGATCGACGCCGGTGAGGGTGCCGAAACGCTCGCGCAGCGACTGCAACTGCTCGTCGACGGCAGCGTCGTCGATCTCGACGGGGTCGACCGTGACGGCGATGGCGGAGTAGTCCGGCAACGCGATCTCCGGGCGAACGTCCACCTCGGCGGTGAAGGTGAACTCCTCACCGTCCTCGAGCTTGGTGATCTCGATGTCGGGCTGGCCGAGGGGCTTGAGGTCGGTGCTGGTGAGTGCGTCGTTGTACTTGGCGGGCAGAGCGTCGTTGACCACCTGGTTGAGCACGTTCACTCGGCCGACCCTGGCCTCGATCAGCTTGGCGGGCGCCTTGCCGGGCCGGAAGCCCGGCACGCGAATCTGCTGGGCGAGCTGCTTGTACGCGGCATCGAAATCGGGCTTGAGCTCCTCGAAGGGCACCTCAATGTTGATCTTGACTCGCGTCGGGCTCACTCGCTCGACGGTGCTCTTCACGGCCACGCACTCCTCGTTCTGTAGATCGTTCGGGTAGGTCGTTCGGTAGGTCGTTCGACGTGGGGAAACCTGACTGTGGAGTCTGTCGGATCGACCGGTGTCGGGATGACAGGATTCGAACCTGCGACCCTCCGCTCCCAAAGCGGATGCGCTACCAAGCTGCGCCACATCCCGGTCACCGCCGCAGGCAATCGTACGGTGGCGCGATTACCGGTTCCACAGCGGGATTGGGTACAGTCGGTGACCGCAGACGGCTGGGCCGGCGATCCTGGCGCCGCCGGATGCACGCGGGCGTAGCTCAATGGTAGAGCCTTAGTCTTCCAAACTAATTACGCGGGTTCGATTCCCGTCGCCCGCTCCACACCGGGGGTCCGATCATCGACACCGACACCGACCCTGCAAACACCAGCGATCCTGCACGCACCAGTGATCCTGCAGCCACCAACGCGAGACTGGCCAGTCCCGCGCTGTGGCTCGGGCCGGCTCTGGCCGTGACGCTGGTGATGGCCCTGCTCGCCGCCATGTACGTCGGCGGCGTGGCCGACCCCCGGGGCAATCTGCACGGTTTCCCCGTCGCCGTCGTCGTCAACGACGACGGCGACACCCTGCCCGACGGCACCCGCGCCAACTTCGGCGCCCAGATTGCCGATGCGCTCGTCGCCGGCCTCGATCCCGCCGAGTTCGACGTCCGCCGACTCGGACCCGGCCAGGTTCGTGAGCAGCTCGCCGACGGAAAGCTGTACGGGGCGTTCGTGATCCCGTCCGACTTCACCAAACGATCACTCAACCTCGCGGCCGGATCGGTGGTACCCGGAACACTGGTCAAGCCGACCATCACCGTGGTGACGAACCCGCGGGCGAGCACTCTGAGCCAGTCCGTGGTGACCACGGTCGCCACCACGGCGCTCACCCGGGCGAGTTCCACGCTCGGCGATCGCCTGGTCCAGAACGTGCAGGCCCAGTTGCGCACCACCGATCCCACGGCGCGCATCACCGGTGCCGGTCAGGTGGCACTCGCCGACCCGATACAGGTGGTGACCGCACCGAGCGACCCACTCCCCGACGGAACGGGGTTCGGGCTGACGGCCTTCTACTACGCCCTGCTGCTGCTGCTCGCAGGGTTCACCGGCGCGATGATCATCAGCGCACTCGTCGACAGCCACCTCAGGTTCGTCCCGCTGGAGGTGGGTCCGAGCTACTCGATGGCACCGCTGACCGACCCGCCCAGCCGACTGACCACCCTCTACGTCAAGTGGGCGATCGTGCTGGCGGTCGCCCCGGTGGTGTCGGGGGTCTACATCGGGGTTTGTCGCCTGGTGGGCATGCCGATCCCCAACTCGTGGCTGCTGTGGATGTTCGGCGCGCTGGCCATCGCCGCGGTCGGGGTCACGGCCACCTCGATCATCTCGGTGTTCGGCTCGGCAGGGCTGATCATCAACCTCGTCTTCTTCGTGGTGCTCGGCCTCCCCTCGGCCGGTGCCACCATTCCCCTGGAGGCAACCCCTCGGGTTCTGGTGGCCCTGTCGTCCTTCGAGCCGCTGCACCAGATCTTCCTCGGGGTACGCGCGATCCTGCACTTCTACGGCAGGCTCGACGCCGGGCTGCTGCGCGGGGTGGGGATGTCGCTACTCGGATTGGTGGTCGGCGCCCTGTTCGGGTGGGTGATCACGTGGTTCTACGACCGCAAGGGGTGGGTTCGCGCAACCCCCGCCCGAACCTGACCTCTCCTCTGGCGGTTGCACCGTCAACCTCTGTAGGGTTCGGCAGGTGTCGACATTCAACGGGCTCCCCGCCCACATTCTGCTCGTCCACGGCGTGATCGTGCTGGCCCCGCTCACGGCGGTGCTCCTGGTCATCAGCGCGCTCTGGGCACCCGCACGCAAACGTCTGGTGTGGTTGGTCGCCGCCCTCGCCCTGATCACCCTCGTGCTGACCCCGCTGACCACCAACGCGGGCGAGTGGCTCGAGCAGCGAACTGCCGACTCGGCCGCGCTGCGCGAGCACACCGAGCTCGGCGACACCATGCTCTACTACTCGATCGCGATCGTCCTGGGTGCGGCAGCACTGGTCTACGTGCATCTGCGCGAGCGCAAGGGCGCAGTCCCGCAAATCCTGCACGCCGGCGTCGGGTTCCTCGCCGTCGTGGTCGCGATCGCGTCGTTCATCGCCGTCTACCGCATCGGCGACTCGGGCGCGAAGTCGGTGTGGGGCGACCGGGACTACTCGGTGGTCGACCCGGCCGCCGGCGGATAGGTCACCTACCCCCTGGCGAACGCCACACTGCCGGTGAAGATGGTCTCGGCGTCGTTGTCCATCGTGGCCACGTGGTAGCTGTTCTCGAGGATCGTCTCGGTGACCGTGGTGTTCGTCGCCCCGGCCACCAGGATCTTCCCGGAGAGCGGCTCGACGACGTTGTCGATGCGGCTGCGGTAGAACTGGATGGGGCACGTGATCTCGCCGAGCCGCGGAACGGTGATCCGCCACAGATCCTGAAGTGAGACGAAAGCCGGCAGGGGCGTGCGGTCGTATGCGGACTCCACCACGCCGGCCTTCTTGATGTCACCACCGATCGCCGGCCGCGACTTGATGGCCCAGGCCACGTAGCGGGCCATCTTCGCGTCGAGGCGCTCGGTGGCGAACGCCGGGTTCACCAGCACCAGCCCGGCCACCGGCCGCTCCTGCGCGAGGTGGGTCACCAGCGCGCCGCCCATGGACAGACCGCCCGCGAACACCCGGTCGCAGCGCGAGGCCAGGTCGTCGTAGGCGCGTTCGACCTCGCCGTACCAGTCGTGCCAGGTGGTGGTGTTCATGTCCTGCCACGTGGTGCCGTGCCCCGGCAGTCGAGGAGCCCGCACCGAGAACCCGGCTCCGGCGAGATGCTCGGCCCACCCCCGCACCGACGACGGGTTGCCGGTGAAACCGTGGCTGACGACGAACCCGGTGCTACCACCGTCCGCCGAGAAGGGATGGGCCTCGTCCAGGACGCGCACTGTCATGCTGGCCACCGTAGTCAAGCGCGGTTGCTGCCGTACACGTTCTCGATCTCGCACGGCGTGAGTGATCTTTCGTGACAGCAGGTATGCTTTCCCGATTCCTCCGAACTCGGACCGCTGTCGACGACATCGATCCACCGATCGCATTGGTCCGCCGTTGCCTCACTACCGACCTGTTCCCGACTTTCGCGGGAAGTGCCCGATGTGCGCCGCGCCCTGCACGGCCGAGCTGGTCACCACCCGTCGCGGCGGACAGCCGATGTCGAGCACGTACGCGGGCTGCGAACACTGTGGCTGGGAGGGCCCGTCCGACCTCACGGTGACCTGAGCCGAGCTGATCTGCGGGTCGTCACACGGTCGGTACCGTGGGAAGCATGCTCGCTCTCACGGTGATACTCGTCCTCGCCGCCGCGATCGCGCTGGTGGTCTTCGCTCGCCGTTCCACGGCCGCCCGCGCCGCCACCACACTGGCCGACGCCGCTGCTGATGCCCGCCAGTCGATCGAACGCCTCGGCGGGCAGGTGATGAACCTCGTCGGCACCGACGCGGCGTCCAAACAGGCACTGGCCGACGCCGCCGAGCGGTTCACCGCCGCAGGTTCGCAGATCGACCGTGCCACCACCCCGGCGCAGGCGAACCTGGCCAAGCAGACCGCCATCGAAGGTCTGTACTACATTCGCGCGGCACGCACGGCCATGGGCATCGATCCCGGACCCGAGATTCCGGTGCTCGCCGGGCAGGCCTCCGCCGGCGCGGTCACCGAGAAGCGCACCGTCGACTTCGACGGTCGAACCGTGCAGGCCTCGCCGGAACCCGGACCTGCCACACCCAACTACTACCCGGGCGGACGCGTCGCCGGGCGCCCGGTGCCGGCCGGGTGGTACTCCGAGCCGTGGTGGCAGAGCGCGCTGATCACCGGGACGTGGGCACTGGGGTCGGCGATGCTCTTCTCGTCGATGTTCTCCGGGATGGCCGGGGTGTCCTACGGCGCCGAGCAGTTCGAGTCGGGCTACGGCGAGGGCTACCAGGACGGGCTGTCCGCGGGCGACGGGGCGAGCTACGACGGAACCGACGGCGGGGGCGGGGACTTCGGGGGCGGCTGGGACAGTGGCGGCGGCTGGGACGGCGGGGGCGGCGACTTCGGTGGCGGGGGCGACTTCGGAGGCGGCTTCTGAGCTACGGAGTCAACTCGCCTGACACGACGGGCACCAGAAGAGGTTGCGGCCCTTGAGATCTGCGAGCAGCACCGTTGTCCCGCACACTCGGCAGGGTCGACCCGCGCGCCGGTAGACGTAGTTGCGCGGGCGCCCACCGGGGCCGCCCTCACCGTGGTCGTATTCGGGGTCGATGGTGATGATCTTGCCCCGCCGCACACCGACCTTCATCAGTTCCACCAGGTCGGCCCACATCTCCTCCCACTGGCCCCGGCCCAACTTCTTGCCGGGCAGATACGGGTCCACCCGATGGCGGAAGAGCAGCTCGGCGCGATAGACGTTGCCGATTCCCGCGATCACGTCCTGCTCCATCAGCAGTGCCGCGATCACCACGGACGAGCGGTGGATCCGATTCCATGCCTTGTCCGGATCGGACTCCTTGCGCAGCGGATCCGGCCCCAACCGTGCAATGAGCGCCTCGACCTGAGTGTCGTCGTAGATCTCGCAGGCGGTCGGTCCCCGCAGGTCTGTGCCGTACTCGCTGCCCACCAGCCGCATTCGTACCTGCCCGACGGGGTCGGCCATCGGCACCTTCTGCTCGGAGAACTTGCCGTAGAGACCGAGGTGGACGTGGACGACGGCGCCGTTGTCGTAGGAGTGCAGCAGGTGCTTGCCCCAGGCATCCGAGCGGGTGAGCACGTGACCGTCCACCCACTCGGCGCCCTCTACGAATCGGCCCTGCGGACTCGAGACCTCCACCGGTGAACCGGCGTACCGACGCTGATGCAGCCGCGCGAGGCGGTGCAGTGTGTGCCCTTCGGGCATCGGTCAGGCCGGCTTGCCCGGAACCTCGGGCGCGACACCGGTCTTCTCGTACTCGGCGAGGATGTCGATGCGTCGTTGGTGGCGCTCCTCCCCCGACCACGGCGTGGCCAGGAACGCGTCGACGATGGCCAGCGCCTCGGGCAGCGAGTGCATGCGCCCACCGATACCGATGAGCTGCGCCTTGTTGTGCTCGCGGGCGAGTTTCGCGGTCTCCACGCTCCAGGCCAGGGCGCACCGAGCGCCGGGCACCTTGTTGGCGGCGATCTGCTCGCCGTTACCGGAACCGCCGAGCACCAGTCCGAGGCTGTCCGGATCGGCGACCGTGCGACGCGCCGCCTCGATGCAGAACGCCGGGTAGTCGTCCACGGCGTCGTACTCGAAGGCGCCGCAGTCGATCGGCTCGTGGCCGCTCGCCCGTAGGTGGTCGATGATCTGGTTCTTGAACTCGAAGCCGGCGTGGTCGGCACCCAGGTATACGCGCATGCATAGAGTTTGGCAGGTGGGCTCGCACGTGTGGAACGCAGGCGTCGATGGCGCGCGCGGCGCGTGGATCGTCGCCCGCACGGACGGCGCACGGTTGCTGCTCGATCGCGCGGCCACCGTCGACGACGTGCTCGCCGTGACCGCCGACTGCGCGGTGGTCGGGGTGGACATGCCGCTGTCGATGCCCGCGCGCGACTACCGCCAGTGTGAGCTGGAAGCGAAGGCGCTCCTGGGGCCCGCGAGGTCCTCGATCTTCCACACTCCCGTCGCCGCGGTGCTCGACGCCGCCGACTACCCGCAGGCGTGCGCGATCTCGCGGTCGATCACCGGCAAGGCGATCAGCAAACAGGCGTGGTACCTCGTCCCGTCAATCCGAGCCTGGCGCGAGGCAGAGTTCGACCGCGAGCGGGTGGTCGAGGTTCACCCGGAAACCACCTTCCGGGTGGTCGGGCGCGGGGTGACGGCGTCGAAGAAGACCGCCCGCGGAGCCGGGCAGCGCATCGCCGCCCTCACCGAGTTCCTCCCGGCGGAGGTACTCACGAGCGCGTTCGCGTCCATCCCGGACGGTCCCGCGTTCGACGACGTGCTCGACGCCATCGCCGCGGCGTGGTCGGCGACGCGACGGCACAGCGGTCGGGCGCGCGTGCTCGGCGACGACCTGATCGTGTGACCCGAATCGAGCCTGATCGTGTGACCCGAATCGAGTCGGTGTCGGCCGGTCGCGTTAACCTCGAGCGGCCCCCGCCTCGGGGGCACTCCCCCGGAAGAGCCAGGGGGTGTTCCCCCGGAGAGAAGGCGAACCCGTCATGTCCCTCGAGCCCCTCACCCTCGACCAGGCCCTCACCATCATCGACGGTGCGCGTGCGCACGGCCGCGAGCAGGGCTTCAAGCCCCTCACGGTGGTGGTGCTCGACGCCGGTGGCCATATCGTCGCCGCGCAGCGCGAGGACGGAGCGTCGATGAAGCGCGTCGAGGTGGCGCACGGCAAGGCGTACGGCGCACTCGCGCTGGGCATGGGCTCGCGCTCGATCATGGCCAGGGCCGAGCAGCAGGCGTACTTCATCGCCTCGGTCACCCCGGCCGTCGGCGCACTGATCCCCGTACCGGGTGGCGTCCTGATCAAGGACTCGGGCGGCTCGCTGATCGGCGCCGTCGGAATCTCCGGTGATACCTCCGACGCCGACGAGGCCGCAGCGCTGGCCGGTGTGTCGGCGGCGGGTCTGGTGGGCCAACCCGACTGACGGCGGTCAGTCGAACTGCGGGTCCTCGGTTCGGGTCCGCTTGAGCTCGAAGAAGTGCGGGTAGGACGCGAAGATCACGGAGGCGTCCCAGAGCTTGCCGGCCTCCTCGCCGCGCGGGATGCGCGAGATCACCGGGCCGAAGAACGCGACACCGTTGACGTGGATGGTCGGGGTACCGACGTCCTTGCCGACCGCGTCCATGCCCCGGTGATGGCTGGCGCGTAGCGCGTCGTCGTACTCGGTGGTGTGGGCAGCGGCGGCCAGGTCTGCGGGCAGCCCGACCTCGGCCAGCGAGAGCGCGATCACCTCGTCGAAGTTCTTGTTGCCCTCGTTGTGGATCAGCGTGCCCATTGCGGTGTACAGCGGCGCGAGCACCTGGTCACCATGTGCAGCGGCCGCTGCGATGGCCACGCGGACCGGGCCCCACGCCTTCTCCATCATCGCGGCGTAGTTGTCGGGCAGATCGCGACCCTCGTTGAGCACCGACAGGCTCATCACGTGGAACGAGACCTCGATCTCGCGCACCTTCTCGACCTCGAGGATCCACCGGGAGGTGATCCAGCACCAGGGGCACAGCGGGTCGAACCAGAAATCGGCACGGTCCTTGCCGGTGGTCGAAACGCTCTCGCTCACGTCGGTCCTTTCGTCGGGTGCGGGGCGGCGACCGCCGCTCCGGTGTCCCCATTGTGCCGCCGTCCGCCCGGGCGTGGTGGGATGGGTGCACCAACGTTCCCGCCGCCGGTGACACCCACGAGGCGATCACCAGAAAGGGGCCCCAATGGCTGCCCCCAACCTCACCCGTGACCAGGCCGCCGACCGCAGTGCGACGGTCGCGGTGTCGAACTACGTCATCGATCTCGATCTCACCGACGGCGCCGGCGGGCCCGGTGTGGGCACCTTCACCAGCACCACCACCATCGAGTTCACCGCCACCGCGGGCAGCTCCACGTTTCTCGACATCGTTGCGGCACAGATCGATTCGGCCACCCTCAACGGGCAGAGCCTCGACGTCTCGGGCTACGTCGAGGACACCGGGATCAGCCTCCCCTCGCTCGCGGCGTCCAACACCGTCGTGGTCACCGCGCAGTGCTCGTACTCGAACACCGGTGAGGGCCTGCACCGGTTCGTCGACCCCGCCGATGGCGCGGTGTACCTCTACACCCAGTTCGAGACCGCCGACGCCAAGCGCATGTTCGCCTGCTTCGACCAGCCCGATCTCAAGGCCACCTACACGCTCTCCGTTACCGCCCCCGAGTCCTGGCGCGTGATCTCCAACGCCGCGCACGACGGCCTACCGGAGGGCGGCCGCCACCGGTTCCACACCACCGCTGTCATGAGCACCTACCTCGTTGCGCTGATCGCCGGGCCCTACGCCGAGTGGACCGACACCTACACCGACGAGCACGGCACCATCGACCTCGGGATCTACTGCCGCGCAACGCTCGCCGAACACATGGACGCCGAGCGGCTGTTCACCGAGACCAAGCAGGGATTCGCGTTCTACCACCAGAACTTCGGTGTTCCCTACGCGTTCGGCAAGTACGACCAACTGTTCGTACCGGAGTTCAACGCGGGCGCGATGGAGAACGCGGGCGCGGTGACCTACCTCGAGGACTACGTCTTCCGCTCCAAGGTCACCCGCTACTCCTACGAGCGGCGCGCGGAGACGGTGCTGCACGAGATGGCCCACATGTGGTTCGGGGATCTGGTCACCATGCGCTGGTGGGACGACCTGTGGCTCAACGAGTCGTTCGCCACCTTCGCCTCGGTGCTGTGCCAGGCCACGGCCACCGAGTACACCACCGCGTGGACCACGTTCGCCAACATCGAGAAGTCGTGGGCCTACCGGCAGGACCAGCTGCCCTCGACTCACCCCATCGCCGCAGACATCCCCGACCTCGCCGCGGTGGAGGTGAACTTCGACGGAATCACCTACGCCAAGGGTGCCAGCGTGCTCAAGCAGCTCGTCGCCTACGTCGGGCTCGATCCCTTCCTGGCCGGCCTGCGGGCGTACTTCGCCGAACACGCCTTCGGCAACGCGACGTTCGACGACCTGCTGCGCGCTCTCGAGGCCTCGTCCGGCCGTGAGCTCTCCGGGTGGGGCGATCAGTGGTTGCGCACCACCGGACTGAACACGCTGCGAGCGGATTTCGATCTCGACGCCGATGGTCGCTTCACCCGTTTCGCGATCACGCAGTCCGGCGCCGAACCCGGCGCCGGTGAGCACCGCGTGCACCGGCTCGCCGTCGGCATCTACGACGACGCCCCGGACGGCAGCGGAGCGCTGATTCGCACCGAGCGTGTGGAACTCGATCTCCTGGCACAGGAGAGCACCGAGGTCCCCGACCTGATCGGCACACCGCGCGGTGCGCTGATCCTGCTCAACGACGACGACCTGACCTACTGCAAGGTCCGGCTGGACCCGGTGTCTCAGACCACCCTCGTCGAGCGCATCGGCGACATCGCCGAGCCGCTCCCGCGCACCCTGGCGTGGTCGGCGGCCTGGGAGATGACTCGCGATGCGCAGATGCGTGCTCGCGACTTCGTGGCTCTGGTGACACACGGAATCGCCGCCGAGTCCGAGGTGGGTGTGGTGCAGCGGCTGCTGCTGCAGGCTCGCACCGCGCTCGGCTCCTACGCCGACCCGTCGTGGGCGGCGGCCACCGGGTGGCCCGAGTTCGCCGATCGACTCCTCGAACTGGCACGCACCGCCGAGCCGGGGTCCGATCATCAGCTCGCCTACGTCACCTCACTGGCGTCCTCGGTGCTCGCCGACCGCCACACCGACGTCGTTCGTTCCCTCCTCGACGGCGAGGTCGACGAGCAGGGTCTGCGCGGACTGATCGTCGACACCGATCTGCGGTGGTCGCTGGTGACGGCGCTCGCCGCTGCCGGCGTCGTGGACACCGATACCGACGGCACGCCGTTCATCGATGCCGAGGCCGCACGTGACAACACTGCCGCCGGTGCACGCCAGGCGGCAGCAGCGCGCGCCGCGCGCCCCATCGCGGAGGTGAAGCAGACGGTGTGGACGAGTGTCGTCACCGACGACTCGGTGCCCAACGTGACCACCCGCGCCATCGTCGGCGGCTTCGCCCCGGCAGGGCAGGGCGAGTTGCTCGAGCCGTTCGTCGACCGCTACTTCGACGACATCGTCGACGTGTGGACGCGGAGATCGAGCGAGGTCGCGCAGACCGTCGTGATCGGGCTGTACCCGTCGTGGTCGATCTCGCAGGCCTCGATCGCCCGCGCGGACGCCTTCCTCGCGGGCGACCACCCGCCCGCCCTGCGGCGGCTGGTCGTCGAGGGACGCGCCGGTGTGGTGCGCTCGCTCGCCGCGCGGGAAGCGGATGCATCCGGTTAACTCCCCACGGTGCATGTGCTGCTCTCGTTCTTCGGTAGTCGTGGTGACGTTCAGCCCGGCGTAGCTCTCGCCCTCGAACTTCGTGGGCGAGGGCACGCCGTCACGATGGCGGTGCCGCCGAACTACGTGGATTTCGTCACCGGCTTCGGCATCGCGGCGCACCCGATATCGGCCGACAGCGAGGCGCACTTCGAGACCGGACGCACTCGCGAGGCGATGAACACTCGCAACCCGCTCCGCAAGGCCGCGTTGCTGAAGGAGCAGATGGCCGAGGGGTTCCGCCGGTTCGACGAGGACATCACGGCGGTGGCGGCAGCAGCGGCCGAGCGCGGTGAACTCGACGCCCTCGTCTCCGGGCCTCTGGGCCAGGATCGGGTGCTGGCGCTGAGCGAACGGTACGAGGTGCCGATGGCGACGATGCGCTTCTGCCCGGTGTCGGAGAACGGGGTCATCGCGCCGTTGGCCTCGGTGCGCCGATTCCCGGCGCCGCTGGTGCGCGGGGCATGGCGGCTGGCCGATCAGACCACGTGGCTCGCGCTCCGCGGCTCGGAGAACAGGTTCCGCGCATCGCTGGGCCTCGACCCGGCCGACGCCCGCCTCCCGGTCCGTCTCGAGCGCGCATCGGTCACGCAGATCCAGGCGTACGACGCTGCCCTGTTCCCCGGCCTCGAGGACGAGTGGGGCGCAGATCGCCCGATCGTGGGGTTCGTCGACATACCGGACTCCGCGCGCGATGCGCTCTCCGAGACCCGCTCCGACGACGGCGATCTGCGGTCGTGGATCAGCGACGGCGAACCGCCGATCTTCGTCTCGTTCGGCAGTGCCCCGCTGAAGGATCCCGAGGCGGTTCTCGGGGCGATCATGTCCGTGACCGCAGAACTGGGTGTGCGCGTGCTGCTGGGCCGACGCCCCGCGGTCACGGGCGTCGATCCTGACAACCCCCACGTGTACGTCGCCGGTCCGATGCGGCACTCGGAGATCCTGCCGCTGTGCCGCGCCGCGATCCATCATGGCGGGGCCGGCACCACGGCGGCGTCGCTGCGCGCCGGGTTGCCCACCCTGGTGTGCTCGGTGGGCGCCGATCAACCGCAGTGGGGAGCGCAGGTGACCCGGATCGGGGTGGGCGCGACCTTGTCGGCATCCTCGGTGTCCGCGCAGCGACTTCGGGACGGGCTGGCGGTGGTTCTCGACGACGCGACCGCGGACGCGGCGCGCGCCCTCGCGGCACGAATGGTGCCCCCGGCCGCGGCGCTGGCAGCGGCCGCGGACGCCGTCGAACGCGGGTGAGGCGCCCGGATCAGGGCCCGAGCAGGGTCAGGGCGCGAGCAGGGTCAGGGCGCGAGCAGGGTCAGGGCGCGAGCAGGGTCAGGGCGCGATGGACGTCATCACGGCGTTGCTGATCACACGAATCGCCGCGACGAAGCCGTCGATGATGTTGCCCTCGGCGAACGCACCGGTCGCCGCGGTGACTCCGAGGCGCGCGAGCTCGTCGTCCACCAGTGCCGACGCCTGCTTGCCGACCAGGATCTCGATTGCGCGCTCGTTCGGCGAGACCGCAATGAGGACGGAGTTCTCCGCCTCGGGGGTGGTGGGGAAGAGTTCCTCGACACCCGCGCGGGTGTCGGTGCCCAGATCACCGAGGTAGACGGTGAACCGGATGCCGGTGTAGCGCGTCGCGGTGGTCAGCGCGCGATCGAGCTGCACCAGCTCGGTGCGCGTGAACGGCGGCTCGTCCGGGTTGGCGGTGCCGATCTGGTGCACACCGGACACGCGACCGCTGTAGGTGACCACGTGCCCCTCGCGCAGCGCAGGAGCCGCCGCGGCGGTGGTGTCGACCTCGGTGCCGTCGGAGTTGATGACGAGCTCAGAACCTGCCACTGGCGCGGCCTCCGATCAGATCGCTGGACGCCGCGGACACCTCGGCGTGCGGGTCGTGGTGGGCTGCGTGGGGATCACCGATGATCTCGTCGGTGGCCGTCCACAGGTACGGCGGGCGATCCCACGGGTCACCGGCCCGGTAACGCGGCGGCGGTGGGTTGTTGAATCGCTTCCGCTGCATCGTCAGTGCCGCGATAACGACGAAAACCAGCAGCGGGATGGCCGCATAGATCAACGCAGTCTCGATGATGCTCACGCGACAACCGTAACCGATCACCGGGACGGTCGGCAGCCAGGCCGCAGATGCACCGGTCGGCTCAGGCAGCGCCCTCGCCGAGGTACTGCAGCCAGGTGGGGTCGAGTTCCTTGGTGGTGGCCAGCAGACGCCAGTGCGGGCCGCTGGGTGGGACGGGCGTGGTGCGCAGAGTCCAGCCCAGTTCACTGAGCATCCGGTCCGCCTTGCGGTGGTTGCACGGTGCGCACGACGCGACACAGTTCTCCCACGAGTGGCCACCGCCGCGACTGCGCGGAACCACGTGGTCGATGGTTTCCGCCTTGGCGCCGCAGTACGCACACCGGAACCGATCGCGGTGCATCAACGCCGCGCGGGTGAGGGGGATGCGCGCGCGGTAGGGCACTCGCACGTAGGTCCGCAGCCGGATCACCGACGGGATGTCCAGGGCCAGGCCCGCCGATCGCACCACCGCGCCGTCGTCACCTTCGTGCACCACGACCGCCTTCTCGCACACCAGCAACACGACAGCGCGGCGCATGGGTAGGGCCGTCAGCGGCTCGTACGTGGCATTGAGCAGGAGCACTCTGCGCGACGACCAGCTCGAGGTGTGTTCGGTGGGGGTCGCAGGGGTGGGCGCCGGATCGGGCACGGCTCGAAGACTCACGGCGGAGGAGGGTCGGGGCGGATCGACGACGGTCGACCCGGGTTGTCGATGCCTGTGGCCGTGATTCTTCATGCCACCTCCAGTTACGGATGGCACGGCGGCCGGTACCACTGGTTGTGGCAATGCCGACGTGCAGCGGGTGTGCTGTCGAGCAGAAGACTGGTGCCAGTGCACCACGAATGCTGCCTGTGCGCACGTCCATTGTGCCTTCCGAGGCGAGGCGCCGTGGTGAACGTCGGGTATCACCCGGCGGATCCGGCTCGGGCTCCTGCGCGTCGTAGGGTGGAGTGCATGTCGACCGAGACGAGCTTCTACGACGCCGTGGGCGGCGCGTCGACGTTCGCCGCTCTGACCGCGCGCTTCTACGAGGAGGTGGCCAAGGACGAGGTGGTGCGACCGCTCTACCCCGAGGCGGACCTCGGTCCGGCCGAACGGCGGATGCGCATGTTCCTCGAGCAGTACTGGGGGGGACCGCGCACCTATTCCGACGAGCGCGGCCACCCGCGGCTACGAATGAGGCACTCCCCGTACCGGATCGGGCCGCTCGAACGGGACGCCTGGTTGCGCTGTATGCACACCGCGATCGACTCCATCGACGACGCCACTATGGGTCCCGAGCACCGGAAGATGCTGGTGGACTACATGGAGATGGCGGCAGCGTCGATGGTCAACTCACCGCTGTGAGGATTTGCTCGCCGCTGTGCGTGGGACGGTTCAGCCCAGCGAGCTGGGCGCGCGACGCGTGGAGAACTTGTTGAGGATGCGGTAGACGAACCACAGCGAGCGCGGCAGGTGCGGGCGAAGGATGGCGTGCTTGCGCACGTAGTTCGGGATGTGCCACTGCGCCCAGGTGCCGGCGCGGAACAGCGCGGCGTCGCCGGGGCGAAGGACGCGGACCTCGCCGTTCTCCCCGGTCACCTCCACCTCACCCTCGATGATCTGGATGGTCTCGTCCCAGCGGAAGTACCAGTTGAAGGTTCCTGCGGTGCAGTCCCACACCCATGTGGAGGTGCTGTTGTCGAGAGACTGCGACCACTGACCACTGCGGGCCACAGGGGAGCCGGCGACGATCCACGACGGCTCGATGGGGGCATCGGTGAGAACTACATCGTCGAGGCGAACCGACTCGAAAGCAAGACTGGTCACAGGCTTTCCTTTACTTTTCCATGGGTCCTGTGCTGAAAGTACACGACGAAACCGGATTTTGGTAGGCAACGGTGTACAAGCCGCTGCACGTCGGGATCCGTCACCGGTGCCCGAACACCCGGATTTGGCACTATGTCGCTTATGACCTCGTCTGCGGCGGAACCCGGATTCACCGAACCGCCGTCCAGCGACGCCGAGCCCCGATCGTGGTGGCGACATGCCGTCTTCTATCAGATCCATCCACGCTCGTTCGCCGACTCGAACGGTGACGGGGTGGGCGATCTCGGTGGCGTACGCGAGAAACTCGGCTACCTGGAACTGCTCGGGGTGAACGCGGTCTCGCTCGGACCGATCATGCGATCACCGATGGTCGACCACGGTTTCGACGTCGCCGATCCACGCGAGATCGATCCGATCCTCGGCTCGCTCGAGGTGTTCGACGCCCTCGTCGCCGAAGCCCACTCGCGTTCGATCCGCGTGGCCGTGGATCTGATCCCGAACCACACCAGCGATCAGCACGAGTGGTTCCGAGCAGCGCTGCGGTCGGCACCGGGCAGCACCGAGCGCGCCCGCTACATCTTCCGCGACGGCAGAGGCGGCGGCGACCCACCGAACAACTGGGTCAGCATGTTCGGTGGTCCCGCGTGGACCAGAGTGATCGACGCGGACGGGACGGCGGGGCAGTGGTACCTGCACCTGTTCGCCCGCGAGCAACCCGATCTGAACTGGGACAACCCCGATGTTGCCGACGACCTCGCGCGGACCGTCCGATTCTGGTTGAACCGCGGTGTCGACGGGCTCCGGATCATCCTCGCCGACGCGATGGCCAAACCCGCCGACCTCCCCGACGCCGACCCCACCCGGCAAGACCCCCGGTTCGACCAGCCCGCCGTCCACCGGATCCACCAGTGGATTCGACGGATCGTCGACGAGTACCCGGACGCCGTCACGATCGGTGAGATCCGAGTGCACGAGGGCGAGCGTATCGGCCGATATCTGCGCCCGGACGAGTTGATGCTGTGCATCGACCACCGACTGGCCACGACACCGTTCGATGCGAGCGCCCTGCGCGATGCCGTCGACACTGCCTTCGCCTCGATCACCGACGTGGGCGGAGCGCCGGCGTGGACCCTGTCCAACCACGATCTGGTTCGCGAGGTCACCCGGTACGGCGACGGCGCAGTGGGGCTGGCACGGGCACGGGCGATGGCGCTGTTCCTACTGGGACTGCCCGGGGTCGTCTTCATCTACAACGGAGCCGAACTGGGCCTACCGAACGTCGACCTTCCGGAGTGGGCGCTGCAGGACCCGATATGGGAGCGCTCAGGACACACCGACCGTGGCCGCGACGGGGCACGGGTGCCGCTGCCCTGGGAGGGTCGAACCCCACCGTTCGGGTTCGGACCAGCTCCCACCACCTGGCTCCCGATCCCACCGGACTGGGTGGACCGCACGGTCGAGAATCAACTCGAGGACATCGGATCCATTCTGAACCTCTACCGCTCGGCCATCGAGATGCGCTCGCACCGACCTGAATTCGATTCCTCGCGCCTCGACTGGTACGGCAGCCCGCCTGGCTGCCTGGCCTACCGCACCCGCGGCGGGCTGATCTGCGCGCTCAACACCACCAACCGACCCATCGCCCTGCCCCCGGGCGCGGTGCTCCTGGCCAGCAGCCCGGTGGTCGACGGCCAACTCGGCCCGAACAGTGCCGTGTGGATGGTGTGACAGCCGTATGGATGGCCTCGAATCAGCGGGGCTGCACCGACAGCGACAGGCCCGCACCCCGAGCGCGGGCAACCGATCCGAATCGGGCGTCGAGCCGAACCCAGGTGCGAGTGGCGCGCACCCGCACCACGTCCCCGTCGGACTCGGGCGCGAACGCCATGGCCGTCAGAGCCAGCACCATCCTCATCGGAACCGCGACCGTCCCCGTCCCGGAGTCGCCGCTGACCTCGATCACCGACTGATCCAGAAGCGACGCCGGCGGTCCGTGACGCGATCCGGCCGCGGACGCCAGGTCGGCCCCGCGACGAGCCAGGTCGGCCACCACGGCCACCGGAACGTCGTCGACGTGCTCGAACCCGTCTGTCGGGGGCAGAAACGCCCGCCACGACGAGTCCACGCTGTATCCCAGTCCGACCCGGTGACCCGGCCCGGCACTGCTACCCGTCGACTCCCGCGTGGCGTCGGCGAGCAGCGCGTCGGCTGCAGCCGTGGCGTCGGTCGGGCTCACCCGGCCGAGAAGCACACGGGTGGCGAGTACGTCGAACCCCGTCGTGGTCCACACTTCGACCCGGTCGTCCCCCCGCTCGCGCAGTCGCACCACCACCGCGGGATCGAGGCGCAGGGCGCGGCCGAGGAAGGTGGCCAGGTCGTCGCGATCGGCGGGTGATCGCAGGGAGAGCACGCGTTCATCCGATCCGGAGGTCACGAGTTCGGCAACCAGCTCGCCAGGTAGTCACGCTCGGCATCGCTGAGCCGACGCAGGCGCTGGGTGTCGATGTCGAACGCCGCCACCTGGGTGGTCGCGGAGATGGCGGGCGGCTCGGTCATCGGGACGCCGCGCCCGCGCACCTCGTAGCCGATCGTGAAGTCCACTGCGCGCAACTTCTCGGTCCACATGAACACGTCCAGGGGCGCGTCGGAGTGACGAAGCTGACCGCGATAACGCACGTGCAGATCGGCGATGACCGCGCTGTTGCGCAGGGTCACCGTGGGCCGCCCGTCGGCCAGCAACCACGGGATACGGGCCTCCTCGAGAATCGTCACCATTCGCGCGTGATTGATGTGGTGGTAGACGTCCATGTCCGACCACCGCACCGTGACCGGTGTGTGGAATCCGACGCGGTCGTTCCCCGAGGCCGTCATGGCGATCCTTCCGATCGAGTACCCGTGACCCGCACCATACTTCGCACCTGACCCGCGGCGACCGACAGCGTCGCCAGATCGAGGTCGGGCTCGGCGTCGATGTCGGCGAGGATCGTTCGCGCCCGACGCAGCCGTGAGGAGTTGCTGCTCTCCCAGTCCTCGATCATCTCGCTCGCGCTCTCGCCGGGCTCGCCACCGTGGAGGACGTCGAGGGTCAGAGCGCGCAGCGACGCGTACAGGTCGTCGCGCAACGCCAGCCGCGCGAGCGAATGCCAGCGATCGCCGCGTTCGAGACGCGACACCGCAGTCAGGAGCCGGTCGACGCCCAGAAGATCGTCGAGTCGGAAGTACAGTTCGGCCACCTCGGCGTCCCGATGATCGCTCATGTCCGCGGCCTCGATGATGTCGAGCAGGCAGAAGCGGTCGAGCAGCCCGTGTACCCGCAGTGCCAGGTCCACCGGCGCGCCGGCGTCGATGGCCGAGCGCGCCCGCAGCGCGGCCCGCTCGATGCGGCGGCTGCCCAGCCACCCCGGCACCTGCGGTTCGAGGCGGGCGATGCGCTCGCCGAACCGGGCGATCTCGGCCCGTACCGCCACCGGCTGCGGGCGGTTGGCCAGGAGCCAGCGCGATCCGCGATCGAGGAGCCGACGCGATTCGAGCACCAGCAGATCGGATGCCGCCGTGGGCATCTCGGTCGAGGCGATCGTCTGCCACGCCGTCGGCAGACCGAAGATGGCCGTCGTGGCCGTGAAGGCGCGCACCGCGTCGGTTGCAGTGACACCGGAGTCCTCGCCGAGGCGGAACGCGTAGGTGATGCCGGCCTGATCGATCACCCGGTTGGCCAGTGAGGTCGCAACGATCGCCCGACGCAGCGGATGGGCGGCGATGAACGATCCGAACCGCTCCCGCAGCGGCACCGGGAAGTACTCGGTGACCTCACCGACGAACGAGTCCGAATCCGGGAGGTCGGTCTCGGCCAGATCGTGCTCGAGCGCCAGCTTCACGTGCGCCATCACCGTGGCCAGCTCGGGCGAGCTGAGCCCCTCCTGGTACTTGATGCGGCGAGCCGCCTCGTGTTTCGACGGCAGCGCCTCGAGCTTGCGGTCCAGGCCCACCCGCTCCACCAGATCCGTCATCAACCGTGCGTGCACGTTCATCAGATCCACCGCGTCGGCGCGGGAGGTGCCCAAAACCTCGTTCTGAGCGGTGTTGTCCGCCAACACCAGTGCGGCAACCTCGTCGGTCATCGACGCCAACAGCTCCCCGCGCTCGCCGACGCTCAGCTCGCCCGCGGCAACCGCGGTGTCGAGGAGGATCTTGATGTTGACCTCGTGGTCGGAGCAGTCCACTCCGGCGGAGTTGTCGACGGCGTCGGTGTTGATGCGCCCGCCCGCGCGGGCGAACTCGATCCGGCCGGCCTGGGTGAGCCCGAGGTTGCCGCCCTCACCGACCACGCGCACGCGCAGATCGGCTGCGTCGACCCGCACCGCGTCGTTGGCCTTGTCCCCCACGTCGGCGTGGGCTTCGGACCTGGCCTTGACGTAGGTGCCGATGCCTCCGTTCCACAGCAGGTCGGCCGGTGCCAGCAGGATCGCGGTGATCATCGCGTCCGGGGACAGCTCGATCGTCTCCTGCGCCCCCGCGTCGCTGTCGATACCGAGCACCTCACGCGCCCGGGAGCTCACCGGGATCGACTTGCGCGTGCGCTCCCACACCCCACCGCCCGCGCTGATCACCGAGGCGTCGTAGTCGGCCCACGACGACCGCGGCAACGCGAACATGCGCGTCCGCTCGGCGAACGAACGCGCCGGATCCGGGTCCGGGTCGAGGAAGATGTGCCGGTGATCGAAGGCGGCCACCACCTTCAACCGATCGCTGAGCAGCATCCCGTTGCCGAAGACGTCGCCGCTCATGTCGCCGACACCGACCACCGTGATCTCGTCGACGGCCGGGTCCAGGCCCAGTTCGCGGAAGTGCCGGGTCACGCTCACCCACGCCCCGCGAGCCGTGATGCCCATGGCCTTGTGGTCGTAGCCCACCGAACCGCCCGAGGCGAACGCATCGCCGAGCCAGAAGTCGTATTCGGCCGCAACGGAATTCGCAATGTCGGAGAACGACGCGGTGCCCTTGTCGGCGGCCACCACGAGATAGGTGTCGTCGCCGTCGCGGCGCACGACGCGTGCAGGCGCGAGCACGGCACCGGTGGCACGGTCGAGGTTGTCGGTGACATCGAGCAGGCCCCGCACGAACCATCGGTAGCACTCCTGCCCCTCGGCGAAGGCGGCGGCACGGTCGACGCCCGCGTCGCCGGTGGGCTGCGGCGAGTTCTTCACCACAAACCCTCCCTTGGCGCCGACGGGCACGATGACGGCGTTCTTGACCATCTGCGCCTTGGCCAATCCCAGAACCTCGGTGCGGAAATCCTCGCGGCGATCGGACCATCGCAGCCCACCGCGGGCGATGGGCCCGAACCGCAGGTGCACACCCTCGAGCCGCGGGGAGTAGACGAAGATCTCGAAATACGGTCGTGGATCCGGGATTTCCTCGATGCGGCGCGAATCGAGCTTGAGCGAGAGCATCGGTCGCGGCGAACCGTCCACCAGCACGTAGTGGTTGGTGCGCACCGTCGCACGCACCAACGACAGCAGGGCGCGCAGAATGCGATCGGTGTCGAGGCTGACCACCCGATCGAGAATCGCGACCAGTTCGGCGTCGCAGTCGGCGGCGCGCCGCGCGTCGGCGGCGTCCGGATCGAACAGCGCGGCGAACAGTGTTGCGAGCAGCCCGGCCGCTCGCGGGTCGGCGATGAGCACCGACTCGATGGTGTGCTGGCTGTAGGTGAACCCCGCCTGGCGCAGGAACTTCGCGTACGCCCGCAGCACCAGCACCTCGCGCCAGTGCAGCCCCGCCCGCAGGATCAGTTCGTTGAACCGGTCCGCCTCGGCCTCACCGCGCCAGAGCGCCTCGAACGCGTCGGTGACCCGGCGTGCGCCCGGACCCGGACCGGTGATCTCGGCACCGAGCAACTCCTGCGCAACCTGCTCGGCCACCGAGCCGGCGAGAACATCCGGGGTCACCAGCAACCCGAAATCGTAGAGGCGGCACATCCCGCCGCCGGGAAGAGGCAGTTCGTAGGGCCGCTCGTCGATGACCTGCACGCCGAAGCTCTGCAGCACCGGGAGCACCTGACCGAGCGAGATCTCCACACCGGTGGCGTAGAGCGAGAATCGCCACCGCTCGACGGGATCGCCCGCCGCACGATAGAGCACCGTGTCAACGGTCCCCGCCGTCATCGAGCGCACCCGCGCGAGGTCGGCCACCGCCCGCTGTGCCCCGAAATCCTCCTTGTACGAGTCGGGCAGGGACTCGGCCGAGCTCATCAGCTCCTCCACCGAACCGGCGCTGCGCTGGGCCTCCTCGAGCAGACCGTCCTCCCACGTGCGCGTCGCCGCGGCGATCGACGCCTGCAGGCGCCCGCGCATCGCCTCCGAGGTGTCCAGCTCGCCGGGGCGCGGCTGGTGGAGTCGGATCACGAACGACACCGACGCCACCGGGCTCTCCGAGACGCGGGCGGCCACGTCGACGCTCTCACCGCCGTAGGCCTCACGCAGGATCTCGCCGGCCCGATCGACCACTCGGGTGCTGTAGCCCCCGCGCGGGAGGAACACGATGGCCGAGACGTAGCGGCCCTCCGGGTCCGGGCGCAGGAACAGCACGACCTCGCGCCGAACCCCCAGCGCATCGACCGCTGCGAGGGCCGCGCCGAGAGCCGCCGAATCCACCGAGAGCAGCTCCGGCAGGGGGAAGGCGCGTGCGGTCGTGGCCATCGACATGCCGGTGTGGGAGTCGAGGGTGTGACCGGCGCCGATGATGGCGGCCCGCACCCGCTCCCCCGCCACCGGGACGCTCATGACATCGGTGGTCAGTGCCGCGTCGGTGAACAGTCCGGTGAAGCGGTGTTCGAGACCGGCGACGCCGTCGGTCCCGCGCTCACGAACGACGAGTACGTACGGCACCCGCGTCCGCAGGACCTGCGTGGCCAGCGGTGTCTGCTCGAGTTCGAAGGTGGCCTCGCTGCCGGAACCCTCGCTGCCGGAACCCTCGCTGTCGGGGCTCCGGCCGCCGTCGGTGGGCGTGTCGCGGTCGATCCCGAGCGCCGACGGGTGCACGCCGGCACCTCGGCAGCGGTAGCCGAGGAGCCGGAACCTCTCCGCCGACAGCCACCGCAGCAACGCCGCGACGTCCGGGTCGGCCACGGTGGCGGCAACCCCTTCGCGGGCCCGTGACATGGCGTCGGCGTCCCCGTCGACGCGGCGCACGAGCCCGAGCACCGTCGGCAGTTCAGTTTCGATCGCGTCGAACACGGCGGCGGGCGTCCCGGTCCGCAGGGCGATGTGGATCCACGATTCCGGCGAACCGCCCCGGGCACCGGCAGCTGCCACCTCGATCGGTGCGCCCCGGCCTGCGCGCACCACCTCGACAACCGGGTGAACGAGATCGACCACGTCGGCGTGCAGGGCTCCCATCAGGGCGGTCACCGCGTCGACCAGACCCATCATGTCGTCGGTCACCACCTGCACGGCGGCGAATCCGTCGCGGTCGGGGCGGCGGACGGCGATCCGGGCGGTGCCCGGCACGCGGTCGGCGGAGAGGGCGCTCAGGTCGTCGAGGATCGCAGTTCGGGTGCGGGACCCGACCGTCTCGGGGATCGCGGAGGCGACTGCGGGCAGAACGGATACCTCGGACACGCGCATGGGCTCGAGGGTAGCCGCGCCCGTCAGGCCGACGCGGGAACGTAGCTCGAGAACATACGCCGTTCCACCTCTGTCCATGGGCGCGACGATTCGGTGGCCGGTTCGAAACCGACCATGACCGACTGCACCCGTGCGCACACCCGGCCCGCCACGTCTCGGAACTCCTGAGCCAATGCCACCGACGAGTTGCCCACCCGGGTCACCGAGGTGTCGACCTCGATCGGACCCGACGCGTCGGTGATGGGGAGCAGGAACTCGATGTCGAGCGTGCGCATCACCGACGCGCCGGTCGATCCGAGGGTTGTCCCGGTGCGGGCGGCGTCGAGTTCGGCCTCGGTGTACAGACTCATGAGGAACTGCACACGCGCCTCCTGCGCGTACTCGGCGAATTGCACGTTGTTGACGTGCCCGAGCCGATCGGAGTCGCCCCACCGCACGGCGATGGTCGAGGTGAACACCTTGCCCGCCACGCTCAGTCCCGCGTGAGCTTGCGGTGCGTGACGCGGTGCGGGCGGGCGGCATCGGGGCCGAGCCGCTCGACCTTGTTCTTCTCGTAGCCCTCGAAGTTGCCCTCGAACCAGTACCAGGCGGCCTCGTTGTCGCCGAATCCACCCTCCCAGGCCAGGATGTGGGTGCAGGTGCGATCGAGGAACCAACGATCGTGCGAGATCACCACAGCACAGCCGGGGAACTCCTCGAGCGCATTCTCGAGCGAGCCGAGGGTTTCGACGTCGAGGTCGTTGGTGGGCTCGTCGAGCAGGATCAGATTGCCGCCCTGCTTGAGCGTCATCGCCAGGTTCAGACGGTTGCGCTCGCCGCCGGAGAGCACCCCGGCCGGCTTCTGCTGATCGTGACCCTTGAACCCGAACGAGCTGATGTAGGCGCGCGAGGGGAACTCCTGCGTGCCGACGGTGATGAAGTCGAGCCCGTCGGAGACCGTCTCCCACACCGTCTTCTTCGGGTCGATACCGCTTCGGTTCTGATCGACGTAGCTGAGCTTGACGGTCTGACCGATCCGCACCTCACCGCCGTCCGGCTCCTCGAGCCCGACGATGGTCTTGAACAGCGTGGTCTTTCCGACGCCGTTGGGGCCGATCACACCGACGATGCCGTTGCGCGGCAGAGTGAACGACAGGTCCTTGATCAGCACCCGCCCGTCGAATCCCTTGTCGAGGTTCTTGACCTCGACCACCACGTCGCCCAGGCGCGGCGGCGTGGGGATCTGGATCTCGTCGAAATCGAGCTTGCGGGTCTTCTCCGCCTCGGTGACCATCTCGTCGTAGCGGTCCAGGCGTGCCTTGTTCTTGGCCTGACGCGCCTTGGCACCCGAACGCACCCAGGCGAGCTCGTCCTTGAGGCGCTTCTGCAGCTTCTGATCCTTCTTGCCCTGCACCTCGAGGCGTTCGGCCTTCTTCTCCAGGTACGTCGAGTAGTTGCCCTCGTAGGGGTAGAGCCGACCACGGTCGACCTCACAGATCCACTGCGCGACGTGGTCGAGGAAGTACCGGTCGTGGGTGACGGCCAGGATCGCGCCGGAGTAGGAGGCCAGGTGCTGTTCGAGCCACAGCACCGACTCCGCATCGAGGTGGTTCGTGGGCTCGTCCAGCAGAAGCAGATCGGGCTTGCTCAGCAGCAGCTTGCACAGCGCGACGCGTCGCTTCTCGCCACCGGAGAGGTGGGTGACGCCCTCGTCCGGCGGCGGGCAGCGCAGCGCGTCCATGGCCTGCTCGAGCTGGGAATCGACCTCCCACGCATCGGCGTGGTCCAGCTTCTCCTGCAGCTCACCCATTTCCTCCATCAGCGCATCGGAGTAGTCGGTGGCCATCAGTTCGGCGATCTCGTTGTACCGCTTGAGCTGCACCATGGTCTCGCCGAGGCCGTCCTCGACGTTCTCCCGGACCGTCTTGTTCTCGTCGAGCTCGGGCTCCTGCATGAGGATGCCGACGGTGGCGCCCTGCGCGAGGAACGCCTCGCCGTTGCCCGGCTGATCGATCCCGGCCATGATCTTCAGGATCGAGGACTTACCGGCGCCGTTGGGCCCGACCACGCCGATCTTCGCTCCCGGCAGGAAGCTCATCGTGACGTCGTCGAGAATCACTTTGTCGCCGTGCGCCTTGCGCACCTTCTTCATGGTGTAGATGAATTCGGCCACGAGTCCCTCTCGAATCGGCGCAGGCTCGGTCGGGGCGAGTCTACCGGGGCGAGCGGGCACCCCCCGACAACGCCCGGGCAGCGCCCCGACCGCCACCGGTCACACCGGTGCACCCTCCGCGATCTCGACCTCGTCCACCCCGAGCCCGTCGACCCCGAGCCCGTCGACCCCGAGCCCTTCGACCCGCTGGTCGAGGTCGGCCGATCCCGACCCAGCGTCGGTCGGCTCGACGGCCGCGCGCAGCCGCGGACGGTCGATCGAGGCGACGCAGCGCGAGAGGTCGGGACCGACCGCGGTGGCCCGCAGTTCCAGATCCGCCCGCGAGATGTTGTCCTTGGTGACGTACTCGTTGGTGCGCGCGACGCCGTGCACGATCACCGGGTCGCCCTTCATCAGCGAGAACCCGACCCCGGAGACCAGTTTGCGCCAGCAACTGACCGTCGCGTAGAGCGTGCCGGCGTCGACCCAGTCGTCGAGTTCGCGATCGAAACGCCGCGAATTCGACGCGATACGGAAGCTCAGCACCGCGTCGCCGCTGGGGGTGGAGCGCTTGATGGGATCGGTGATCACGGTACCCACCACGGTCATGTAGGACTCGTACATCTGTGCCTCGTCTCGTTCCGGCGGGCGCGACCCGGTGTCGACCCGCTCGAGGCAAGAACTACTCCCCCGCGGCGACACCGGCTCCGAAGCCCGATCCCCGCTGTGGACAGGACGGTTCGCCGATCCACAGGCCCTTGCGCGCGCCCGCGGCGTGTGCATCACTGCGGGGCCGTCAGGCCGATTCGGACGCCAACGACGCGTCGAGCAACGCCGCGTAGCGCCCGTGCGCGGCCACCAGAGCCTCGTGACTGCCGGACTCGACGATGCGCCCACGGTCGAGCACCACGATGAGGTCGGCGTGCCGAACGGTCGAGAGACGATGTGCGACAACCACAGTGGTTCGCCCGGTCATGAGGGAGTCCAGAGCCTGCTGCAGCGCCCGCTCGGTGGCATTGTCCAGAGCGCTGGTGGCCTCGTCGAGAACCAGGATCGGCGGATTGCGAAGCACGGTGCGCGCGATGGCGATTCGCTGCTTCTCCCCGCCCGAGAACCGGAACCCCCGCTCGCCCACCACCGTGTCGTACCCCGCGTCGAGGCCGGCGATCACGTCGTGGATCTGGGCGGTACGTGCGGCGTCGACGATCTCGGCGTCCGTCGCCTCCGGTCGGGCGAAGCGCAGGTTCTCGCGCACGGTGTCGTGGAAGAGGTACGTCTCCTGCGAGACCACCCCGACCGCGGCCGCGACGTCCGCCAACGTCATCTGCCGCAGATCGACCCCGTCGATGGTCACCGCGCCCGCGGTCGGGTCGTACAGGCGGGCCGCGAGGTAGCCGAGAGTGGTCTTGCCGGAACCCGTTTCGCCGACCAGGGCCATCGTGTGTCCGGCCGGGATGCTCACGTCGATGCCGTGCAGGGTGTCGGCGGTGGCGCCGGGGTACCGGAAGCCCACGTCCCGGAACGCCAACTCACCGCGCACTCGCGGCATGTGATGTGCCGCGACGGGATCGTCGACGTCGACGGGCAGATCGAGGTACTCGAAGACGCGGCCGAACAGTGCCAGCGAACTCTGCACCTCCACACCGGTGTTGAGCAGTGCCACCGTGGGGCGGAACATCTGCGCCTGCAGCGTGGTGAATGCCACGAGGGTGCCCACGGTGATGGAGTTACCGTTTCCGATGGTGATGCCCGCGAACCCGTAGACCAGCGCCGGCATCGCGGCGAAGGTGATCGAGACCGTGGCCATCCGCCACTTACCGGCCATCAGCGAGCGCAGTTCCACGTCGGCCACCTCGGCCGAGACCGCCGAGAATCTGTGCACCAGCGCTCGGGAGGCGCCGGTGGTCTTGCTCAGCAGGATCCCGCTCACCGACAGCGATTCCTCCACCTGCACCGACAGCTCGCTCAGCAACTGCTGGCGCTCGACGGAGATGCGTCGTCGCTCGTCGCCGATCCGACGGGACACGCGCACGAACACCGGCAGGATCGCCAGCGAGAACAGGGCCAACCGCCAGTCCAGAAGGAAGAGTGCGACCACGGTGGCGGCCACCGTGGTCGCGTTCTGAGCGATCGAGGTGGCGGTGTTGGTGACCACCGACTGCATGGAGCCGATGTCGTTGGCGATACGCGACTGCACGTCCCCGGTTCGCGTGCGAGCGAAGAACCCCAGCGACTGCCGCTGCAGATGGGTGTAGACATCGACACGCAGACGGTGCATGAGCGCCTGGCCGATGGAGTTCGACAACCACGACACCGCCACGCCCAGCACGCTCGTGACCACGGCGATGGCGATCATCGACCCCGCGAGGACGAGGACGAGGGCGACGTTGGCGTCGGGGATCGCGTGATCGAGCATCTCCCGCAGCAGCAGCGGCGAGCCCAGGGCGACGATGGCGCTCACCACGATGATGACGCTGACCAACCCCACCCGCGCACGATGCGGGGCGAACAACGCGACCACGCGACCCAGGGGCGCCGGGTCGCGTGGCGGCGTGACCTCCATCAGCGGCCGACGCCGTCCCGGCGCGCCAGCTCGGCGAACATGGCGTTGTGAGCGGCCAGGGCCGCGTCGTCGTCACGCTCGGCGGCGCGGTCGAGGCGCACACCGGCCTTGCGGTCGGCCCTGGACCACTGCACCAGCAACGCCAGCATCACCAGAACCAGTGGGATCTCACCGGTGGCCCAGGCGATGCCGCCGCCGAGCTTCTGATCGGCGAGCAGATCGGTGTTCCACGGCAGGGCGAGCCCTCGGAAGAACCGCTCGCCCATCACGGTGTCGGTGCTCATCAGCGTCACACCGAAGAAGGCGTGGAAGGGCAGCGACCCGAACACCATGGCGAGCTTGACCGGCGGGGTGAGCGCACGCGGGGCGGGATCGACGCCGATGACCACCCAGTAGAACAGGTATCCGCTGGCCAGGAAGTGCAGGTTCATCAGCACGTGCGCAACGTGGCTGCCCACCACGTTGTCGTAGATCCCACCGAGGTAGAGGGCGTAGAAGCCGCCGACGAACAGCGCCGAGGCCACGAGCGGATGCGTGATGAACTTCGAGAACGAGCTGTGCAGAGCGGCCAGCAGCCACTCCCGCGGCCCGGGTATCCCTCCCCGCCCGGCGGGTTTGAACACCCGCAGCGCGAGGGTCACCGCACCACCGAGAGCGAGCAGTACCGGCGCGAGCATCGAGAGCATCATGTGGCCGATCATGTGCACGCTGAACATCGCCGTGGAGTAACGACCGATGCCCGACGACGTTGCCAGCAACAGCGCCAGGCACCCGAGCAACCACGCCACGGTCCGGCCCAGCGGCCACGAATCGCCGCGCACACGCAGCCGCCGCACACCGACCAGGTACAGCGCCGCGAGAACCAGCGCGAGAGTGCCGAAGATGAGGTCGAAACGCCACTCGGTCATCAGGGTCCAGAAGGTGGGTGGTCCCGACAGGTTGTAGCCGAGTTCGACCTCGGTGATGCTCAGATCGAGGTTGGCAGGGGCCGGCGGCGGCGTGCGGGAGAGACCGACCGCCAGACCGACCGTGGCTCCGAAGACCAGCGCTTCCACACCGGCGAATCGAACCAACACTGCCCGCGAGGTGTTGTCCGCACGCAGCGCGGGCAGCGAGCGCCGCCGATGGACGGCGCCGAGCACACCGAGGATCACCAGCGCGGCGGTCTTCGCCAGGATCAGCCGCCCGTAGGTGGTGGTCAGCAGGTCCGCAAGACCGACGCGGACGGCAGCGTTGATGATCCCGCTCGCCCCCATCGCCACGAACGTCACCAGGGCCACCGCGGAGAACCGTCGGGCGGCGACGTCGGTGTGGGCGCCGCGCCGTCGGGCATGGGCCAGCAGCGCGAACAACCCACCCGCCCACAGCGACGCCGCGACCAGGTGGATCGCGAGGCTGTTGGTGGCCAGATCGTGGGCACCGCCGGCCGACGAGTGCCCGGTGACGGCCAGCGGCATCAGGCTCAGGATGGAGACCAGGAGCAGCAGCGGGGTCCACCGCCATCGAAGCACCGCGCGCGCGCCCACGGCGGTGACGGCAGCGATGATGGCCGTCCACCGCCACGCGTCGGCGAGTTCCACCTGCGCAATGCCGGACCACAGGTTCTCGGGCCGCAAGACCACCGACAGGGGCTGGCCGGAGGTGTCGGCGAGGGTGAGGGGCACCAGCAGCGCCGCGCACACCGCCCACACCGCCGCGGCCACCGAGGCCGAGCGCAGCGCCCGATAGCCGTCGACGTCGAGAACCCCGTTCTCCTGCGGGGGAACAAGGAAGGCTGCGAGCAGGATCGACCCCACCGCGATGACCGCCGCGATCTCACCGACCGCCCGCAGGACCGGCACGCCGTAGGTGGTGATCGGGCCGGGGTCCGGGATTCCGAGCAGTACCAGAGCCTGCGACGCCGACAGCGACACGACGAGCGCGGCCCCGACACCGGCGATCACACCGACGCTCACCAGTACTGCCGCGGTACCGGTACCGCGGCGGGAGGGGGGTACCGCCAAACCCGCCACCGGAGGGGTAGCTGCGCTGGTCACCATGCTGACCAGGGTAGACTTCTGCCGCCGCACAGGCCTCCGTAGCTCAGGGGATAGAGCAAGGGCCTTCTAATCCCTTGGTCGCAGGTTCGAATCCTGCCGGGGGCACCACCACACTGCCGACCTCCGGCCGGTGTGCGCCTGCGAAGCTCGAGGGGCGGCCGGACGGCGCACGTCACATTTCCAGAACGGCCCCGAGGAACTCGCCGAGGCCGAGCTCCGCCGCATGCTGCGGCAGGTCCATCGCCAGCACGGTGTTGATGACGAACCCGCGACCCATGAACTCCCTGATGCGAACCGGGTCGGCGCCGAGGCCGGCGAGCATGTGATAAATCTCCGCGAACAGCCGCCGCACCTCGACGCCGATCGCCGGGTGATGGGCGGCGGCGAAGCCATGGTTGTACATCCGGAGCGCGTCGGGCTCCTCCAGGACGAGGGTGCGGTACGCCCTACCGAGCGCCGCCGGATCGAAGGACGGTGCCGCGGCGGAGGCGAAGGCCGCGAGGATCTTGTCGCCGGCATGGCGGTGGGTTTCGATGAAGAGCGACTCCTTGCCGCCGAACGCGCTGACGATATACGGCTGAGAGACCCCGATCTCCTTCGCGATCTCCGTCGTCGAGGTGCCCGAGTAGCCGCCACGCGCGAACGCACGCATCGCTCCTTCGAGCAACTCGCTCGCTCGCGCCGGTCGCTTACTCATCACCATCTCCAGATCGAACCCTCTCGATGTCGCGATACTAACTATTGCGATGTGGAGGGGCCCGGGCACGGGCTGCGCGACGTCGCGCACAGTCTCCCCCTCAGCGCAGCCGGATGATGCGATCGGCGCGCTCGGCGGTCCGGGAGACGAGGCGGGCGTTGGGGGTGTCGACGCGGTCGACCCACCGGGCGGCGTCGTCGGCGCTGCGACCGAACGAGCGATGGCGTGCCACCAGTCGTGACGTGCGTACGTCCTCGTCGACGTCGAGGTACCACGCCTGATCGAGCAGGGGCGCGATGGCCGACCAGCCGTCGCCGTCGTGGAGCAGATAGTTGCCCTCCGTGATCACCAGGTGCACCGAGCGATCGACGGGGACGGCGGACCCGACGGACAGTTCCCGCTCCCGGTCGAACCGCGGCGCGTAGACCACCTCGTCGGCGTCGATGCGCAGCCGTTCGAGCAGGCAGCGATACCCGGCGACGTCGAAGGTGTCCGGCGCACCCTTGCGATCCAGGCGACCCAGACGCCGCAGCTCGGAGTCGTCGAGGTGGAACCCGTCCATCGCCACCACCACGGCGGGCAGCGCGTTAGCCAGCGCTGCCGCGAGCGTGCTCTTGCCCGCACCGGGAGGACCCACCAGACCGAGAACAGCCCGTCGACCCGCACCAGCGAGTCGACGGGCAGCGTCCACGGCCTGCTCGACCGTTGTCGGATCGACGTCAGCGATCGGGGCTCTCGGCAATCTCGGGATCGGCATCTCGCTCTGCGAGCCTCTTCGCACGCGTGGAGGCCTCACGCATCTCGATGCCGTCGGTGATCAGGTCACCGACCTCGCGGGTGACGTCCCGGACGGCCCCGGCGATGATCATCGCGATGCGGCCCACATGGGTGGCCGTCGACTCGGTGATCTCCTGGACCGTGTCCTTGGTCCGTTCGAATCGACCTGACCCCGCGGGCACATCACCACCACTCATGGCCGTTCCTCTCAGGCTGCCGTGTGGGTCCGCTCGATGATCACGCCGATCTCGGCGTCGTCGCCGGTGAAGCGGTTGGGCAGCGCGTACCTGAAGATCTTGCCCCACACCGAGCCGATCTGGTGCCAGAACCCCCCGGTGTTGTAGGGCAGCCCGTACTCCTCGCACAGGGCCCTGACCTCCGGCGCCATCTCGGGGTAACGGTGGGCGGGCACGTCCGGGAAGAGGTGGTGCTCGATCTGGTGCGAGAGGTTGCCGGACATGATGTGGAACAGCTCCGAGCCGTCGATGTTGGCCGATCCGAGCATCTGACGGACGTACCACTCGCCACGGGTCTCCTGCGCGGTCTCGTCCTCGGTGAAGGTCTGCACGCCTGTGGGGAAGTGCCCGCAGAAGATGATCGAGAACGCCCAGATGTTGCGGATGACGTTGGCGGAAGCGTTGCCGATCAGCGTGGACAGGAAGAACGGACCGGTCAGGGCCGGGAAGACCACGTAGTCCTTGAGCACCTGACGACCGGCCTTGCGCCACCAGCTCTTGATCAGCGGCTTGACCTCGGCCCAGGACCGCTCGCCCGCGATGACCTTCTCCGCCTCGAGATCATGGGCCATGACGCCCCATTCGAACAGCATCATCAGCGCGAAGGCCCACACGGGGTTGCCCAGGTAGTACGGGTTCCACTTCTGCGCGCGATCCATCCGCAGCACGCCGTAGCCGATGTCGCGGTCCATGCCGAGGATGTTGGTGTAGGTGTGGTGCATGTAGTTGTGGGAGTGGCGCCACTGGTCCGCCGGGCAGGCGGTGTCCCACTCGAAGGTGCGTGAGTTCAGATTCGGCTCACGCATCCAGTCGTACTGGCCGTGCATGACGTTGTGGCCGATCTCCATGTTGTCGAGGATCTTCGACACGCCCAGCGCGCCGACACCGGCGAGCCACAGCGGCGGAATGAACGGCACGTACATCAGCAGTCGCCCGGCCACCTCGAACCCGCGCTGAGCAGCGATGATCCGGTAGATGTAGTCGCGGTCGGCCTCGCCGAGCTCGGCGACGGTGCGTGCGCGCAACTCGTCGAGCGCCTTGCCGAGCTGCTCGACCTGATCGCGGGTGAGAACCGGGGTCGGACGGGTGGCGGCGGGGGTCTGCCGTGTGTGGCCGCGCACGAGGGCGGGACCGATCAGGGGCAGTGACGACAGGAGCGGAAGCGGCGACAGGCCGGGAAGAGGCAGGCCGAACATGGTGGTCTCCTAGTGGTGGGTGCGGTCGGTGAGACGGCGGGAAGTGGTCGGGGAAGGTCAGAGCTCGAGGTCGACGTCGCCGACGGCAACGCTCACGCACGGCTGGATCGCGGTGTCCGGTTGGTCGTCGACCTCTCCGGTCAGCACGTTGCGGGTGCGTCCGAGCTTCTTGGTGGCGGTGCAGGTGTGGCAGATGCCCATACGGCAGCCGAACTGCGGGGTCAGGCCCGCCGACTCGGCCTGCTCGAGCAGGGTGTCGCCGGAGTTGTCCACGGTGGTCGCGGACGCGGAGAAGGTGACCGACCCGGTCGTCTCGTCGGCGTCGACCGCTGTGGTGGGTAGCCCGAACGCCTCGACGTGCACTGTGTCGGCCATGCCCCGACGGTCGAACTCCGACCGCACGGCCGCTGTCAGCGAAGGTGGACCGCACAGGTACGTCTGTGCACCGTCGACCCACGGCGCGACGGCGTCGAGGTGCTCGGCAGAGAAGTGGCCGCGTAGCTCACCCGGCGCTGCCGGCGAGGCGGTTCTTCCCGTGGCGACCACGCGAACGTCGATGTTGTCGACACGGGCGGCAATACCGGCCAGCTCGGCACCGTACGCGACGTCCTTTTCAGTGCACGCGTAGTGCAGAAAAGCGATGCGACCGGTGTGCGTCTCGTCGACCAGCGTGCGCAGCATCGACATCACCGGGGTGATCCCGCTGCCTCCGGAGATCAGCACGATGTCCCGCGGGCGCGGCTGCGGGAGGACGAAGGTGCCGACCGCAGGGGAGATCGAGACGATCTGTCCCGGGGCGGCGTTCCGGCGCAGATGCCCGCCGACGACGCCGGAGCGATGAGCCTTGATGGTCAGTTCGATACGGCCGTCGCGTCGGTGCTCGGAGTTGGCCGGGGAGAAGCACCGCGTGTGACGAACTCCGTTCACCACCACTCCCACCTGCACGAACTGTCCTGCGCGGAAGCCTCGCCAGCGGGCAGACGGCCGCAGTTCGAGGGTCACGGTGTCGTCGGTGAGACGGTCGACGGCGGTGATCTCCGCGCGCAGGTCGGTCAGCGACAGCATCGGGTCGACGAGTTCGAGGTAGGTGTCGACCGGGTGGGGAGCGGTCATCGTCTCGACGAGCTCGATCAGGCGAGCCAGCCGACCGGCGGGGCGGGGTGGACTTGTCAGTGCCATGGACGACCTCCGAGTCGAGTTGACGTGTGATCACCTTTCAGTGCACAACCGTACACCCATTTGTGCGCGACACGTCCAGAGATGCCCGTCACATTCACCCCGCGGTCGGCCAGGACCGTCTTCGAACAGCGAGCGCGCATGTAACCGAACAACGCGTCGACACCGACCAGGCCGGAGGAGGCCCGTGTGCAGGGACGACAGCGAGCACAGACGTACACTGTCCAGGTGGCCGATACCGTCAGCCGGGCAGAGCGCAAGGAGCGCACTCGGCAGTCCCTCATCGATGTCACGCTCGAGATGGCCGCCGACCGCAGCTTCGCCAGCGTCAGCCTCCGCGAGGTCGCCCGTGCCGCCGGACTCGTCCCGACCGCCTTCTACCGCCACTTCGCGTCCATGGAGGACCTCGGCGTCGCTGCCGTAGAGGACTCGATGCGCGCCCTGCGCCACATGCTCCGCGAAGCGCGCCGAACCCCTTCGATCAACAACGCCGGCGACTCACTGGCGATCCTGGTCCGTCAGCTCCGCAGCAACGTCGATCGATTTCGTTTCCTCGTCCGCGAGCGCGACGGCGGCGTCGCCGAGGTACGCCGCGCCATCGACACCGAACTGCGACTGTTCGCCAGCGAACTGACCATCGACCTCTCGCGTACGCCGGGGCTGACGGAGTGGCCGATCGAGGATCTCGAGATGGCGGCCGGTCTGATCGTGACGACCATGCTGGCCACCGTCGCGGACCTGCTCGACGTGGCCCGTCCGGGCAGCGACGCCGAGGCCGCGGTCATCTCACGCGCCGAGCGGCAACTGCGATTGATCCTGCTCGGCATGTCGGTCTGGAAGCCGTCCTCGCGCTGATCTGCGCGCAGACCGTCTCACTCGGTGCGGGCGAGATCCCCCTCGGGCGCAGCCACCCGAACGAGCGCCGCGAGCCCCAGGGCCAGCACCAACACGATGCCCATGATGCCTGCGCGATCGGCATCGAAGAGGAAGACGAACAGCCCGAACAGGCTCGGCGCGAGGAACGACGCGGCCCGGCCGACGGTGGCGTACAGCCCGAACATCTGCCCCTCGCGCCCCGGCGGGGTGATGCGGGTGAGGAACGTGCGCGCCGATGACTGCGCCGGCCCGACGAACACGCACAGCATCAGCCCGAAGATCCAGAACATCACCGGACCCGACACCACCAGCAGCGCCAGACCCGCCACGATCATCAGGCTCAGCGACCACACGATCACGGTCTTCGGACCCACCCGATCGTCGACGCGGCCGGCGGCGATGGCCCCGATCGCGGCCACCACGTTCGCGGCCACTCCGAACAGCAGGACGTCGGAGCTGCTGATCCCGTACACCGACACCGCCAACACCGCACCGAAGGTGAACACCCCGGCGAGACCGTCGCGAAAGAGCGCACTCGAGATCAGGAAGTAGACGGTGCGGCGGTCGGTGTCCCACAGCTCGCGCAGGTCGTTCCACAGATCGCGGTAGCCGGCCCGAATGCCGCGCGACGGTTCGGCCGTGGCCGTGGCAGGCAGCTCCGGTACGGCCAGGAACACCGGGATCGCGAAGGCGGCGAACCACACTGCGGCCAGCAGCGCGACCAGCCGGATGTTCAGACCTTCGTCGGTGCTGACCGACAGCAGCCCGCGGGTGTCGCCGTCCCCGGCGATGAACCCCACGTACGACGTCAGCAGCAGCACGATGCCGCCGAAATATCCCATCGCCCAACCGAATCCGGAGACCCGGCCGATGTTGTCCGGCGTGGAGACCTGACGCAGCATCGCCGTGTAGGGCACCTGCGCGAGCTCGAAGGCGATCGTGCCCACCGCCAGCAACACCAGACCCAGCCACAGGTAGTGGTAATCGTCGCGGACGAAGAACAGCAGCGCCATCGACGCGACGGTCCCGGCGGTCAGCAACAGCAGCGAGCGCTTGCGGCGACCGGATCCGTCCGACCGTCGACCCGAGATGGGCGCGAGCACCGCGATCACCACCCCGGACAGGCCCACCGACCAGGAGAACCAGGTGCTCGCCGAGATTGCGCCGGGAAGGTCGTCGCCGACCGCGTCGGTGAGGTACACCGAGAACACGAACGTCAGGATCACCGCGTTGAACGCCGACGATCCCCAGTCCCAGAACCCCCAGGCAGCGACCTGGCGTGTGGTGGTGGCAACACCCACACTCGCATGCGTGGTGCCGGAGACAGGAGTGCCGGGCTGGGACATGCCGGGGTGGGACATGCTGGAGAGCCTACGTCCCACGCACGACGGATCTGTGACACATTTCTCGACCATGACCGACTCGCCGTATCCGATCCTGCTCTCGCCGCTGAACCTGGGTCCGATCACCCTGCGCAACCGCGTGGTCATGGGCTCGATGCACACCGGCCTCGAGGATCGCGCGTTCGACACCGGCAAACTCGCCGCGTACTTCGCCGAACGTGCCCGCGGTGGCGTCGCGCTCATCGTCACCGGCGGCTACGCGCCCAACCGGAGGGGCTGGTTGCTGCCGTTCGCCGGCAAGCTCACCACCGGACTCGAAGCGCGACGACATCGACGCATCACCGACGCCGTGCATGCCGAGGGAGCGGCGATCGTGATGCAGATCCTGCACGCGGGCCGCTACGCATACCACCCGCTGAGTGTGTCCGCATCGGCAACCAAGGCTCCCATCACACCCTTCCGCGCTCGCGCTCTCTCCGACCGCGGGGTTCGACGACAGATCGACGCGTTCGTACGGTGCGCGGTGCTCGCCCAGCGAGCCGGGTACGACGGGGTCGAGGTGATGGGCGGCGAGGGCTACCTGATCAACCAGTTCCTCTCTCCTCGCACCAACAGGCGCACCGACCGCTGGGGCGGCTCCGCGGAGGGACGACGACGGCTGGCCGTGGAGATCGTCCGCAGGATCCGCGCCGCGACGGGTGAGAACTTCGTCATCTCGTTCCGACTCTCGCTCGCCGACCTCGTCGAGGACGGCCAGAGCTGGGACGACACCGTCGCACTGGCCCGCGAACTCGAGTCCGCGGGCGCCACGATGATCAACTCCGGCGTCGGCTGGCACGAGTCGCGGGTGCCGACCATCGCCACGTCGGTCCCGCGCGGGGCCTTCGTCTCCTTCGCCGAACGCATCGCCCGTGAGGTCTCGATACCCGTCGCGGCGTCGAACCGGATCAACATGCCCGAGCTCGCCGAGGAAATACTCGAGGGCGGCGACGTCGCGCTCGTGTCGATGGCGCGCCCGATGCTCGCCGACCCCTTCTGGACGGTCAAGGCCGCCGCGGGGCGACGCGACGAGATCAACACCTGCATCGCGTGCAACCAGGCCTGCCTCGACCACGTCTTCGTGCACAAGAAGGCCTCCTGCCTGCTCAACCCGCGCGCGGGCCGCGAAACCGAGCTGATCCTGTCCCCCACGCGCGCATCGCGACGGGTGGCCGTGGTCGGCGCCGGGCCCGCCGGACTGTCCGCGGCGCTGGGCCTGGCAGAACGCGGTCACGCGGTGACACTGTTCGAGGAGCGGCGCGAGATCGGTGGGCAGTTCTCCATCGCCGCCCGCATCCCCGGCAAGGAGGAATTCGCCGAGACGGTGCGCTACTACGGCTCCGCTCTGGCCCGCGCGGGCGTCGACCTGCGGCTCGGGCGGCGAGTGACGGTGCCCGACCTGGTCGGTGGGGGTTTCGATCGCGTCGTCGTCGCCACCGGTGTCACCCCGCGAATTCCGGCCATCCCCGGCATCGATCACCCGAGCGTGATCACCTACGCCGACGCCGTCCGTGGGCTCGTACCGGTCGGCCACACGGTGGCGATCATCGGGGCGGGCGGCATCGGGGTCGATGTCTCGGAGTTCCTCACCAGCGGCCCTGCCGCCCACCCGGACATCGAGCAGTGGCGTCGGCGGTGGGGGGTGACGGAGAAGGAGGATGCCGTCGGCGCCCTCACCGATCCGCAGGTACCCGCCTCCCCGCGCACCGTCTACCTGCTCCAGCGCAGCACCGGCCGGGTGGGCGCCGGGCTCGGCAAGACGACCGGGTGGGTCCATCGGGCGTCGATGAAGGCCAAGGGTGTCGAGCAGCTGTCCGGGGTGAGCTACCACCGCATCGACGACGACGGGCTGCACATCGGCATAGGGCGAACTCGCACCCGCACCTTGGCCGTCGACTCGGTGGTGCTGTGCGCCGGGCAGGAATCGGTGCGCGACCTCGTCGACGGGTTGCGGGCCGCGGGCATCGCCACCGATGTGATCGGTGGGGCCGACCGGGCGGGTGAACTCGACGCCAAGCGGGCGATCGAGCAGGGCACCCTCCTCGCGGCGCGGGTGTGAAGGCACCCGTATCGTATCGGGCGTGAGCCTGCCTGTTCCGACTCCCGATTCCCGCGCCGTCGTCACCGGGGCCTCCTCCGGCATCGGCGAAGCTCTGGCCACCGAACTCGCTGCCCGGGGGTACTCGCTGATCATCGTGGCGCGCCGAGGTGACCTGCTCGAGGCGCTCGCCGCCAAGCTCAGCGCGGCGCACGGCGTCGAGGTGGAGGTCCGCGTGATGGACCTCTCCGATCGCGATGCGCGCCGAACCCTGGTGACCGAGCTCGAGAGCCGCCCGATCACCATCCTGTGCAACAACGCCGGCATTGCAACGTTCGGGGCCGTCGCCGACCTCGACCACACCTACGAGCGCGCCCAGGTCGAACTCAACGCCGTCGCCGTGCACGATCTCGCCCTCGCGGTGCTGCCGGGCATGATTGCGCGGCGGTCGGGTGGAATCCTCAACGTCGGGTCGGCCGCGGGCAACATGGCCATCCCGAACAACGCGACGTACGCGGCCACCAAGGCGTTCGTGAACACGTTCTCCGAGTCACTGCGCGCGGAGGTCAAGGACGCCGGCGTGCACGTGACACTGCTGGCCCCGGGCCCGGTGCGCACCGAGGTACCCGATCCCGCGGACGCCTCGATCGTGGATCGCATGGTGCCCGACTTCCTGTGGGTGGGCAGCGATTACACCGCCAAGCTCTCGCTCGATGCGCTCGCCGACAACAAGATGCGTGTGGTGCCGGGTCCCATCGGCAAGGTGATGTCGGTGCTGGGCCAGTACGGCCCCCGCGCGGCCACGGCGCCGATCGCCGGCTCGTTCTACAAGAAGCTCGGTCAGCAGTAGCACCTGATTGCACCCGATCCGGCGGTATTCGCGGAAACCCGCACCGAACGCCGGATCGGGTGCAGTCAGCTGCGAGAGTGTCGGCGCCTGCGCACCACCACCGCAATCTCGTCGGCAACGGCGTCGAGGTTGGACATCACGTGGGCGGCCGAATACCGGAGCACCAACCACCCGGCGAGTACCAGCTCGTTCTGCCGGACTCGGTCTCGGGTGAACGTAGCCGCATCGCTGTGGAACTCACGACCGTCGACTTCGACCACCACCCGTGCGCGATAGTCGACCAGGTCTCCGTAGTACCGCCCGACACGAGCGTTGACGGACATCCGAACACCGCGCGCAGTCACCGCGCGGGCCACGAGCCGCTCCGGCTCGGACAAGGTTCGCGGACAGCAGGATCGAAGCTGTGCTCGCAGCGTGGACATACCCGTCCTGTTGCGCGCCCGAGCGCACAGCCGAGCAACGGCGCGCATGTCGACATGTGTGCCGACAGCCCTGTCGACCATCCGCTCGAGCTCGTCGCGATCCATGGTGGTGGCGCAGTCGAGCAGACACTGCTCTGCTGGGATCACCGACAGCCCACGCCAGGGCACCGAGCCTGTCCGGACGCAGCGGTGGAGTTGCACCCATCCTGGAGCCCGCGTGCTGGTCGTTCTCGACACGGTGGCATGAACGGTTGCAGGCGGGTCGTCGATCAGGCCCCAGAGCCACGCTGCTGTGTCATGGCTGATCACGGCGTCCGGTCGCCACAGCCCGACGGCCAGATACCGCTCGTGATACGTGGGCGGTTCGTCGCAGTAGACCTGCGGGAGCAGTCGAGACAGTGCACCCGTCCTGTGACACCCGACTGCACCTGATCGGACGGGGTTCGCGGAATCCCGCACGGGAGGCGCCATCGGGTGCAGTCAGCTGTCATGACCGGCCTTACTTCACCGACGCCGGCGACCGACCCCGAAGATCGAGCGGGAGATCTCGCGACCGGCGGCACTGGCAGCCGAACGTAAGAAGGACTTCACCGCGGGATTGCTCATGATTCGCTCGGCGGCCGACGGCTCGTCGGGCGCCGGTGGAGGCAGGTCGGGCAGATCCGGCAGCGCGGGCGGTACCGGCGCCGCACCCTGCGCGCCCACGCCCGCGATACGGGAGGTCATCTTCTCGTACGCCGACTCCCGGTCCACGGTCACGCCGTACTTGGCGAACAGCGACCCGCCCGTAGCAGCGGCGCGAATCGCCTCGTCACCGATGGTGCCCATGAGCGAGTGGGGCGGGCGGATGCGGGTCCAGGCCACGGGCGTCGGCGCGCCCTTCTCCGACAGCACGGTCACGATGGCCTCACCGATACCGAGGCTGGTCAGGGCCTGCTCGAGGTCGTAGTTCGGGGTCTTGGGGTAGGTCCGCACGGTGCGGGTGAGGGCCTTCTGGTCCTCGGGGGTGAAGGCGCGCAGGGCGTGCTGCACACGTGCGCCGAGCTGCGAGAGGATCTCGCCGGGCAAGTCCGTGGGCAGCTGGGTGCAGAAGAACACGCCGACACCCTTGGACCGGATCAGCTTGACGGTCTGCTCGACCTGCTCGAGGAACGCCTTCGACGCGTCGGCGAACAGCAGATGCGCCTCGTCGAAGATGAAGACGAGCTTGGGCTTGTCCACATCCCCTTCCTCGGGCAGCGTCTGGAACAGATCCGCCAGCACCCACATCAGGAACGTCGAGAACATCACCGGGCGGGCCGCGAGCGCGCCGAGCTCGAAGAGGCTGATCACACCCTTGCCGTCCGGCCCGACGCGAATGAGGTCGGCGGTGTCGAGCTCGGGCTCACCGAAGAACGTGTCGCCGCCGTCGGCCTCGAGGTTGGACAGGGCGCGCAGGATCACCCCGGCCGTGGCCGACGACACCCCACCGATCCCCTCGAGGTCCTTCTTGCCCTCGTCGCTGGTGAGGTGGGTGATCACGGCCCGCAGATCCTTCAGATCGAGTAGCGCGAGGCCCTGTGTGTCCGCCCAGTGGAAGATCAGGCCCAGAGTCGACTCCTGAGTAGCGTTGAGCGCCAACACCTTCGACAGCAGAATTGGCCCGAAGGCCGAAATGGTCGCACGCACCGGCACCCCGATGCCCTCGGTCCCGAGCGAGAGGAACTCCACGGGGTACCCGGTGGGCGCCCACGCGGTGTCGCCGGTGTCGGCGGCGCGAGCACGAATCTTCTCGTTGTCCTCGCCCGGCGCCGACAGGCCAGAGAGATCACCCTTGATGTCGGCCATCACGACGGGCACTCCCGCCGCGGAGAGCTGCTCGGCAATTCCCTGCAGCGTCTTGGTCTTTCCCGTCCCGGTGGCGCCGGCGACCAGGCCGTGGCGGTTCATCATCGCCAGGGGGATACGCACGTGCGCGGTGGGATCGAGTGTGCCGTCCACCAGTACGGTGCCCAGTTCGAGGGCCGCGCCGGTGGAGGCGTACCCGGCCGCGATCTCCGCGGCGGCACCGGACGGGGCGGTGGCGGGAGCGGCGGACGCGGTGGCGCCGGAAGCAGCGGCAGCGGCGGCCTCCTTCTCGGCGGCAGCGAGCGCGGCGGCGGCGGCATCGGCAGCAGCGCGCGCCTGCGCCAACTTCTCCTCGGGGGTCTGCGGTGCGTCACTCATCGTCATCGACTCTTTCGGCGGGCTGGGCGGGACGGGTGGGGAGAGCCAACGCAGACACTAACGCGTGCGGGCGCTCCCGGCGTCCGGCACTGCGGTTCGGTTGTGCGGCACTACTGTGGTGGCCGTGCAGGACAAACTGGTGTGGATCGATTGCGAGATGACCGGCCTCGATCTCGGTTCGGACAAATTGATCGAGATAGCGGCCCTGGTCACCGACAGCGACCTCAACGTCCTCGGCGACGGCGTGGACATCGTGATCCACGCCGACGACGACGCACTGGCCGCGATGCCCGAGGTGGTGACCCGGATGCACGCGAAATCCGGCCTCACCGAGGAGGTTCGCGCGTCGACCGTCAGCATCGAGCAGGCCCAGGAGCAGGTGCTCGCGTACATACGCGAGCACGTCCCGGCGGCCCGAACGGCGCCGCTCGCGGGCAACTCCATCGCCACCGACCGGGGGTTCATCTCCCGCGACATGCCCGAACTCGACGCGTACCTGCACTACCGGATGATCGATGTCAGCTCCATCAAGGAACTCGCTCGGCGCTGGTTCCCGCGCATCTATTTCGGTCAGCCCCAGAAAGGCCTCGCCCATCGCGCTCTCGCCGACATCGAGGAGTCGATCCGCGAGTTGAAGTACTACCGCCGCACGGTGTTCGTCCCTGAGCCGGGCCCGTCGACGGGTGAGATCGCCGCGGTGGTCCGTTCGCTCGGGGCACCGGAGACCGATTAGCCGTTGCCCGTCCCGGGGCGTTAGACTCTCCGGGCGCGGTCGCCTCCTGACGGTGGTGCGCAACGGTGGCTGTAGTTCAGTTGGTAGAGCACCAGGTTGTGATCCTGGCTGTCGCGGGTTCGAGTCCCGTCAGCCACCCCACCACGAAGGCCCCGACTCGCAAGTCGAGTCGGGGCCTTCGTGCATGAGCGACCTCTTTGGCGTATGTGACTGATGTGACGTATGGTGACCGTGGTGCCCTTGGGGAAGGGGCACCACGCGAACGCCACCTCGACCGAAACTCATGCCGGGGTGGCGTTCCCGGCTTTCCACACCGGCCATGGGACGTTCCAGTCGCCCAGACCGTCGACACCGGAGAGTGTGCCCCCCACGGTTCCCCGCACGACGGCGATGTCGCCACGGGTGAGGTTCTCGTACACCCACTGCGCGTTCTCGGGAGAGAGATTCAGGCACCCGTGACTGACGTTGGTGTTGCCCTGCTCGTCGAGCGACCACGGCGCCGAGTGGAAGAAGATCCCGCTGTAGGACATCCGCGTGGCCCACTGCACGGGCGTGCGGTAGCCCGCCGGTGAATCCACCGGAACCCCGTAGGTCGACGAATCCATGATCAGCTGATCGAACTTGTCGCCCACGATGTAGACGCCGTTGTCGGTGGGAGTGCTGTCCTTACCCATGGACACCGGCATGGTGCGGACCACCGTGCCGTCGATGCTCACCGTGACCTGCTTGGTGGCGTCGTCGGCGGTGGCCACGACGGCGCGGCCGATGGTGAAGTCCGTGCGCTCGTTGCGCTGCCCGAACAGGCCACCACCGAATGCGCGCCCGTATGCGGCCACGTCGACGCTCACCCGCGTGCCCGGTGCCCAGTAGTTCTCCGGCCTCCAGCGCACCTCACGGTCGTTGACCCAGTAGAACGCACCCTCGACGGCAGGGGTGGTGGTCACGGTGATGGCTCGCTGCGCGGCCAGGCGGTCGGGGATCGGTTCGTCGAACTGCACGGCCACCGGCTGACCGATCCCGACCACCTCGCCGGGACTGGGCAGCAGGTAGGGCGCGGTGAAGTATCCCGCGGTGGCGGTGGTGAAGCTCGCCGTCGCCGTGGCCGCGCCGCCCCGCTCACCGGTGGCGGCCGCCGTCAGTCGGTACTGCGTGCCGTAGGTCAGCGGTGCGGCCGGCGCCCAGGCCCGACCGTCACCGGTGATCGCACCGGGAACCGACGCGCCAGTGGCATCGACCAGCGTCACCGACGACAGAACGCCATCGTCGCTGGTCACCGAAATGGGATCGCCCGGGGCGACGTCCTGCGCTCCGTCGGGCACGGACACCGCCAGCCGAGGCACGACGGGCGGGGCCGGGGGCGCGGAGGTCTCGGACACGACGTTCGCGGTGGCGGCGGGGGCCGGTGACCCACAGCCGGACAGCACTACGGTGGCGACCAGTGCGGTGACGACGGCCGATGCACATGTCGCCGCGGACGCCGAACGACTTCGCCTCGCGGAGGCTCTCGACATGGTTCGACCACTCCTCGGTTCTGCGGTGCGGTCAGTATGCCATCACTCGGGGTGGCCGGTCGGTTCGGTGACTGCGGGCGGGCGCGAACGCGCGGCGCGAGCGGTCGCCACGGCGTAGGCCAGGGCACTGCCCCCGAACACCACGGCGACGAGGATCAGCCATCGCTCCGCGAACGCCTCCTGGGTCAGGCCCGTGGCGTTGCGGTAGTCGCGCGCGCCCTGCTCGATGATGCCCGGGAAGAACACCAGGAACGTCGTCCCCGCGACCAGGAACGGCACCCGTACGTAGTTGAGGGGGCTCACGGCGGGCGCGCGAGTGGGTCGACGCCCGCGCAGCGCGTCCAGACCCGAGGTCACCGAGCGATCGGCCAGCGCGTACGCGGGGAACAGCAGCAGATCGTGCGCGATCGCTGCGCCCACGAACCACACGCCGATCGACTGCCACCAGGTGTCTGCATTCCAGAACGTCTCGGGGCCGGCGATCATCACCACCGCAGCGATCAACGCGAAGCAGAACACCATCGTCAGCAGGTGCAGGGGGTTGGCTCCGTAGAACCGAAAGAAGGACCTCATGCCCTGCCCCTGAACTCGATCGACTCCACCCACTTGGTGTTGTGCACGCCGGGGATCCCCGGAATCATCAGGCGCGCGGGGAACCCGTGGTCGATCGACAGGTCGGCCCCGTTGACCTTCAGGGCCAGCAGCGAGTCCGGATCGGTCATGGCACCGGCGGGGAACTGCACTCGATTGAACGAGCCGGCCTTCTCGAGCGACTGCACCTGCGCGCTGTCGAGAGAGTTCACGCCGGTCAGAGCCAGAAGGTCTCGCAAGCGCACCCCCGTCCAGGTCTGCACCGTCGACCATCCCTCGACGCACGCGATCGGCAATCGCGCGGTGTGCTGATCCATCGCGAGGAGGTCCGCGCGGGTCAAGCGCACCGGGTTCGCGCCGCCCATGACGGTCAGCACCCACCCGTCACCGACCTGGTCGGCGGTGATGCCCGCGGCCTCCCCGGTGCGGTTGACCGGGAAATCGTTGGGACCGGAGCCGTAGTAGCCCCCGCGCGGCAGGAGGAACGCCGCGCGCCGCAGAACTCCCCCGGTGGTCTGCCCGACCGTCATCACGGCCATCAGCACCGTTCCCGCTCCGACCAGCGCCAGGGCGCCGCGACGGCTCACCGTCGCCGGTGCGGCGTCGACGGGATCGGATTCGGGTTCGGGTTCGGTGTCCGCCACCCGCTGACGCATCACGTCCATGAACGACCGCGAGCGCAGGGTCCGCCACATCACCGGCACCTTCACGGCCGTGTGGGCGATGAAGCCCGCGATGAAAACCCAAGCGCCCCAATAGTGCCCGGTGTAGAAGCTGAAGCCGAAGATGTAGTCGTACTGAATGTTGAGGATGCCCGTCGCGAACTCGAAGAGCACGCCGCCCACGAGGGCGAGCAGCGTCAGCCGTTCCAGTGCGTGCGAGATCGACCGCACGGGCGGGAACTCGAACAGCTTGGGGATCACCGACCACAGCTTGGCCAGCACGATGGGCACCAGGATCAGTCCCAACCCGACGTGTAATCCCTGGTTGAGGCGGTAGATCCATGACGGTCGAGTAGGCCAGTCGAACACCGGAAGTCGGAGCCAGGAGACGTCACCGGGCATGGACTGGCCGAACCGCGGGCCGTACGCGACCCAGGAGAGCAACCCGGTGATCGTGATGATCGGCAACCCGATCAGCAGAACCGCACCGAAAACCGAGGTGAGCCACGGACCACGGAGCGGGCTGCGAAAACTCGGTCGACGCCGAAAACCCTGCCCGTCGAGCGGATAGCGCAATCGACCCGCGTCACCGTCCATTTGATGTACCTTCGTCCTGCGGTATCGAACCGCGCTGTCCGACCATATCCGAGTTCTCGACCCGTCTGTCGGCATTCGATCGAGAAGGCTTTTCGGATGCCACCAATCCGTTTCCGCAACTGCGCCGAAGTACAGACAGTTCCAGCACACCGACCACGAAGGAAAACAACATGTTCACTCTCCGCAAGGCAGTAGTTGCAACCGCGATCGGCGCCCTCGCCATCGTTCCTCTCGCAGCCTGCTCGAGCGACAACTCCTCGTCGTCGAGCTCGACCACCTCGTCCGCCGCGGCCACCACCACCCCCAAGCCTGCAGCCGAGGTTCCCGCCCTGACCGGGCGCGACACCGCCGTCAAGCTCGATCCCGGCTTCACCGGCGCACTGACCACCCTGGGCCTGACCCCCGGCGTGGTCGGCACCGCCGCCCTCACCGACGGCTCGCTCGTCTTCCCGATCACGGGCGGCAACGTCAAGTACTGGACCCCCGGCACCGTGGACCCGTACGTGCAGGGCAAGATCGACCACAACGGCAGCGGCTTGTCGCTCACCGCCGGCCCGACCGTCGTCGAGCTCACCAACTTCGTCATCGATCCCGGCACCTCGCTCCTGATGGGTGACGTCGCCGTGAACGGCCAGAGCGCAGCGAAGGGCGCGGTGCTCTTCGACCTCGACGGCCGCACCCTGCAGCCGCTGCAGACCGGCCCGAACGACACCGCGATCCTGACCGGAACCCAGGTCAAGATCTCGGCCACCGCCGCCGAGCTGCTGAACAAGACGTTCAACACCACGGCCGTCACCCCCGGCCTGCTCGTGGGCGTCGCCACCATCACGGTGAACACCAAGTAATTCCCCGCTGTACACCAGGAGCACCACGGCCGCGTGCCGTGGTGCTCCTGTGCGTAGATCGAACAATAACGCCGCAGCGTCGAGCGAACAATCGCACCGCTCGCCCGATACCATCGCTTAGGTACTGCACCACGAAAACAAGGAAATCGGCTGTATTCCGATGCACGCGGAATACACCGGATTTCGACGCCGAAGCGAGGGACGTTGAAAACCGACCGTATTGCACGACCATTTGCGATCGTCGCCGCTGTCCTCGTGACGACCGCGACCGCGTGCGGGTCGGATCAGACCCCGCCGGCAACAGGGATCACCGGATCGATCACGGTCTTCGCCGCCGCCTCGCTGAAAGCCGTGTTCACAACTCTCGGAGCACAATTCGAGGGCACACACCCGGGAACCTCCGTGAAGTTCAGCTTCGCCGGCTCGGCCGACCTCGCTGCACAGATCCGGCAGGGGGCACCCGCGGACGTCTTCGCATCGGCGGACACCGCCACCATGAGCACGGTGTCGGACGCCCAGCTCCTCGCCGCACCAGCGCAGAACTTCGCCTCCAACACGCTCACCATCGTCACCGCGCCCGGTAATCCGAAGGCCATCAACACATTCGCCGATCTGACCCGCCCCGGCCTGGCCGTGGTGGTGTGCGCCCCACAGGTTCCCTGCGGAGCCGCCGAGGTGAAGGTGGAGAAGGCGGCCGGCGTCGACGTCGTCCCGGTGAGCGAGGAGTCGTCGGTGACCGACGTGCTCGGCAAGGTCACCTCCGGCCAGGCCGATGCCGGAGTGGTCTACGTGACCGACGCCGCTGCTGCCGGGGCGAAGGTTTCGGCCGTGCCGTTCCCGGAGGCGTCCGGCGCGGTGAACACCTACCCCATCGCGCCGCTGTCGGCGAGCACCAATCCGTCCACCGCGCGGGCGTTCGTCGATCTGGTCACCAGCGCAGCCGGGCGGACAGCGCTGCAGAACGCCGGCTTCGGCGTACCGTGAGCGCCCCCGTCGGCAGTCGAGCCGAAGGGCCACCGCGGTGGATCCTCGTCCCGGCGGCCGCGGCCGTCCTGTTCGTCGCACTGCCGCTGGTGGCGATGATCCGTTCGGTCGACTGGCCACGTTTCGTTCCCCTGGTCACCTCCCCGGCGTCCCTGGCCGCGCTTCGGCTGAGCCTGATCACGGCAAGTGCGAGCACCGTGTTGTGCGTGATCATCGGTGTGCCCCTGGCCATCACGCTGGCCAGGGTGCCGATGCGCGGCCGCTCGCTTCTGCGCTCACTCGTTCTGCTGCCCCTGGTCCTGCCGCCCGTGGTGAGCGGGATCGCCCTCCTCTACACCTTCGGCAGAGCAGGCCTGATCGGTGCACATCTCGACGCCCTCGGAGTGCGGATCGCCTTCTCGACCACCGCTGTGGTTCTGGCCCAGTCGTTCGTGGCGATGCCGTTCCTGGTGATCAGCCTCGAGGGATCACTGCGCACCGCCGGAACCGATTACGAGCGTGTCGCGGCCGGACTGGGCGGCTCACCGTCGACCGTCCTTCGTCGCGTCACCCTCCCCCTGGTGATGCCGGGTCTGATCTCCGGCGCCGTGCTGACGTTCGCCAGGGCGCTCGGGGAGTTCGGTGCCACCCTCACCTTCGCCGGATCTCTGCAGGGCGTGACGCGAACGCTGCCGCTCGAGATCTACCTCCAGCGTGAGTCCGACCCCGACGCGGCACTCGCCCTGTCCTTCGTCCTCATCGTGGTCTCGATCATGATCGTCCTCCTCACCCACGGTCGGCGGCGCCTACCGGTCACCCACGGTCGGCGGACGGCATGACCCTTCATGCGCGGATGGCGTTGAGCAGCAGGGGAATCGATGTCGAGCTATCGGTGGGCCATGGCCGGGTCCTGGCGTTGGTCGGACCGAACGGGGCAGGTAAGTCGACCACCCTGGGCGTGATCGCCGGCCTGATTCGACCCGACTCCGGCGTGGTCGACGTGCGCGGTCGGCGGCTGCTCGACACCGCGGTCGGCACGAACGTACCCGCCTATCGCCGCGGTATAGCCACGCTCGCGCAGAACCCGCTGCTGTTCCCGCACCTGAACGTGCTCGACAACGTCGCCTTCGCTCCGCGCGCGGCCGGTCACTCACGTCGCAGCGCACGCGAACAGGCACACCGATGGCTGGTTCACGTCGACGCCGACACCTACGCCGACCGCTCCCCCGCCGAACTCTCCGGCGGCCAGGCCCAACGGGTGGCCCTGGCGCGTGCGCTCGCCGCCGAGCCAGACGTTCTGCTTCTCGACGAGCCGATGGGTGCGCTGGACGTGGGCGGCGCCCCGGCCCTGCGCCGAACTCTGCGCGCGGTGCTGAGAGAGGGCGATCGAACTGCAGTGATCGTCACCCACGACGTGCTCGACGCGATTGCCCTCGCCGATTCGATCGCCGTCCTGGCGGGCGGGCGCGTGGTCGAATCCGGCTCCACCCGCGAGGTTCTCGCGACTCCTCGCTCGCCGTTCACGGCCCGCCTGGTGGGGGTGAACCTACTCACCGGGGAGGCGATCGCCCCGGACAGCCTGCGGGTCACCGGCGGCGCAACCGTGCTGACCGGTACTGCCGAGGATCGCTCAGGGGTCCCGCCGACGGTGGGAGCGGCGGCGGCGGCGCTGTTCGCTCCCGAGTCCGTCTCGGTGCATACCGCGTATCCCGCGGGCAGCGCGCGCAATGTCCTGGCGTGCACGGTGACGGCCCTCGAGACGGCGAACGCGGTGGTGCGGGTGCACACCGAGACGCCGACGGGTTCCACCGTGATCGCCGCCGTCACCCCGTCCGCCGCAGCCGATCTCGATCTCACACCGGGTACGCCGGTATATCTGGCGGTCAAGGCCGTGCAGGTGCGGGTGGTCGGCGCAGCGGACCAGCCTCAGGCCAGCTGAAGATCCTTGATCAACTTCGCGACGTGGCCGGTGGCGCGCACGTTGTACTGGGCGATCTCCACCTTGCCCTCCTCGTCGATCACGAACGTCGACCGGATGACGCCCTGCACGGTCTTCCCGTACATCTTCTTCTCCCCGTACGCTCCCCACGCCTCGAGCGTCGTGCGTTCGGGGTCCGAGAGCAGCGGGAACGTGATCGACTCCGCGTCGCGGAACTTCGCCAGCTTCGCGGGCTTGTCGGGCGAGACACCGAGAACGTCGAGTCCCGCGCCGTTGAGTTCGGCGAGGCTGTCACGGAAGTCGCACGCCTGCTTGGTGCATCCGGGGGTACCCGCAGCGGGGTAGAAGTAGACGATCACCTTGCGGCCGGCGAAGTCTGCGAGCGAGACCTCGTTGCCGTCGGCGTCGGGCAGGACGAGGGGCGGGGCGGTGTCGCCCGGCGAGAGCTTGGTGTCGGTCACGCTCTCCAACATAAACGACGGCGCCACCCCATCCACTAGGCTCGAGGCGATCGTACGAACACTCGAACGGCCTTGGAGGATACGTGGCACGCAACACCGAGAAGATCGAACTCGAGATCGCGGCTGCGCGCGAACAACTCGCGTCCACGCTGGACGAGCTCAGTGTTCGCGCCGATCCCAAGCGACTGGTCGACGACACCAAGCAGTCCGTCGTGGCCACTCTCAACACCCCGGCCGTGAAGTACTCGCTGATCGGAGCCGGTGTGATGATCGCGGCTCTGGTGGTCCGCTCGCTGTTCCGCTGACGTGGGGCCGAGGGCGATTTCACTTCACCCCCGCACACTGATAATCTCTGTCCCGCAGCAACGGCGAGCCTGACGGCTTCCGATCCTGCGCCTATAGCTCAGTTGGTAGAGCAAGTGACTCTTAATCACTGGGTCCGGGGTTCGAGTCCCTGTGGGCGCACTGCACGAAGGCCCCCGGTTCACACCGGGGGCCTTCGTCGTGCGGGCGGATCGGCGATCAGCCGACGTGGGCGATCTCCTGAGCACGCAGGGCAGATCGAGCCTGTCCGAGCGTGGGGAACAGGCGCAGGCCGCTGCCCACGCCCAAAAGGTTCAGAGGCCGCACCGTGGCCGGGTGATCGGCGACGACCACGGTCGACGACGGATGCCGGCCGCGAACTGCGGTGACAACCATGACCGCCCCCGCAGCGCTGAGGAAATCCAGCCGGGAGAGGTCGATGATCAAGCTGTGCGGGTCGGCCTGCACGGCGCTGGTGAGCGCGTTCTGCAGGACGGGTGCGGTGGCGAGATCGACCTCGCCCGAAGCGATGAGTCGGTACGAGTCACCGTCGACGTCCTCCATCACCGTCAGCGGCGAGGTCGAGCGGGTGGGGAGTGCAATGGCTTCTACCAGGTTCACCGGATGCTCCTTTGTTCACAGTCCCGACGGGCGACCGTAGAGACCCGTTTTTCGAGCCACGCTTCGCCTGTGCGCTCAATACTCTCGGGACAAGGTGTCAACGACGTCTGGCCAACATCACGATGCGGTCACGGTCGAGTCGCGTCCGCATAACTCCGAAAGGGAACGGGTAATGGGTTTCGTCGTTCACGCAGGCGGAGCGAACAATCCGGCCGCCGAGGGGCAGAACGAGTTCACGATCGCAATCGCACCCGGATCGTTCGCGAGCGGGTTGGTCTCGCGCGTGAGTGCCGAATTCACCACCCCGGCAGTGCAGATGTCGAAGGTCGGGCTCAGCAGCAGCGAGATCGGGTGCCGCGCCGTGACCGCGGCGACATCCGCGCGAATCTTCTCGGCATCGGGTGTCCCATCCGGAACGATCGCGTCGACGACAGCACTGAGCCGCCCGGTGGTGCCGGCCACCAGGTCGGGGTTGGTGCAGAAGGCTGTCGACAGACGCTCGAGCGCACCGGCGGGCGCGGCGGCGAGAATCCCCGCCTGCTGGTCTGTGAGCGCCCCGGCTGTCGGGACCGGTGGCCGGTCACCGAGAGCATCCCGGTAGTTCGCCACCACCGCGTTCTGCTCGGTGGCCAACGCCGAGATGTCCGCCTCGACCTGCTCGCGCGTCGGATTGGGCCCTGAAAACGCCACGGTGCACGGTGCGGCGGCAGTCGACGACGCCGCTGCGGGCGAACTGGTCACGGAGGACGAGGCCGCCGGGGACGAGGTGTCGGACGAGCATCCGGCGAGCGCGAGGGAGAGCGCCGCGCATGCGGTCACCACCAGCGCCCGGGTGGATCGGGAGGAGATGTTCACGTTGAAAGGTTCCTGTCCAGAAAATGCGAACGAACCGTGCCCTCGAGGAGCACGGTTCGTTCGACGGTTCTCGTGTGGTGCCGAGTTACTTCTTGACCGGCGGCGCGTTGAGCAGGGTGATGAACTGCTGGTAGTTCGCCGCCACCGAGCCCAGGCCGGCGAAGGTGGTGCCGGCGAGCGCTCCACCGGAGCCCAGCAGCAGTGCGCCACCGATGCAGCCGGCGATGGGGCCCGCACCGAAGAGCAGGGCGGCGGGAGCGGAGACGACACCGGCAGCGGAGGCGCCGAGCAGGCATCCGCCCACGAGACCGGTTGCGCCACCGACGTATCCACCGAGCGTGGCGGTGTTGGTGATGTTGTCCTTGACACCGGCGATGGCGGCGGGCAGGTCCACCTGGACCTGGCCGGGCGCGGTGTACACCGGAGCGGACGGAGCCGGATCGGCGTAGGCGGTGGCCGAGGCAGCGCCGAGCGATGCGATGGTGATTGCGGAGACGACCGCAGCTTTCTTGAAGTTCATGACGATGGAGGCCCTTCGTATCTCGGAGCAGGCGGCGTTGAGCCTGCAGCGAGATTCAAGCCCCCGTCGTATACACGTGTCAACGACGGTCGGTGTGTCGAATCCCATTGCTGCCGTTGGCAATTCTCTACTTCTTGTGCACAACTACCGGCGGTGGAAATGCCGTCTCGAGTTCGCACTGTGGGCGTCGATCGTTTATCTGCCGGACATCCGAATGCGTATCGACGCGGTCCGAACATCCGCGACCTGCACCGCCGGGGATCGGCATCGATCAGCCGTCTCCCGCCGGGCGAGGCCCGAACTCCACTCGGTGTCGGGCGGGTGAACACCGATTGTGAGTTCCACGCTCCGAGACGACCCCGCGGGCTTCGGCGACACCCGATCAGCCCTCTTCCGCCGCCGCCTGTGAGATGCACATCACACCATCCCGATCGCTCGCGGTCCCGCGCGAAACTCACCCGATACTGTTGACACGTGGACCCGTCCTCGACACCACCTGCCCTCGCAGAGCCGACACGCGGCGCAGCAGCTGTGTCGGGCGAGTCCGGTGAACTCCTCCCCCGCCGTCGGCCCACCCAGGAACGCAGCCGACGCAAGTTCGACGCCCTCCTCGCCGCCTCGCGTGAGCTGCTCACCGACGTCGGTTTCGAACGGTTCACCTGTGAGGAGGTGGCGGTGCGGGCCGGGCTCCCCATCGGCACGCTCTATCAGTTCTTCGCCAACAAGTACGTCATCGTGTGCGAGCTCAACCGCCAGGACTTCGTCGACGTCCAACACGAACTGGCCGATTTCGACGGCGAGATCCCCTCGCTGGACTGGCTGCACTTCCTCGACGACTTCCTCGACCATCTGGCCGGGCTGTGGACCAGGGACCCGTCGCGGCGAGCAGTATGGCTGGCCATGCAGTCCACCCCCGCCACCCGCGCCACCGGGGTGATCCACGAGAAGGCGTTCGCAGCGCAGGTCGAGCGCATGCTCGCGCCCCTGACCCCGCGCACACCGCGCGCCACCCGCACCCTGATGGCCGGGGTGCTGGTGCACGTTGTCTATTCGATGCTCAACTTCTCCGTACAGGACGGGCAGAGCCACGAGGACGCCGTCACCGAACTCAAGCGCCTGATGACGGCCTACCTGCTGGTGGCCGAGAAGGAGAACCAGCGCTGAGTGCGCCGGTTCCCCGTCCGGCGCTCAGTCCTCGAGAATCGCCACCGCCCCCGCCATGTCACCGTCGTGGGTGAGTGAGAGGTGGATCTTGACCGTCGGCAGGAACTCCGCGGCCATGCCGTGCAGAACGATGGACGGCCGTCCCCACGCATCGTTGACCACCTCGATCAGCGGGTACGGGTTGTCACCGATCTGGGGCGGTCGAGCGAACCTCGACGTGGCCCAGGCCTTGAGCACCGCCTCCTTGGCCGCCCACCGGGCTGCGTAGTGCCGCGCCGGGTCGGAGCTCTTGGTCGACGCGTGGCGACGCTCACCTGCCGTGAACGACTCGCGCACCATGGTGGTGCCCACCCGTTCGAGTTGCTCCGCGAACTCCGAGACCGACTGCAGGTCGAGACCCACCCCCAGAATGCCCATGCTCATCCCACCTTCCCGGTGTCGTACGCGCCGTCGACACCGAGTCGAGTGTCCTCGCTGAGCAGCAGATCCACCTCGGTTTGGTGCCGATGCGCCGAGGATGTCCCCTCGGATCCGAGTCGGCGATCCTCGGGCCGCTGGTACAGCGGCGACCCACCACACATCGCCGACACCCGACGCCGCTGCCCGTCGACCACCCGCGCCTGCGCCGCGGCGAGATAGGCGCTGCGACGCTCCGGGTCGACGGCTTCGACGAACGCCTGCGGGTGCACCACGGCGATCAGGCCGGACACGTGACCGAATCCAAGGCTGGTGAGCAGGCCTGCCTTGAGCGGCAGCGCGTCCGCGAAGCGCAGCGGCTCGCGAGCCCACACCAGGTGACCGAACTTCTCCATCACCTCGTCGACGCAGTCCAGGCTGCGGTTGGGCGGGATCACCCCGGTGGCGAGCACCTGGCACAACCCGATCAGCTGGAATGCCGCCGCGCCGCCCTTCGAGTGACCGGTGAGCGACTTCTGCGACACCACGAACAGCGGATTGCCGTCCGAGCGACCGATGGCGCGCGCCAACCGGGTGTGCAGCTCGGCCTCGTTGGGGTCGTTCGCGGCGGTCGACGTGTCGTGCTTGGACACCACCGCAATGTCGTCGGCGTCGACACCGAGTGCGGCGAGGGAGAGCGCCAGCGACGAATCGCGGCCACCGCGGCCGGCCCCCAACGCTCCGATCCCGGGTGCCGGGATCGAGGTGTGCACGCCATCGCCGAAGGACTGCGCCCATGCGATGACACCGAGCACCGGCAGACCCATCTCCAGGGCCAGATCACCGCGCGCGAGGAGAATCGTTCCGCCACCGTGAGATTCGACGAATCCGCCGCGTCGGCGATCGTTGGCCCGCGAGAAGCGCCGATCACTGATGCCCTTGGCGCTCATGGCCGCCGAGTCGGCGGTGGCGGACATGTCGCCGAAGCCGATGATCCCTTCGATGCCGAGATCGTCGAACCCGCCGGCGACCACGAACGAGGCCTTGCCCAGCCGGATCTTGTCGACCCCCTCCTCGACCGAGACCGCTGCGGTTGCACACGCCGCCACGGGGTGCACCATGGCGCCGTAACTGCCCACGTACGACTGCACCACATGGGCGGCAACGACATTGGGCAACGCCTCCTGCAGGATGTCGTTGGCCCGCGCGTCACCGAGCAGGGTGTCGACGTAGAGCGAGCGCATCGACGCCATGCCGCCCATACCCGTTCCCTGCGTGTTGGCCACCAGCGACGGGTGCGTCCAGCGCATCAACTCCGACGGGTCGAAGCCGGAGGAGACGAAGGCATCGACCGTGCACACGATGTTCCACAGCGCAACACGATCGACGCTGCTCGCCATGTCGGGCGAGATGCCCCACACGGTGGGATCGAACCCGGTCGGAATCTGCCCGCCCACGGTGCGGGTGAGCTTCATCTGCCGCGGCACCCTGATCTCGGTTCCCGCCTTGCGCGTGACCTGCCAGTCGCCGGTGTCGGGTGCCTGCGTGACGACGGTCCGCTCCGGATCGGCTCCGGCGAACGCGCGCGCCTCGGCCTCGCTGCCCACCGCGAAGGTGAGGTCCTGGTCCAGGAACACGCTGGTCATCAACGGCGCCGTGTTGTCGATCATCGCGCCGTCGTCCTCGTATCGCCGGATCCCGCAGCGCTCGATCACGGCGTCGTGGTACCGGTCGGCGATGTCCTGCTCGGGCACCAGGTCACCGGTGGCGGTGTCGTACCACCCCGGTGTCGGATCGTTCTCCCAGACGAGCATGCCCGTGGTCCACGCCAGTTCGAGAACGCCTGCCGCCGAAAGCTTCTCGTCGACCTCCATCTCGAAGCGAGTGCGCGCGCTGCCGTAGGGTCCGAGCTCACCGGTTCCCACGATCACGACCAGTTCCGACGGATCGGCGTCGACCGAGTTCCACTGCGGGGTCACCGTGTCCGCTGCCGGACGCGGCGGTGCCGGCAGCGCGGCGATGGTGACCTCGGTGGGCGCCTCGGAGTCGGCATCGGCCTCAGCGCCCTCCGCAGCCTGCGCGGCGAGGGCGGCCAGATCCAGACCGGCCTCGGCCAGCCCACCGGTCAGATCGACCTCGAGCGGCGCGGTGGCCGCGCCGAGTCGAGCCGCCGGGGTGCAGGTGGCCAGCAGTTGCTCGGCCATCTCCGCCGTGGAGAAGGTACGGACACCGGCGGCCTCGGCCGCGGCGGCAACCGGATCGTTGTGGCCCATGAGTCCCGTTCCACGCACCCAGCCGATGCGGGCGTGGGCGATGGTGACCCGCTCGGCCCACGTGCGCTCGGCCCTCCACCGATTGACGATGGCGTCGAGGGCGGCCTTGGACTCGCCGTAGGCACCGTCGCCGCCGAACATGCCTCGGTTCGGTGAGCCCGGCAGCACCACGTGCAGACGGGAGTCGACATCACGGTCCACCCCGATCCGCGACAGGCCGCCGATCAACCGCTCGACCGACCACAGCAACACCCGCATCTCCATCTCGGCACGTGCACCGGCGTCGGACAGCTCGCCCTGCACACGAGGGGCCGCGAACGGGAGCAGCATCGTCGGCGTCATGGCCGCCTTGACGAGCTTCGACGCGCCACCGGCGGTGTCGACCTGCGCGGTACCCACCCACTCGATCAGGGCGTCGACATCGGCGTACGAAGCCATGTTGGCCGGCACCACCCACAGTTTCGCCCCCGCTCGAGCGCTGGTGCGGTAGAGGTCGCGGTAGTAGCCCAGCCGCGAGTCGTCCAGGCGGGACGTGGTGACCACCACGCACGCTCCCCCACCCAGCAACTCGGCGGTGACGGCGGCGGCGATCGAGTTCTTGCTCGCACCCGTCACCACGGCCACCTCACCCGACCAGGGACCGGTGGCGTCGACCACCCTGGCCGCGTCCGCGATTGCGGTGTACGTCCCGGCGAGATCGCCGCGCCCCCGCTCCGCGGCACGGCGAGCCCACCACTGCGCCTGATCGGCCACGGCATCACCGGCACCGGTGAAGGCGGAGGCGGCGAGCGCGCGAGCGCGATCATCGCCGATCCACAGACGGGCCAGATCCTCCCTGGCACTGGCCCACCGGTCGTCGAGCAGCACCGCACGGGCAGGATCGAAGGTCGGCGCGACCAGACGCGGCCAGTCCGAACCCAACTCCGCGGACACCAGGTCCACCAGCGCCGCATCGGTGCGGTCGGCCTCCGGAACCGAGACCTGATCGGCGAAGCCGAGCTGCTCGAGTACCAACCGGGCAGCGGAGGCCAGCACCCCGGTCCGGCCGGTGAGGTTCTCGGTGAACTCGCCGAGCGCCGCGGCGTCGACCGTGCCGCCGGAACCACCACCGGCCGACGGCATGCTCACCGACACCCCCCGACGCGCACCGACGGCAGCGACGGCCGCGTCGATGACGGCGTCGACCGACGCGGCGTCGGTGAGCGGCGCGGTGAGCAGCTCGCCGAGGGACCCGCCGCGAACCGACGCACCGTCACGAGTGCCGAGCGCGACCTCGGCGGTGACGTGGTGTGCCCACCCGTTGCCGAGCTGCCACACCTTCGACACCCGCTCGGCGATGGCCGCGGGGCGCTTGCCCGACGGGCCGAACACCTTGCGCAGGTGATCGCCCAGAGAGTCACTGAGCACCGGGCCGAACGGCCGGTAGGTGCGGGCGAGTTTGTCGACGGTGCCGGCCAGCGCGCCCATGTCGGCGTCGGCGGCGCCGTCGATCGCACCGAGGGACAGCTCGGATCCGAGGTCCACCAGCAGCTGATTGCGGCGCGAGGAGACCCCGTCGCACAGAGCCTCGATGGTGTCGGCGGACCCGATCTGATCGATCCGAAGCTTGGTCCACAGTGCGATGAGGATCTTCGTGGCGTCGGAGGCGACGAACGCGAGATCGTCCGGACGCGGTCCACCGCTCGGTGCCGCGGTCGGCGCCGGTGCGGCCACCACCGCCGGATCGGGAGCGACCGCGGGTGCGGACTCGTCGGCCTCGATCTCCGGCTCGACCTCGGGGTCGGTGTCGGTGGAGAACACCACGGCGCGTTCGCGCTCGATGTTGAGCACCTCCACCGGCGCCCCCACGCGGGAGGGCAGCTTCAGGGTGCCCGAGGCGAGGTTCGCGACGGTCGGCACCGATGCCAGACCCACCTCGACGAAGCGCTCGACCCCCAGTCCGCCGTCCGCCGGGTCACCGAAGAGCAGGTCCTGCGTCTCGATCCACCGCACGGGGCTCGCGAACTGCCAGGCCAGCAGTTCCACCAGGATCACCCGGCACAGATCGGCCGGGCGCGCGGCCCAGTCGTCCCACGCCGCCAGGACACCGGCGAGAGGCTCCGACGGCACCAGGTCCGCGATCTCCGCGACGAACGCGCGATCGAGGGAGAACAGGCGCGGCACCAGGTTCGGGATGTAGCGGCCCACCAGGATGGCCGGGTCGACGGTCTGCGGCAACAGCCCCTCGAGCTTCGCCCGGAAGTCCGCCACCCCACCGCGGAGCACCGTCGAGTGGAACGGTACGTCGATGCCCGGCACCAGGATGAACGCCCGCTTGCCACCGAATTCCACACGGCGACGGTCGATCTCGCGCTCGAGCTCGGCGAGGCCCGCGACGGTGCCGGCGATGGCGTACTGGCTGCCGCGCAGGTTGAAGTTGACCACCTGCACGAACTCGCCGGTGCGCGAGCCGATCTCGTCGACGAACGCGGCCACCTCGGAGTCGTCGAGCCCGATCTGCGACGGGCGGATCGCGGCCATCCGATAGTTGCTGCGGCCCTGCTCGTCACGCGGCACCAACTGGTGCATGGCCGACCCACGCTGGAAGACCACCTCCAGGACGGCCTCGAGCGGAAGCACGCCCGCGACGGCAGCGAGGGCGTTGTACTCGCCGACCGAGTGACCGCACAGCAGCGAATCCTCGACGAACGCGCCGGCCTCACGCAGCTCCGCGATCTGGGCGACACCCAGGACGGCCATGGCCACCTGCGTGAACTGGGTCAGGTGCAGCACCCCGTCGGGGTGGCGATGAACCACCCCGCGCGCGCTCAGCTCGGTCGGATTGTCTCGCACGACGGCGAGAATGGAGAAGCCCAGAGCGGCGCGGGTGTGCTTGTCGGCACGCTCCCACACCTGGCGGGCGGCCTTCGAACGAGCCCGCGCGTCAAGACCCATGCCGGGCTGCTGGATGCCCTGACCGGGGAAGGCGTAGACCGTGCGCGGTGCCGCCAGCCGTCCCGTGGACGCCATCACCAGATCGCCGTCGACCTTGCAGGTGACCTCGATGATCTCGGCACCGTGGTCGGTGTGGGTGCGATCGACCCGCACGTCGACCACCGCACCGGGGCGCACCATGCCGAGGAAGCGTGAGGTCCACGCCGTCAGGGTGCGCGGGGGCACCGAGGTCTCGGCGGGATCGACCGCCACGACGGCCTGCTGGGCTGCGGCGGAGAGCCACATCCCGTGCACGATCGGGCTGCCCAGACCGGCCAGCCGCGCCGCCGAATCGGACGTGTGGATGGGGTTGTGGTCGCCCGAGACCTGCGCGAACGCACCCATGTGGCGCGGCGCGGTCAGCGTCATGTCACGGCGCCGACGGCGCGGGGTCTCCTGCGCGGCGTCGGTGACCGATCCGCCCGCCGGGGCGGGATCGGCGAGCGTGCCGGTGCCGATGCGTCCGCGAATGGCGAATCGCTCGGTCAGGCGGGCGAGGACGCTCGCCTCGAGTCCCTCGTCGAAGATCGATCCGATCTCCACGCGAACCTCGACGACGCGGCCGAGCTCGGTGTCGACCACCTCTCCGGCATCGGCGCGCACCGTCAGGATGCTGTGATGGGGCGGCAGGTCACCGAGCAGGGTGATCGAGTGGTCGAGGTGGACCAGATCGAGCATGCCCTCGATCACCGCGGCCGCACCGTCACCACCCGTGCGGGCCGCACCGAGAACTGCGAAGACAGCGGGCCAGCACGCACCGACCAGCACGTCGGGAACCCCGCTCGTGCCGGGGGCGTAGGTGGCCGGCAGACCCGATCCGGTGACACCGGCATGATCGGCGATCAGATCGGGGGTCCATGCGAGGTTGATCCAGGCGGACCCGTTCTTGACAGTCGGAAGTTCCTGTCCCGCAGCAACTCCCAGCAGAGCGGACATCGACGCCTCGGCGTCCTCGCGGGTGACCAGCGGCGCGCCACCGTCGACGGCGGAGCTGGGCACGGTGATGCGGATGACCACGGCGCGACCGGCTGCCAGTGGCACCGACAGCTCGACGTGGTCGGTGCCCTGCACGGTCAGCGTCGCGCCGGTGGCCGGGTGGGTGGCGAGGACGTCGGAGTCCACGCTCCACTCCTCGACCGGGCCGAGGCGCCGCACCGGGTTGGGGGCCAGTCGGTTCGACCACGTGATGTCCGGGGCGGCGAGAACGATGCCGAGCAGCCCGGCAGCCGAGGGGTGACGACGGGTCGCCACCAGGGCTGGGATGGCGCCCTCGGCGAGGAGCCGGTCGGCGGTGGCCTTCTCGAACCGGTCGAGCAGGTCACCGACCGGCTCGTTCAGGCGATCGATCCCGGCGACGGCGCGGGTGCCGGGGATGATGCACACCTGGTCCGCGCTGTACCGCGCGTCGTGGGCCTGCCACAGCGAGTCCGAGCGCCACCAGCGGCGAACGTCCTTGTCCACCACGGGAACGAAGTTGACCGGCTTGCCGGGCAGCTTGCACTGGGACAGGAAGAACGAGACGTCCGCCGGGTGCAGCACCACGGTTGCCGCGTCGGGGTAACTCGCGCACAGACGCGCGATCGCCTGGTCCGGGTCGTCGAGCACACTCTCGTCGGCGAACAGGGTAGGGATCGGTCCGCGATCAGCGGGGTGCAGGCGCGCCTCGGCGCGGGTGAGCATGTTCGCGAACCGCGTCCGCCACGTCACGTCGAGCCATCCGGCGTCGTGCGCGGATCCGAGCGCGAGGTCGAGATAGCGGGTGAGCCACTGCAGGTAGGTCATCGACCCGGTGTCGCCGAAGTAGGGCTTCGCGGTGGCATCGAGGGCGGCGATGATCTCGCCGCGGCGCTCGGCGACGGCATCCTCGTCGCCCGCGACCTCGTCGAGCAGTCGTCCGGTGCGGGAGGCGGAATTGTCGATCTCGTGGATGTCGGCGCCGAGCTGACTGCGGCCCGACGCCATTCCGCCGGTGGCCGATCCGGCACCGACCCAGTCGGGTGTGCCGGGCGTGTCCACCAGCAGTTGCTTGACCTGCGGGCTGGTGGTGGCCTCGAGGGTGGCCATGGCCGCCGTACCGATCAACACGCCGTCGATGGGCATGGCGGGGTAGCCGTGCGAGCGCGACCAGGCACCGGTGATGTAGTCGGCGCCGCGATCGGGGGTGCCGATGCCGCCGCCGACGCAGATCACCAGGTTGGGCCGCCTGCGCAGTTCGGCGTAGGTCGCCACCAGCAGATCGTCGAGGTCCTCCCACGAGTGGTGCCCACCCGCGTGGCCGCCCTCGATGTGCACGATCACCGGGTAGTTCGGCACCTCGTCGGCGATGCGCATGACAGCGCGAATCTGGGCCACGGTGCCCGGCTTGAAGCACACGTGACTCAGGCCGACCTCGCTGAGCTCACCGATGAGCGCGACGGCCTCCTCGAGTTCGGGGATGCCTGCGGTGACCACGACACCGTCGAACGGGGCGCCGGCCGCGCGCGCCTTCTGCAGCAGCCGCTTGCCACCGAGTTGGAGCTTCCACAGGTAGGGGTCGAGGAACAGCGAGTTGAACTGCACACTGCGGCCCGGTTCGAGCAGTCGCTCCAGATCGGCGACGTGATCGGCGAAGATCTTCTCCGTCACCTGTCCGCCACCGGCCAGTTCGGCCCAGTGACCGGCGTTGGCAGCCGCGGCGACGATGGCCGGATCGACCGTGGTGGGCGTCATGCCCGCGAGCAGGATCGGTGAGCGGCCGGTGAGGGTGGTGAACGAGGTCTCGACCGCCATACGACCGTTCGGCAGCTGCACCACCGTGGGAGCGAAGTCGCTCCACGGGCGCTCGAGCTCGGGGGCCGCGCCGGGAGTCAGGAGTGCGCGGTGGCCGCCGCGGGTGGAGGCGGCGATCACCCCGATACCGTTGCCGCGGGCGTTGCCGGCGATGAGCCGAGTGAGCGCCTCACCCGGGCCGAGGTCGAGAATCCACCGGGCACCGGCGTCGACGGCCGAGTCCACCGCCGCGACCCAATCCACCGGATCGACGAGGACGGCCTGCGCCAGCTCGCGCGCGCGGGTGGTGTCCAGGGAGCACCGCATCGCCCACGACTCGACGATCTCGACGGCCTCGCTCAGCAGAGGGTGGTGGAAGCCCACCTCGACCGGGAGGGGTTCGAAGATCGGGGCGAACACCGAGCCGCCGCGCTTCTTGGCCTCGCGCTCGCGGGCCTGCTGCGCGGCGATCTCCTCGCACCGCTGTTGGACGCGGGCGAGCTTGGCCCAGGGACCCGACAGCACGACGCGACGACGTGCGTTGCGAATGGAGATCACGGCGGCGGATGTGGTGTCCGCGCCGGCGACCTCGTCGACGATCACCGCGAGTTCGTCGGGGTCGACGCCGGCGACGGCGACCATCGGTGCGCGATCACCGGTGCCGAGCAGCGAGCGGCGCCGAGCGACGAGTCCGGCTGCGGCGCCGATCAGTTGAGCGGTGGCGAGCAGTTCGGCGTCCGCCTCACCGTGGGCAGCGACGGCGGCACGCGCGAGCAGGCCCTGGCTGTGGCCGAGGGTGGCGACCGGCGGGTGCTCGACGATGTCGAGCCCCTGCACACCGAGCGCCCGGATCGCGGCAACCTGGGCCAGGAACACCCCCGGCATGGAGATCGCCGCGCTCACGAGCGCAGCGGGCAGGGGCGTTGCGGACTCGCCCTCGTCGTCGGACATCCACGAGAGCGGATCGAATCCGCTGGGTCGAACGACGAGCAGCTCGTGAGCCACCGGTGCCAGCATGCGCTCGGCATCGGCGACGAGACCGGCCAGCGGCCGCTCGAGTGCGCAGTCACGGGTCAGTTCCTCGAGGATCTCGAGCCACGGCGCGCCCTGTCCGCCGAAGGACAGAGCGTAGGGCTCGCCGCTCGCGATGCGATCGGCGAGCGCGGCGGTGCGGACGACGGAGCGTCGCCCCCTCGGTGAAGTGCTCTCGTTGACGGTCACTCGTGGTGTTCCTCTCGTGGCGCCCGGATGGGGCGTTGCGTTCGGGTTCTCGTGTATGCGGAAGTCGACGCTCGTGTGCTCGCACCTCGCTCGCTCGATCGCCGCCCAGGGGGAGCGCGCGACGAGGAAAGCGTGTCACAGAATCATGAGGGGTTCCTCACGTTCTTTCGCGCTCGAGCCCCCTACCAGCGAGTAGACGACGGGCAGTGTCCGTTTCCGGGTGAAAAGTGACCGGCGAGTAGATCGGATCGACGCTGGCAGAGCCGTCGCGGGCTGAGCCCGCCGACCGCCCGAGACATCGGATTCATCGTTACCAATTCGTTATCACGCCTTTCTGTCGGTGCGCTCCGCTACCTTCCGAACAATCGAACATACGTTCGTTCTCATCGACGGCCGTCACACGGCAGTCATCACACTCAGGGGGATCCATGACCGCACTGCACATCGCCCGTTCCGCACCCGAGAACACCGCACCCGAGCAGGCTCCGGCCCTGTCGTCGCTGGAGTTGCTCGCGCTCGAGGTGGGCACGTCCATGCCACGCACCACCTACCCGTTCTGGTTCGAGGGGTGGCCGGGCGATATCGAGGCCGCCCTGATCGACGCCGTCTTCTCCGGGCGTGCGGCGTACGGCACACCCACCACCGGGGTTCGCAAGGTGGTCGCCACGTGGCGGCGCTTCCGTGGTGACGTCGTCGACGACCTCGACGCATTCACGCAGGTGCCCGAATCCGGGATCGCCGAGTACATGGGCAACCGCCAGCGGGTATCCGGCAACGCGCTGTCCAAGGCGGAGGCGGTGCAGCGGGTTGCGCTGGCACTGCGACCGCTCGGCGTTCGCCGGGCCCGTGACATCACCGGATCCGACAGCCAGCGAGCCGCGTTCGTCTCGGTACCCGGTGTGGGGGCGGCGACCTGGCTGACGTTCCTGATCGCCCTCGGCATCGACACCCCGGAGACGGTGGCCCTGGACCGGCGCTTCGTCACCCGGACCGTGGGGTGGGCCGACGTGGACGTCGACTACGAGATCGAGTGGCTCGCACGGTTCATCGACTGCACCCCAGCCGCGGCCCACCACGCCATCCGACGCTTCGAACGGCGCTCGAACTGACGCGGGACAGCTGACCCGCGCGCACCGGCGCGGGCCCTGTCGAGCCGGCGGACGCGCACCTCACACGGGGTGCGCGTCCGTTAGACTCGCCCCGCACGCGCGAGTGGCGAAATGGCAGACGCGCCAGATTTAGGTTCTGGTGTCCAACGGACGTGGGGGTTCAAGTCCCCCCTCGCGCACAACGACCGGCCGGCCTCCGGGCGGGCGCGCAGCACAATTCGGTGGCATCGGGCTCCGGTACCGTGGAGACGTGGCCACCGCGGACAAGACCAACCGACCGGCGCTGATTCTGCTGGTCATCGTTGCCGCCGCCGTGTGCCTGGCGATGGGCTGGTGGCAGTTGGATCGGTACGAGTCCGCATCGGGTTCAGCACAAAACCTCGGCTACGCATTGCAGTGGCCACTGTTCGCGGTGTTCGTCGTGTACTCCTACCGCCGGTTCGTCAAGCTCGAGGAGTCCGAGGACGCCGAACCTGCGGTCGACCGCACCGACGGCCCCACCGAGATCCCGGCAGACATTCTGCCGCCGCGCCCGGCTGCTCCGGTCACGCTCGACGACGCCGACGACCCCGAGGCACGCCAGCTGCTCGAGTACAACGCCTACCTTGCCGAACTTCGCAACACCTCTGCGCCTCTCCACAACCCTGCACCTCGCCACAACCCTGCACCTCGCCGTAACTCTGCGCAGGAGCGCGTCACCGACAGGAGCACCACGTGAGTACGCCGGCCCAGTTGACCCCGCGAGTCGAATCCGCATTCAAGCGCTACCGCGTGCTCGCGTACATCACGGGCGTGTGGCTGCTGGTGCTGACAGCCGAGATCATCTACAAGTACCTGCTACTCGACAGCCCAGACTCCGCACCCTCCTGGTTCTTCTACATCGGCCAGGCGCACGGCATCTTCTACATGATCTACCTGGTCACCACGATCGACCTGTCGATCAAGGCGAGGTGGAAGCCGCGCACCACCATTCTCGTTGCGCTCTCTGGCACCATTCCGTTCCTCTCGTTCGTCGCCGAGAACATCGTGAGCAGGCGAATACGCGCCGGCCAACCCCTCTGAGCCGGCAGATCAGAACGGCGGCGGATCAGTACGGCGCTGCTCCTGCTCGGCCCATTCTCGCTCGGCCCGTTCCCGCTGGGCGCGTTCCCGCTCGGCCCGTTCCCGCCGGTTCACCTCACGCTCGGCGCGCCGTCGAGCGTGCTTGGCGGCCACTCGCGATCGGCGCCGCGTGGGTGCAGCTCGAGCACCGGGCGGTGAAGTACACCTGTCGGGGACCTCGAACATCACATCGGCCAAACCGGCTGCCAGATCTTCGCCGGTGAAGGTCGGACCCTGCACCTGCACACCGGCCACCACCACGCTGCGCACCACCCGGCCGTTCGGCCCGATGTACTGATCGTCGAGCACATCGGTGAACGTCTTCCAGTTGTGGTGGAACCGGCACTTGACGGCCAACCCCTCCGGCGAGGTGACACCGCCCGCCTCCGGATGGTCGTGGTCGAACTCGTCCACATGATCGAGGTCGCCCGACCACGCCCGGCGCGCACACCCGGGCACCGTGCAGTAGAGATCGCGTAGCCGTACGAGGGTGTCCAGAGCAGTCGACGGTCGGTACCGATCGGCGCCGGCAGCAGGAAGCGGACCGTCGCAACCGCCCAGCGGACGAATCAGCACGCGCAGGGCCTCGGAATCGGCGCGACGAGCAAGCTCACGCACCTGATCGGCACTGATCGTGCCGTAACCGTCGAGATGACCGGGGTTCTCGCCGTCACCGACCACCGCGTCGAGATCACAGAGCACATGCATCACCACGGTGGCAGCCCCGCTACTGCCCGGTGACGGAGGAGCAGGGGCATCGCATACGCCGATGCCGGTGGCAGCGGCCTCGCACCGGCACCGCCATGTCGCTCCGGTGGTCAGGCAGAACAACGCATCGGACCGCCGTGCCGCCAGCGCGCGACCATCACGGGCACACACGCGACGGGCAAGGTCCTCCACACAGCCCGACACGGTGATCGCGTCCTCGGCCACCATCGTGGCGGACACCTCGGCCATTCCGTCCGCCCTCGGATCGAGAAGGAACGTGCGATCCTCGCGCGCCTTCTTCCGGCGCCGGCGCACGGCGTCACCATCGGTGCGAGCGACAATCGCATCGACGGCGTCACGCAGGCGTGGAATGGACCACGATCCCGGTCGTCTCAGCAGCAGTTCCATCTCGCCGTCGACCTCGCGCTGGTGATCGAGATCGGTGATCAGTTCTGTGCGCTCGATGATCACGCGCAACTCGCGAGCGGAGATCAGACCATCGCGCAGACACAACCCGACCTGCGGCAACCGCGTGTCGATGGCCACCGCCATGTCGAGCAGTCGCTCGGCCGAGTTCTGCGTGAGATTGTGCGTGGTGGCGATGGCCGCAGCGCACCGCGTGTGCACATCGAATCGAGCGAGGTCGTCGGCGTCCTCCGCTCGACGCATCTGCTCGAACAGATCGACCATCAGACCCAACCGCACCCACTCGAGGAAGGACTGCCCTGCGGTCGCGCTGCGCAAGGCCATCAACACGTCCGCAGGTTCCGCCGACTCCGGTGCAACACCGAGTTCCTCGGCCGACTTCTGCGGCCAGTGCGACCCCGGCCAGGTGACGGGCGCACGGCGTCGCCGACGCGGCTTCCCGCCCCCTACATTCACCGTTTCGCTCATACGTTCGAATATAGATCATCCCACCGACACGAACACCGACCAGCGCGATCAGCGCTCGCTACCGGTTCTCCCTACCAGTGCGACGGGCGCTCGATCCGCGACGGCAGCAGCGTCCGCTCGTCGCCCCGAGCCCCCGCGATCTGCATTCGGGTGACGAACAGCGCGCCGGAGAGATCGGCGCCGCTCAGGTTCGCCCCGCGCAGATCCACACCGAGAAGGTCGCACCGATCGAGCAGAGCTCCCGAGAAGTCCGCACCGACCGCGAGGGACCCTCGCAGGCACGTACCCCGCAGATCCTCTCCCGCAAGCCGGGCACCGGCCAGATCTCGACCCGGCCCAAGGCCGGATCCGGCGCCGGAGCTGGAGACGACCCCCGCCCGCACCCTCTCGCTCACGTCGATCAGCAGCGGGCGCACGCGGTCGAACTCGGCGTCCACATCGAGCGCCGCGAGCGTGTCCGCACTCCCGTCGACGAGTGCCCGCACCCGAGACCGCGCCACCGCCACCGCCACCGCCACATCGTCCCCGCCCACGCGCTCGTCGGCCTCCTCGAGGTACCAGAGCAGCTCGTACAGTCGACGGACGACGGGGAAAACGGCGAACATCTCCCGAGCGAGCGAGTCGCTCTCTCGCCACGACCGACCACCGAACGTGCCGCGCGAGACCTTCTGCCCCGCACCCATGCAGTCGAAGGCCGTGCATCCGGTCAGGCCACGCGGGGTCAGCTCGCGATGGATGCGGCAGGCGTCGTCGCCGGCGAGATGATCGCACGGATCCCCGGCCGCCTTGTTCGACGGGAAATGTGCCGACTTAGAGAAAGCCAGTGCGACACAGCACAATCCGAAGCAGTAGGCACATTCGGCAACAAGCTCGGTCACCGAGCCGCCAGAGTCGCGAGCGCCGGCAGCAGCAGTCGGAGAGCGTGTCCGCGGTGCGAGGCCGCGTCCTTCTCCTCGGGCGTCAGTTCTGCAGCCGAGCGATCCTCGCCCGCCGGCACGAAGATCGGGTCGTAGCCGAAACCGCCACTCCCACGCGGCGTCCGGGCAATCGTGCCGCGCCAGGTCCCCCGCACGACGTGTTCGCCCGCACCGGGAATCACCAGCGCGCAGGCCGAGACGAACGCGGCGCCGCGGCGCTCGTCGGGCACATCGGTCAGCTGGCCCAGAACCAGTGCGGTGTTGGCGGCGTCGTCACCGTGACGACCGGCCCACCGCGCCGACAACACACCCGGCATCCCCCGCAGGGCATCGATCTCGATACCGGAATCATCTGCCACGCAGGCCATTCCGGTGGCCGCAGCACCGTCGCGCGCCTTGGCCAGGGCGTTCTCCTCGAACGTCTCGCCCGTCTCCGGCGCCTCGGGGAACTCCGGCACCTGATCGAGCCCCACCAGCTGCACCCCCTCGAGTCCAGCGGCGGCCAGTACGCGCCCCAGCTCCCGCAGCTTCTTCGGGTTCCGCGACGCGACCAGCAGGTCAGGCACCGGGCAGCTCGCCGGGATAGGGCAGTGCCAGGGCGTCCTTCTGGATCCGGAAGATCTGCTCGCACCCTGCCAGCGCCGAATCCAACATGGTGTCGAGCGTGGACCGCGCGAACGTCGCGCCCTCCCCCGTACCCTGCACCTCCACCAGCGTGCCGGTGTCGGTGGCCACGATGTTCATGTCCACCTCGGCGCGCGAATCCTCCTCGTAGGGCAGGTCCAGCCGCACCCGACCGTCCACGACGCCGACGCTCACCGCCGCGATCGCACACGAGATCGGCTGTGGGTCGGCCAACTTCTCGTGCGCGCGCAGGTAGGTCACCGCATCGCACAGCGCCACGTACGCACCGGTGATGGCCGCGGTGCGGGTGCCGCCGTCGGCCTGCAGCACGTCACAGTCCAGAGCGATGGTGTTCTCCCCGATCGCCGCGAGATCGATGCACGCGCGCAGCGACCGCCCCACGAGCCGACTGATCTCGGAGGTGCGGCCGCTGACCTTGCCGCGCACCGACTCTCGCCCGTTTCGGGTGTGCGTCGCGGCCGGCAGCATCGCGTACTCGGCGGTCAGCCAGCCCAGGCCCGATCCCTTGCGCCAGCGCGGAACACCCTCCTCGACGCTGGCGGTGCACATCACACGCGTCTGCCCGAACTCGACCAGGACCGACCCGGCCGGATGCGAGGTGAAACCGCGGGTGATGGTGATGGCGCGGAGCTCGTCGTCCGCCCTGCCGTCTTCTCGTGTGGACACCCGATCACCCTATTCGAGGGCGGTCAGATCTCGTGGACATCCCCCGGTGAGACCGCGGAAACGGGTCCGTCGTACTCCGCCTTCGCCTCGGCGATCACGTCCTCGCGCGAGGTCCAGGGCGGGATGTGGGTGAGCAGCAGCTCCCCGACCCCGGCGAGGGTGGCCAGGCGCCCGGCCTCGCTTCCGGACAGATGAACACCCACCGGACGATCCGGCGAATCCGTCCACGACGCCTCGGCGAGAAGGACGTCGGCGCCGCGGGCGAGTTCGACGACGGCCTCGCACATACCGGTGTCACCGCTGTACGCGAGGACGCGACCGGTGTCGCCGACCACACGCACGCCGTAGGACTCCGGCGGGTGGAAGACCCGCCGCGTGGTGATCGAGAGCGCGCCGTGCGCGATCACACCGGCGTCGGTCAGTTTGCGCAGATCGATCGTGTCGGACATGTCGTCGATGGAGCCGCCCGCCTCGGCGGAGGCCACACCCAGACGGAACGCCGCATCCGTGGGGGCGTAGACGGTGGCGCGACCGGTGGGTGGATTGGGGTGGTAGCGACGCCACACCAACAGGCCGGGCACGTCGAGGCAGTGATCGGCGTGCAGGTGCGAGAGCAGAATCGACACGTCACCGGGGTTGACATACCTCTGCAGAGCGCCCAGCACGCCGGGGCCGAAATCGAGCACCAGCGGTGTCGTCCCCGGCGCATCGAGCAGGTATCCCGAGGCCGGCGAGTCGGGGCCGACGACGCTGCCCGAGCAGCCCAGGACGGTCAAGCGCATACCGGTCATCGTGCCACGCCCGGACCTCGCGCGAGGTGAACACGGCCGGTTCAGGACGTCGAGAACCGACCCGGTGTCGGTTGCGGCTGCCGTCGACGCGCGGTGATCCACGCGGCGATCACGCCGCCGACCGCGCCGGACAGATGACCCTGCCACGAGATGTCGGGCGACGAGGGCAGCACTCCCCACAGCAGCCCCCCGTAGACCAGCAGCACCACGACCCCGATCAGGATCTGAACGCCGCTGCGATTGAAGAATCCGCGCAGCAGGAGGTAGGTGATCCAGCCGAACACCACACCGGATGCGCCGAGGTGAACGGTGTTCGACCCTGCGATCAACCAGGTGCCGAGCCCGCCGATCACCCAGATGACGGCTGTCGCCGCCAGTCCCCGTCCGATGCCCGAGATCAGCACCGTGAACCCGAGTACCAGCAGTGGCCCGGCGTTGGAGTTCAGGTGATCCCAGCCGTGGTGGAGCAACGGGGCGAGAGCAACACCGACCAACCCGGACGTCTCGCGCGGGCGAATGCCCTCCGCGTCGAGGCGATTGCCCACCGCCATGTCGACGGCCTCGATCAGGTAGAGCGCGAGGACGAAGCCGACGGCGAGCACCAGCGCGGCGAGCACCGGCGTCGATCTCCGGTCGGGAGCAGGGGCGGGGGCGCCGGGTCCGTAGGTCATGTCGTGGCCTCTCGGTGCGGGGATCAGTGAAATGCGGACGGGAACTGCTGGCGGTAGGTCGGGATGCGGGCCACCGAGGTCGCCGACAGCACGGCCGAGACGATGGCCTGCTCGACCACCGGTGCGACAGCGCGGCACAGCGCATCGAGCAGACGCAGGTCCGACGCCATCTGCGGTGGGACGAGCGGGTCCGCGGGAACCGCGGTGCGCCCGGTGGCGACGGCAAAGATGGTGTCGCCGTCGAGCGGGGAATGCACCGGCCGAACAGCACGCGCCAGGCCGTCGTGTGCCGCCACCGCCAGACGACGACACCCGGCGGCCGACAGCGGTGCGTCGGTGGCGACGACGGCCAGTGTGGTGTTGAGCGCGGTCGCCTTGTCCGCGAGAACACGCGCGCCGCGCACCTCGGCGGGATCGGGCACGCCGAGACCGTGAGTCGACGCCCACAGCAACCCGGTGTCCGGATCGAACACCGACCCCACCGGGTTCGCCACGACCAGCGCGGCCACCGTCACCCCGGCAGCGATCCCGTCCGGCAGGGTCGCCGAGGCCGTGCCGACGCCGCCCTTGAGCACTCCGGCGCGCGCGCCTGTCCCGGCGCCCACCGACCCGAGTTCGAACTGCGGCGACGCGTCGGCCGCCGCGCGGTAACCGAACTCCGCCGTCGGGCGCACCGACCAGTCCCCGACGGGCAGATCGAAGATCACAGCGGCGGGCACGATCGGCACCACGTGCGCAGGGGAACCCATCGCGATTCCGCGGCCGTTCTCCTCGAGCCACGTCATCACCCCGTCCGCGGCGGCCAGGCCGTAGGCGCTGCCACCGGTGAGCACCACGGCGTCGATCTGCTGCACCGAATGCGACGGGTCGAGCAGGTCGGTCTCACGTGTGCCGGGGCCACCGCCGCGCACATCGACCGCGGCGATGGTTCCCGTCGGCAGGATCACCACGGTGACGCCGGTGGCCGCACCGACACCGGGGCCGTCGGCGTCGGCCAGTCGAACCTGCTCGTCGAGCGCCGTGTGATGGCCGACCAGGATCCCGGCCACGTCGGTGAGGGAGCCGGTGGTGCCCGCGGCGGTGACGTCCGGATCGGTCATGGCATCAGTGCCTGAACGAGCGAGTCCTGCATCCAGGTCAGCCAGTGGTAGACGTCGAGGTGCGGTGCGCGCGGATCGTCGGGCGGGTAGCTCTCCGGTGTGTCGGAGTCGATCTCGAGGGTCGAGCCCAGTGCCAGACGCACATCGTTGAGCGCGGTCAGCCACGCATCGGCCTGTTCGCGGGTGAGCACGATCCGACCACCCGTATCGGGGAGCGTGTCGAGCAGTACCTTCGCCGCCGTCCGCTTGGCGTCGATGATTCCCGGCTCGTGCAGGCTGCGGAGCGCGCCGTTGAGATCGGCGGTTCCCTCCTTGCCGAGGACCGGTGCATCCGGGGCATGGAAGTCCGGCAGCAGGCGCGCCAGTGTCGAGTCGTCGGGTGCGGTGGTGTGGCCGGAGCGGATACCGGTCAACTCGGCGAGGTCGTCGACCGGCGCGTCCGCGGCCCGCTGGGCCAGCAGGGCGCTCACGGACTCCACGAGCGAACGCAGCACCGCCGCCTCACGCGCGTCGACCTCGGATCGGATCTTGACTCCTCCGAGGGAACTCTTCCTCTGCCACGCGCGCACACCTCGACTCTAATGACTCGCGCGGTGTGCGGCCGCGAAGATCAGCCGTCGTGCTGCATCGTCGCCCACAGTCCCGCTTCGTGCAGGCGCGCGACGTCGTGTTCCATCTTCTCCCGCGGGCCGCTCGACACGACGGCCTTCCCCTCGTTGTGCACCTGCATCATCAGCTCGGTCGCCTTGGCCTTGCTGTAGCCGAAGAGCTTCTGGAACACGTAGGTCACATAGTGCATCAGGTTGACCGGGTCGTCCCACACGATCGTCACCCACGGTGCGTCGTGGGCTGTGTCCTCCCGAGCGACGGCGACAGGGGCTCGGGCAGGCTCGACGGCAGGGACCGAGGCCACGGGAGCGTGACACCGGGCGGTGGGCGACATGGGGTCAGGGTACGACGGACCGGCGGGCTCCGGCCAGGTGCTTCCCGCACCACCCGGGCCCGGATTGCCCGTCGCCGACGGTGGGTACAGTCCGGTCGTGACGTCGACGGCCCTGCTGACCGACAAGTACGAACTGACCATGCTGGCGGCGGCGCTCGGTGACGGTACCGCCGAACGGGAGTGCACGTTCGAGGTCTTCGCGCGCTCGCTTCCGCCGGGTCGGCGCTACGGCATCGTCGCGGGAACCGGTCGGGTGCTGACGGCGCTGGCCGACTTCCGGTTCGGCGACGACGAGCTGTCCACGGTGGCCGAGTTCTCCGATCCCGCCACGGTCGAGTTCCTACGCCGATACCGCTTCCGCGGTGACATCGACGGGTACCGGGAGGGCGAGCTGTACTTCCCGAACTCACCGATTCTCGCGGTACGGGGCACCTTCGCCGACGCCGTCCTGATCGAGACCCTGGTGCTCTCGATCCTCAACCACGACAGCGCCGTCGCGTCGGCAGCAGCGCGGATGGTGTCCGCCGCATCCGGTCGCACCATCATCGAGATGGGCTCGCGGCGCACCCACGAGGAGGCTGCCGTCGCCGCCTCGCGGGCGGCGTGGATCGCCGGATTCACCGCGACGTCGAACCTCGAGGCCGGCCGGCGACACGGCATTCCCACAGCGGGGACGTCCGCGCACGCGTTCACGCTCGTGCACAGCGGACCCGACGGACCCGACGAGGCCGGGGCCTTCCGTAGTCAGATCGACGCGCTCGGCGTGGGCACGACGCTGTTGGTGGACACCTACGACATCACCGCGGGTGTCGCGACGGCCATCGCCGTCGCGGGCCCGCAACTCGGCGGGGTGCGCATCGACTCCGGTGACCTCGGGGTGCTCGCCCGGCAGGTGCGTGCGCAGCTCGACTCCCTCGGCGCGGTGGCCACCAGGGTGGTGGTCTCGGGGGACCTCGACGAGTACGCCATCGCCGCGCTGCGCGCCGAGCCGGTGGACACCTACGGGGTGGGTACCTCGGTGGTCACCGGATCAGGCGCTCCCACGGCTGGCATGGTGTACAAGCTGGTGGAGGTCGACGGTGTGCCCGTCGCCAAGCGCAGTGCCGACAAGGCCACTCGGGGTGGAGGCAAGCGGGCGTGGCGGGTGGCCCGCGCCTCGGGCACCATCGTCGAGGAGGTGGTGCGGCCCGCCGACGCCGGAGCGCCCACGAGAGCTGATGCCCTGGTGCGAGAGTTGATGGTGCCGCTGGTTCGGGCCGGGCAGGTGATCCCCGGCGGCGGGGACGATCCCGCTGCGGCCCGTGAGGTCGTGGCGGCCGGGCTGAGCTCGCTGCCCTGGGAGGGGCTGGCCCTCTCCCGCGGCGAGCCGGCAGTTCCGACGGTGCTGACATGACCGGCGCCGCGTGAGAACCTGACCGACATGACCCTGGCGCTGATCGTGGTGGACGTGCAGAACGACTTCTGCGAGGGCGGCTCCCTCGCGGTCGCGGGCGGCGCCGCCGTCGCCACCGGGATCACTGCGCTGATCGGTTCGGATCACTACTCCGTCGTGGTTGCCACGCGCGATCACCACATCGACCCGGGGACGCACTTCTCCGACACGCCCGACTACGTCGACTCGTGGCCACCGCACTGCGTGGTCGGCACGGCGGGCGCGCGCTTTCACCCGAACCTCGACACCTCCGCCATTGCCGCGGTGTTCTCCAAGGGTGAGTACAGCGCCGCCTACTCCGGCTTCGAAGGCAAGACGGACGGGGGCACGAGACTGGCCGACCATCTGCGCGGCCACGGCGTCACGGCCGTCCACCTGGTGGGTATCGCCACCGACTACTGCGTGCGCGCCACTGCACTGGACTCCGTCGCAGCGGGTTTCGCCACGACCGTGCTGCTCGATCACTGCGCCGCCGTGACACCGGCGAACACCGACACGGTGGTGAGCGAGCTGCGTGCTGCCGGCGTCGCCGTCGACGCGGGCACGCCGCCGCGCTGACGTAATCTTCCACGGTGCCGTCCGCGATCCCCCCCGTACCGACACTGTTGGCCACCGCGGTGAGCGCGCTCGGGGGTACCGAGCGCGGTGCGCAGTTGACCATGGCGTCGGCGGTCGCGCACAGCATCGACACCGGCGAGCACCTGGCGGTGCAGGCGGGCACCGGAACTGGGAAGTCGCTGGCATACCTGGTGCCCGCACTGCGACACGCTGTCGAAACCGGCCGCACCGTGGTGGTCTCCACCGCCACGATCGCCCTGCAGCGCCAGTTGATCGACCGCGATCTGCCCCGTCTGGCGAAGGCCCTGGCAGCGCCACTGGGCCGTGAGCCGCGCTTCGCGATACTCAAGGGGCGCGGGAACTATCTGTGCCTGAACAAGCTGCACGGGGCGCCGGCCGATCAGCCGGACGGCGAGGCGATGTTCGACGCGTTCGCCCTCTCCCGTCTCGGACGCGAGGTCGCGCGGATCACGGCATGGTCGTCGGACACCGAGACCGGCGATCGAGACGAGCTCGAGCCGGGGGTAGGCGATCAGGCGTGGCGGCAGATGAGCGTGACCTCGCGTGAGTGCATCGGCAAGGCGCGCTGCACCTACGGCGACGACTGCTTTGCCGAGAGGGCCCGGGTGGAGTCCGGTCGCGCCGACGTGGTGGTGACCAATCACGCGATGCTCGCCATCGATGCGATCACCGGGATCTCCGTGCTCCCCGAGCACGACGTCGCCATCATCGACGAGGCCCACGAACTGGTGGACCGCGTGACCGCCGCGGCCACGGCGGAGTTGTCGTCGGCCTCGATCTCGACTGCGCTGCGGCGCGCCGGATCGCTGGTGGACGACGAGATCTCCGACCGCCTCGCCGCCGCCGGCGAAGGGTGGGCGGCGTTGCTGGAGGAGTCCGCACCGCGCCGGTGGGAGGAGTTACCCGACGGCGCCGCACATGCACTCGCCGCCGTTCGTGACGCGGCGTGGGGGGTGCGCACGGCGATCGGTCCGAGCCAGAACTCCGCGGCCGATCCCGACGCCGCCGCTGCGCGCACGGCGGCGTTGGCCGCCGTCGACGACGTCCACGACACCGCGGTGCGGATCCTCGAGACCTTCGCCGAGTCGGACCCGGCCGCGCGCCGCGACGTCGTCTGGCACGCGCGCGAGGAGTTCCGCGAGGTGGCTCGGCAGGTGGTCCGGGTGGCGCCGCTGTCGGTGGGCGGATTGTTGCGCACCCGACTGTTCGCCGAGGCCACGGTGATCCTCACCTCGGCCACCTTGACAGTGGGTGGGTCCTTCGACGGGTTGGCCGTGACGTGGGGGCTGCCGGCGCGCAGCTCGGCCACGGTGGACACGGCCCTCGCGACCGGCCTCGAGGCGCCGTCGGACGAGACGACGGTGCGCTGGAACGGCCTCGACGTGGGCTCGCCGTTCGACTACCCGAAGGCGGGCATCCTCTACATCGCCGAGCATCTGCCGGCTCCCGGCCGCGACGGGCTCTCGCCGGCGTACCTCGACGAGATCGAGGCCCTGGTGCGAGCTGCCGGTGGCCGCACCCTGGGGCTGTTCTCCTCGATGCGCGCCGCGAAGGACGCGGCCGCGCAGATGCGGGAGCGGCTGGATCTGCCGATCCTGTGCCAGGGCGACGATCAGACCGGCGCGCTGGTGCAACGCTTCGCCGACGACGAGGCCACCAGCCTGTTCGGCACGCTGTCCCTGTGGCAGGGCGTCGACGTTCCGGGCCGCTCGCTGACGCTGGTGATCCTCGACCGGATCCCGTTCCCACGCCCGGACGATCCGCTGCTGGTGGCCCGCCAGCGGGCCGTCGCCTCGCGCGGTGGCAACGGATTCATGGCCATCGCGGCCAACCATGCCGCGTTGCTGCTGGCGCAGGGGGTGGGTCGGCTGATCCGCAGTGTCGACGACCGCGGTGTGGTGGCCGTCCTCGATTCGCGACTGGCGACGGCGCGGTACGGCAGTTACCTGCGCGCGTCGCTGCCCCCGTTCTGGGAGACCGGCGACCCGGCGGTGGTCCGGGCCGCCCTGACCCGACTGACGTCCTGAGCATGCTGCGGCGGGCCGACGCCGCACGAGTGTGCAGCGGCAGCACCACGTCCGGCCGAGGTGGGTGAAAACTGCGTTACGGCACGACGCGAAGCTCTTGTGTTCACACCTGTGCTGGTCGACAGTTTACCTATGGCAACTATCACCGAGGGGCAGGCGCCGTACGTCGACGGCCACACCTGGTACCGACTCACCCGACCCGACTCGCCGACAATCGGAGCCGTACCGCTCGTGGTCCTTCACGGCGGACCCGGCATGGCTCACGACTACGTCCGCAACATCGCCGAGTTGGCGGACGAGACCGGACGCCTGGTCGTGCACTACGACCAGTTCGGGTGCGGACGCAGCACCCATCGCCCGGACGCTCCCCCGTCGACCTGGACACCCCAGTTCTTCATCGACGAGTTCTTCTCCCTCGCCAGGCATCTCGACCTCGATCGGTACCACCTGCTCGGCCAGTCGTGGGGCGGGATGCTCGGGGCCGAGATCGCTGTGGGCGCACCCGACGGCCTGCGGTCGCTGTCGATATGCAACTCGCCGGCGTCGATGGAGCTCTGGTCGGCCGGCGCCGCCGAACTGCGGGCGCAACTGCCCGAGCACCACCGGCGCGCGCTCGACGAACACGAGGCCGACGACACGCTCGATCACCCCGACTACATTGCGGCAACCGACGAGTTCTACCTCCGGCACGTCTGCCGCACGAGCCCGACACCACAGGACTTCCAGGACACGTTGGCCCAGCTCGAGATCGACCCCACCGTCTACCACACCATGAACGGCCCCAACGAGTTCCACGTGGTCGGCTCCCTCGGGGACTGGACGATCGTCGACCGGCTCCCGAACATCGTCGCCCCGACCCTCGTGATCGCCGCGGAGTTCGACGAAGCGACCCCGGCCACCTGGGCGCCGTACGTCGAGCGGATTCCCGACGTGCGCGCGCACGTCTTCGCCGGAGCGAGCCACTGCACCCACCTCGAGCTCCCCACCGAGTTTCGCGCCGTCGTCGCGGACTTCCTCGCCGAACACGACGACGGAGAACGCTCGTGACGGCGCCGCGTGCGGGCACCGCCGACTCCGACCTCTCCCCGCAGCAACAGCTCGAGTCGTACGGCTACACGCAGGAGTTGAAGCGGTCGGTCTCCACCGTCGACCTGCTCGTGTACGGGTTGATCTTCATGGTCCCCATCGCCCCGTGGGCGATCTTCGGCACCGTCTACAACGCGTCCGCGGGCATGGTCCCGCTGGTGTACCTGGTCGGCCTCGTGGCGATGATCTTCACGGCCGTCGCCTACGCGCAGATGGCGCGGTCGTTCCCGCTCGCCGGATCGGTGTTCACCTATGTCGGTCGCGGCGTCCATCCGATCGCCGGGTTCTTCGCGGGCTGGGCCATCCTGCTCGACTATCTGCTCGTTCCCACCCTGCTCTACGTCTTCGCCGCGGAGTCGATGATCGGGCTGTTCCCCGGCACCGCGCGGTGGATGTGGGCGTTGATCTTCGTCGCGGTCAACACCGTGGTGAACCTGCTCGGGGTCAGCTCCCTCGCACTGGTGAACCGGGTGTTCCTCGCCGCCGAGGTCGTGTTCATCGTCGCGTTCGTCATCATTGCCGTGCGCGCGCTCAACAACGGCACCATCCCCGGCGCGGAGTACACCGCGACACCGTTCTGGGACTCCGGTTCGGTGACCGGGCCGCTCATCGCGTCCGCCCTGTCGATCGCGGTGCTGAGCTTCCTCGGGTTCGACGGCATCTCCACCATGGCCGAGGAAGCCACCGGTGGCCGTAGCGCGGCGGGTAGGGCGATGATCGGAGCACTGGTGGTGGTCGCGTTCCTGTTCGTGCTCCAGACCTGGTTCGCGTGCATGCTGGCAGCCGGTCGGGACTCGTTCGACGACTCCGAGGTCGGCAATGCCTTCTTCACCCTGGTGGAGAGGGCGTCGTCGACGGGGTGGTCGAAGGCGTTCCTGGTGATGAACGTCGTCGCCGTGGGCATCGCGAACGCCATGGCCGCACAGGCCGCCACCTCACGCCTGCTCTACTCGATGAGCCGGGACAGGCGCCTACCAGCGTTCCTCTCCCGGATCGATGCACGCCAGGTTCCGAGCGCCGCGATCATCGCCGTGTCCTCACTGTCGGCAGTACTGGTGCTGTTCTTCGTCGGACAGATCGATCTGATCTCCTCGCTGGTCAACTTCGGTGCGCTGTTCGGATTCCTCCTCCTGCACATCTCGGTGGTGGTCCACTTCATCGTGCGGCAACGCTCGCGCAACTACCTGCTGCACCTCGTCGTCCCGGTCGTCGGATTCGCGATCATCGGATACGTCCTGATCAACGCGGCGACCGCGGCGAAAGTGGGCGGCCTGGTGTGGCTGGTACTGGGCGTCGGGGTCTTCGCGCACTACCGGTGGTTCTCCTCGCGCCGCCACGAGTAGCCCTCACGTACTGCGGACTCGCGCCGGGAGAAGGGGCTACGGTTGGTCCGAGGATCCAGCTCGTCTGCAGGAATGAGGGTTCAGGTGACCGGCCGACTCGGCATCGACGACGTACTGCCCGACACCGCGGCCGGGCGGTACCCGGCAAAAGCTGTTGTCGGAGAAGCATTTCCGATCTTCGCCCGGGTGTGGCGCGAGGGGCACGACGCCGTCTCGGCCACCCTCACCGTTCGGGGGCCGGGTCAGCGGACACCGCAGCGCATCACCATGACGCCCGGTACCGAGGCCGACACGGTGCACGCCATCTTCGTACCCGACTCGCCCGGATTCTGGATCGCCCGCATCGAGGCCTGGGGCGATCCGATCGCCACGTGGATGCACGGTCTCGACGCGAAGCTGGCCGTGGGGCAGGGGCCGGCGGAACTGGCCAACGACCTCGAGGTCGGCGCACTGCTGCTCACCCGCGCCGCCCGCGGGGTACCCGCGAACCAGCGCGCACTGCTGACCGACGCCGCCACCGCGCTGCGCAGCGATGCCCAGCTGGCCGCCCGCGTCGCGCCCGCGCTCACCGACGAGGTGCGTGCCCTGCTCCGCACACACCCACTACGCGAGCTGGTCACCCGCGGCGACGCGATCAACGTCTGGGTCGATCGCCGCGTGGCGCTCTTCGGGTCCTGGTACGAGCTGTTCCCGCGCTCGACCGGAGGGTGGGACGAGAACGGCGCACCCCGTCACGGCACGTTCGCCACCACGGCGCAGGCGCTGCCGCGGGTCGCACGGATGGGGTTCGACGTCGTCTACTTCCCGCCGATCCACCCGATCGGTCGGATCAACCGCAAGGGTCGCAACAACACGCTCACGCCCACCGAGTCCGACGTGGGCTCGCCGTGGGCCATCGGCGCCGCCGAGGGTGGACACGACGCGATCCACCCCCAGCTCGGTACCGAGGCCGACTTCCGCGAACTACTCACCGTCGCACGCGACCTCGGGCTCGAGGTGGCTCTCGATCTGGCGCTGCAGTGCGCGCCCGACCACCCGTGGGCCAGTGCACACCCTGAATGGTTCACGGTGCTACCCGACGGCACCATCGCATACGCGGAGAACCCCCCGAAGAAGTACCAGGACATCTATCCGGTCAACTTCGACAACGATCGCAAGGGTATCTACGCCGAGGTGCTGCGAGTCGTCCGGTACTGGGTGTCGTTGGGGGTCAGGATCTTCCGCGTCGACAATCCGCACACCAAGCCACCGGATTTCTGGCAGTGGCTCATCGCGGAGGTCAAGCGGACCGACCCGGACGTGCTCTTCCTCGCCGAGGCGTTCACCCGTCCCGCGCGGTTGTACGGGCTGGCCCGGCGCGGATTCACGCAGTCCTACACCTACTTCACGTGGCGTACCGCGAAGTGGGAGATCGAGCAGTTCGGTGCCGAGATCGCCGCCCGCGCCGACACCGCCCGGCCCAACCTGTTCGTCAACACTCCCGACATCCTGCACGCAAGCCTGCAGCACGGCGGTCCGGGAATGTTCGCCATCCGCGCCGTTCTCGCCGCGACGCTCTCACCCACGTGGGGGGTGTACTCCGGGTTCGAGCTGTTCGAGCACCAGGCCGTGCGTGAGGGCAGCGAGGAGTACCTCGACTCGGAGAAGTACCAACTGCGTCCACGCGACTTCGAGGGCGCCCTGGCCCGCGGCGAGTCGCTCGAATCCTGGCTGACCCTGCTCAACACGGTCCGCCGGGCCCACCCGGCGCTGCAGCAGCTGCGGAACCTGCACTTCCACCGCGTCGACGGCGAGTCGATCATCGCGTACTCGAAGTTCGATCCGATCACCGGCGACGCGGTGCTGACGGTGATCAACCTCGACCCGTACGGCGCGCAGGAGAGCACCGTCCACCTCGACATGCCCGCTCTGGGACGCCACTGGCAGGACCACATCACCGTCACCGACGAGATCTCGGGCCAGCAGTTCCACTGGGGGCAGGCCAACTACGTGCGGCTCGAGCCGTGGCGCAGTGTGGCGCACGTTCTGATCCTGCCGCCGGTCCCCCAGCCGGCCCGCACCGAACTCGCGTTCCGAGGAGGCACCGCGTGAGCACCGGCCCCGACCGGACCGAGCCGCCGGGCCACGCCCCGAGCGCCCACGACCTGGCACTGCTACGCGACGGTCGCCACCACGACCCGCACTCGGTGCTCGGCGCGCACCCCAGCTCCACGGGCACCGTGATCCGGGCACTGCGACCCGACGCCGAGTCGGTGGTCGCCGTCATCGGCGGGGTCGATCACCCCCTCGCGCACGTCGCCGACGGCATCTTCAGCGGCGAGGTGCCGTTCACCGATCTGATGGACTACCGGCTACGGGTGAGCTACCCCGGTGGGCACACCGTCACCGTGGCCGACGGGTACCGGTTCCTGCCCACGCTCGGCGAGTTCGACCTGCACCTGTTCGGTGAGGGCCGACACGAGCGACTGTGGGAGATCCTGGGCGCGCGCGTTCGCTCGTACACCACACCCGACGGCGAGGTCACCGGCACGTCGTTCGCGGTGTGGGCCCCGAGTGCGGCCGGCGTGAGCGTGCTCGGCGACTTCGACGGCTGGACCGGACGCACCTGGCCGATGCGCACGCTCGGGTCCACCGGGGTGTGGGAGGTGTTCGTTCCCGGTGTGGGAGCCGGCGCCCTGTACAAGTTCCGCGTCCACGGATCGGACGGGGTGACACGCGACAAGGCCGACCCCATGGCCTTCGGCACCGAGGTGCCACCGTCGACCGCCTCGCGCGTGGTCACGAGCACCCACGCCTGGTCCGACTCCGACTGGATCGCGCGTCGGGAACAGGGAGAGCCGCACCGCTTGCCGATGAGCGTGTACGAGGTGCACCTGGCCTCGTGGCGGCCGGGTTTGACGTACTCCGAACTGGCCGAACAACTGTCGGCGCACATCAAGGCCACCGGCTTCACCCATGTGGAGCTTCTGCCCGTCGCCGAGCATCCGTTCGGCGGGTCCTGGGGCTACCAGGTCACCTCCTACTATGCCCCGACCGCACGATTCGGTACCCCGGACGACTTCCGCGCGTTCGTCGATCGGATGCACCGTGACGGCATCGGCGTCATCGTCGACTGGGTGCCGGCCCACTTCCCCAAGGACGAGTGGGCGCTCGCCCGATTCGACGGCGGCCCGCTCTACGAGCACGGCGACCCGCGCCGCGGCGAGCAACTGGACTGGGGCACGTACGTGTTCGACTTCGGTCGCACCGAAGTGCGCAACTTCCTGGTCGCCAACGCGCTCTACTGGTTCGACGAGTTCCACGTCGACGGGCTGCGCGTGGATGCGGTGGCGTCGATGATCTACCTCGACTACTCGCGACCCGACGGTGGCTGGGTGCCCAACATCCACGGTGGCCGGGAGAACCTCGAGGCGGTGGCGTTCCTGCAGGAGATGAACGCCACGGTCCACAAACACCACCGCGGGGTGGTCACCATCGCCGAGGAGTCGACGGCGTGGCCCGGCGTCACCCGTCCCACCAGTGTCGGCGGCCTCGGGTTCTCCATGAAGTGGAACATGGGGTGGATGCACGACACGCTCGGCTACATGGGCCGCGATCCCATCCACCGCTCGTATCACCACCACGAGATGACCTTCTCCCTGGTGTACGCGTGGAGCGAGAACTACATGCTGCCCATCAGTCACGACGAGGTGGTGCACGGCAAGGGCACACTGTGGACCCGCATGCCGGGCGACGACTTCGCCCGCGCGGCCGGGCTGCGGGCGATGCTCGCGTACATGTGGGCGCACCCGGGCAAGCAACTGCTGTTCATGGGCCAGGAGTTCGGTCAGCGCGCCGAGTGGTCCGACGAACGCGGACTCGACTGGGGTGATCTCGAGGGCGACGGCGTCGCGGCCCTGCACCGCGGGGTGCTTCAGATGGTGGGCGACCTCAACCGCACGTACGTCGAGCGCGCCGCATTCTGGTCACAGGATGCCTCGCCGAGCGGCTTCTCGTGGATCGATGCCAACGACACCGCCAACAACGTGCTGACCTTCCTGCGTTACTCCGACCGCGGCGACGTGGTGGCGTGCCTGTTCAACTTCTCCGGTTCGGTACACGGCGACTATCGTGTGGGTCTACCGGAGGTCGGGCGGTGGAGGGAGATCCTCAACACCGACGCCACGGTCTACGGCGGCGCGGGGGTGGGCAACCTCGGCGCCGTCACCGCAACCGATCAGCCCTGGCACGCGCGTCCGGCCTCGGCGACGGTGGCGCTTCCGGCATACGGCGCCATTTGGCTCGGATTGGAGAGATGACCGATGGGGCAGGGCCCGCGTACGTATCGAAAGCCCTACGCGGCGCTGGCGGCGACGGCCCTGCTGACCGTGGCGCTCACGGCCTGCGGTGGCACGGTCACCGGCAACCCCGTGTCGATCTACGCGGACCCCTTCACCGTGGGCGGGCTGCCTGCCACGTCCGGCCCGTCGGGTCCGCGGGAGGGTAGCCCGCACGCCACGCGCGATGTCGAGAACTACGAGGGCAACGACGCGGACATCCTCGCCGTCGACGCGATCGACGACGTCGAGTACTACTGGCAGGAGGTGTACGGCGGCTACTTTCCCGGCCGGTTCGAACCGGTGACGAAACTGATCTCCTGGGACGCGGGCGATCGGCGCGGCAACTCCCCCGAGTTCTGCGGCGAGGACTCCAGCGGCGAGGTCAACGCGGCCTTCTGCTCGAAGGAGATGTCCATCGGGTGGGATCGAGGTGAGCTGTTCCCCGCGCTGATCGACGAGTTCGGGCCCATGTCGGTGGTGATGGTGATCGCGCACGAATACGGCCACGCCGTCCAGGACATGGCCGGGATCGGAAGCAGTGAGGCGAGCATCGTCGACGAGCAGCAGGCCGACTGCTTCGCCGGAGCATTCATGCGTCACGTCGCAGAGGGCAAGGCGCGACACTTCACCCTCAACACCTCCGACGGATTGAACTCGGTACTGGCCGCCACCGTCGCAGTTCGCGATTCGGACCCCGGGGCACCGGATTCGGTGCACGGGTCGGCCTTCGAGCGGGTCACGGCGTCGCAGATCGGGTTCACCGACGGACCGGGGGCCTGCGGGAGGATCGATGCCGCAGAGATCGAGTCCCGTCGCGACAGCCTGCCGTCGAGCTTCGACGACCCGAAGGACACCGGCGAGACCCCGGTGACCAAGGATTCGGTGGAGTCGATCGTCTCGGCACTGAAGATCGTTGCCCCCACGTCGCCGGAACCCACGGTCGATCTGGGCGGATCGGATCAGAACTGCCCGGACGGCAAGGCCACCGACCCGGTGTCCTACTGCCCGTCCACCAACACCATCGGTGTGGACCTGCCCGGTCTGACCCAGCGTGGCGAGCCGGTGCGTCCGCGCAGCGATCAGGTGCTGCCGGTCGAGGTGACCGGCGATTTCAGTGCGTACGTGGTGCTGATGTCGCGCTACATGCTCGCCGTACAGAAGAACGAGGGGCGCACGGTGGACGACGCCAGGACACCGTTGCGCTCGGCGTGCCTGGTGGGCGCGGCCACCGCAGCGCTCTCGCCCGAGCGAGCGACGCCGGATCTGACGATCCTGCTCTCGCCCGGCGATCTGGACGAGGCGGTGTCGGGGTTGCTCACCGATGGTCTCGCCGCGAGCGATGTCAACGGCAACACCGTTCCCAGCGGTTTCTCCCGAGTGGACGCCTTCCGCGCGGGAGTTCTGGGTTCGCCGGAGGTCTGCACCGCGAACTACGGGTGAGAGCGCCGCGGCATCGGGCACACTCGGCGCTATGACCAACAGCGACAGCAGTGCCTCCGACAGCACCGGTAGCTCGGACACCGAGTGGTACTACGACGTGGCGACCAAACAGGTCTCACAGGGCAAGAACACACACGCCCTCGACCGAATGGGCCCCTACCCTGATCGGGCCACCGCCGAGCGGGCACTCGAGATCGCCGCGGCGAGAGCGAAGTCGTTCGACGACGAGGACGACTGAGCCGGGATCAGAAGAGGGCTGCGGCGAGCTTGCGGCGCGCCGCGACAACCAGCGGGTCTGCGACGTCGAACAACTCGAACAGCTCGAGTAGGCGCGCCCTCGCGGCCGCACGCTCGTCTCCCGCGGTGGCCTTCACCAGCGCGATGATTCGTTCGAACGCCTCCGCGGTGCGCTGGGCGTACATCAGGGCGTCGGCCGCTGCGAGCCCCTTCTCGACGTCGGTGGGGTCGGCGTCGGCCTGGTCGAGAGCGTCGGGCGCCAGGCGCACCACGCGCTCGAGGAACCGCACCTGGCGCAGCCCGCCCAGGGCGTCGCGGTTGGCCGGCTCGGCGTCGAGGATCGTGGTGAAGGCGCGCTCGGCGGCCTCGAGGTCACCGGCGGCCAGCGCCGTTTCCGCCGCGACGAAACGAGGGTCGTCGGGCTCCTCGGCGGGACCCCGTGTGGTCGGGCCGGTGAGCTTGCCCTCGACGGCGCGGGCGATGGCGTCGAGCCACTGCCTCAGCGCTTCCTTCGGCTGATCGCCCTGCAGGTCCGCCAGGGGCTGACCGGCCGCGACGGCAACCAGGGTGGGCACGGCCTGCACCCCGAAGGCCTGCGCGATCCGCGGACTGGTGTCGACGTCGACGTTGGCAAGGATCCAGCTGCCGCCGTCCTCGAGGGCCAGCGTCTCGAGCGTGGCCGTCAAGCGCACCGATTGCGGCGACCGCGACGACGCGAGATTGACGATCACCGGAACCTCGGTGGACTTGGCCAGCACGTTCTGCTCGAAGTCCAGTTCGGTCACGGCCACGATCACGGTGGCACCGTTGTTGGCCTTCGGTGGCGGCGGCGCATCCTTGGCGGCGGCCTTGGCCTTGAGAGCCGACAGATCGACGGCCCCCGACATCGCGGCGGCGGTAGCGGCAGTGGTGCGGGGCGTTCGGGATCCGGGTCGCGTCACGCCTGTATTTTGTCATCCGCCGCGCGGGGCGAGCCAGCGGCAGGTGCGTCCGACAGTTCCGCGAGCAGACCTTTCCGGGCGACCCACCGCTCGAAGATGATCGTGCCGAAGGGCGGGATGCTGGCGAGAAGAGCGATGCCGGTGACCGGCAGCGACCACTTCAGGGCACGGGCGGTGACGATGGCGATCAGGACGTACGCCACGAAGACCACGCCGTGCAACATGCCGGGCACTCGGACGGCGCTGTCGATGTTGGGATCCGGGATCCACTTGATCGCCATGCCGATGAGCAGGATCACCCAGGTGATGGCCTCGGCGACGGCGACGAAGCGAAAACGTCTGGCCACAGTGCTGAGATCGAAGAACTTGGACATGAGACCAGTGTGCCCCGGGCCGGTGGGTTAGCGTTACGAGGTGACCGCCACATCCCACCCCACCCCGGACCCCGCCCCCACGGCAGAGATGGTCTCAGCCGGTCTCGTCACCGCGATCGATCACGTGGGCATCGCCGTACCCGATCTGGACGCCGCGATCGCGTGGTACGCCCAGCAGCTCGGATTCGTCAGCACGCACGAGGAGGTCAACGAGGCCCAGGGTGTGCGCGAGGCGATGCTCTCGGCGCCCGGCGCGCCGGCGGGGTCGGCGCAGATCCAACTGCTCGCACCCCTCGACGAGTCGTCGACGATCGCGAAGTTCATCGACCGATCAGGCCCGGGTCTGCAGCAGTTGGCCTTCCGCGTGACCGATCTCGACGCGGCGTCGGAGTTCCTGCGCGCCCGCGGCGTACGACTGCTCTACGACGCTCCCCGGCGCGGGACCGCCGAATCGCGGATCAACTTCCTGCACCCCAAGGATGCCGGCGGTGTGTTGGTGGAGTTGGTCGAGCCCGCCACCGGGTCGACGCACTAGGCCGGACCCGCACCGAATCGGGGCCTGAACTGGTAACGAGGGCGGTGCGGGCGGTAAGTTGACCGCCATGCAGAACGACAACGCCTCAGGCTCGATGAACCTCCCTTTCACCGTGGTCCGCAAGGGGTTCGACAAGGACGAGGTGCAGCGCTACTTCGAGCGTTTCGATGCCGAACTGCGAGTGACGGCCACCGACCGTGATGCCGCCGCCGCACAGGCGCGCGATCTGGCGATCCAGCTCGAGGACGCTCGCGACGAGATCGACGATCTCCGGCGCGATATCGACCGGCTCTCCGTTCCGCCCACCACGGCCGAGGGCATGAGCGACCGCATCTCCCGCATGCTCCGGCTCGCGTCGGACGAGGCCTCGGAGGTCCGCTCCAACGCTCAGGCCGAGGCCGCCGAAATGGTGTCGGTGGCCGAGCAGGAGGCCAAGCGCCTGCGCGACGAACACGCGGCGATGCTCGCCGAACTCGAGAAGCGTCAGACCGAACAGCAGAAGCTGCAGGCCAAGACACTTGCCGACGCCAGGAGCGAGGCCGACAAACTCCTCGCCGACGCGCGAGCCGAGCGCGAGCGTCTCGACGCCGAGGCCGAAGCCAAGCGGGTGGCGGTGCAGGAAGACTTCGACATCACCATCGCTGATCGCCGAGCCACCGTCACCAAGGAACTCGACGAGCTCGACCGCACCAGCAAGGCCACCGCCGCGGAGCGCCTGGCCACCAGCACCGCCAACGCCGACCGCCTTCTGGCGGAGAGCACCGCGGAGGCGAACCGCTTGCTCAGCGAGAGCAAGAAGGAGTCCGAGCGACTGCTCACCGAGAGCAAGAAGGAGTCCGAGCGACTGCTCACCGAGAGCAAGACCGAATCCGAGCGCCGTCTCGCCGAGAGCAAGGCCGAGTCGGAGCGGCGGGTGAACGAGGCCAACGCCCAGGCGCAGCGCACCCTTGCCGATGCCACCGCCGAGGCGAAGCGGCGCCTGCAGACCGCCACCGAGCAGTCCGAGCGTCGAATCGCCCACGCCAAGGAACTGGCCGAGGAACTGCGGGTGCTGCGCGGACGCGTGCTGGCTCAGCTGCTCGGTATTCGCGGCCAGCTCGACTCGGTGCCCGCAATGCTGGCCTCGGTCAACCGCGAGAGCGAACTGCTCGACAACACCCCCGCCGCCGACGACAAGGGCGCGGCCACTGCCGCTCCCACCTCCCCGCGCAGCACGGCCGCCCCCGCGAACGGCGACGGATCGACGGCTGCAGCGACCCCCGCGTCCTGACCATCGGCGTCGGGCCCAACCGCTTCAGGACCACCGACGGGTCGGGCCGCGCGATCGGCGGCCCGACCAACAGCCGGTGTGCCAGTGACGGCGTTCCTGCGCGCCGCTCGCGCCCTCGTGCGGCCACACCACGACGTGCGCCACACCGACGGCTATCTCGTGGTCGCATCCCGGGCATCGGTACACCTTGACCGCACGGGCTCCAGGGATGGGCCGCACCAGGTAGGTTTCGTCGGCGTCGGTTGCCGGGCCCGACTCGGTGCGCGCGGTGGCTCCGCCGAACGTGGCTTCCCGTCGGCCGGATGCAGCGTCGCGGCGACGATTGTGATTCCGGCGGGGCACGGTAACCCAGTGTAGGGGGACCGGCATGGATCAGAAGAGCCGGAACTCCGAGGTGTCGATCCCCCGCAGCGCGTCGTAATCGAGAGTCAGGCAGCGGATCCCACGATCCTCGGCGAGGGTTCGAGCCTGCGGCTTGATCTGCTGCGCGGCGAAGATTCCGGACACCGGGGCCAACGTCGGATCGCGGTTGAGCAGCTCGAGATACCGCGTCAGCTGCTCAACCCCGTCGATGTCGCCACGACGCTTGATCTCCACGGCCACCGTGCGGCCGCTGTCGTCGCGTGCGAGCAGGTCCACCGGACCGATGGCGGTGCGGAACTCCCGGCGAATCAGGGTGAAGCCCTGCCCGAGGGTGCCGACGTGCTCGGCCAGCAACTCCTGGAGGTGGGCCTCCACTCCGTCCTTGATCAGCCCTGGATCCACACCCAGTTCATGGTGTGAGTCGAGTTCGACGTCCTCGATGGTGATGCGCAGCTGTTCACCGGCCTTGTTGGTCACCACCCACAGTCGCCGGTCGGTGGGGACCACCTCGGCGTCGGGGTCGGGTGCATCGGGGCCGGGTTCGGGGGGCTCGGCGTCCTCGACCAGCGTGCACGGGGGACTCATCCAGTTCAGCGGCTTGTACGCACGGTCGTCGGCGTGAATGCTCACCGAGCCGTCGGCCTTGATCAGCAGCAGCCGACGCGCGAACGGCAGGTGCGCGGTGAGACGACCGACGTAGTCGACACGGCATCGGGCAATCACAAGTCGCACCATGTCACCCTAGAGCAGTCGCCGTTGACCTATTCTCGGGTTCACCATGGCTCGTTTCCGCCGCACCGTAGCCCCGTTGGGATCCTCACTGCTCGGTGACCCGCAGGAATCGCCACGCCGGCGCCGGATCCGTGTTCAGATCCTGCTCACCACATCCCTGCTGGTCGCCAACCTCATCGGGATCGTCATCGTCGCCGCTCTGATCAGCGTGGTGGTACCGGGGCCGAACGTGGTGACCCCGGAGCAGTACTGGTGGGTGAACTTCATCCTCGTTCCGGTGTTCATCGTGGTGGCGCTGGTGTTCGGCACCGCGTACGGCACTCGACGCGCGCTACGCAGCCTCGCGTGGGCCAGCGACGACCGCGAACCCACGGTGACCGAGCAGCGCGCGACACTGAAGATGCCGTGGACGTTGACGCGAATGCAGGTGATCCTGTGGACGTTGGCCCTGATTCTGGTCACCACGGCCGACGGCATCATCGATCCGCAGACAATCCCGAAGGTCGCGTTCACGATCGCATTCGGTGGCACCACGGTGTGCGCGTTCAGTTACCTGCTCACCGAGTTCGCACTCAGGCCCGCGGCGGCGCGCGCGCTCGAGGCCGGCGCGGTCCGCCGCACCCGTGTCGGCGGGGTGGTCGGTCGATCGCTTCTGTCGTGGGGCCTGGGCAGCGGCGTACCGGTTGTCGGGTTGATGACGATCGCGATCTTCGTCTTCATTCGTCCGAACGTCTCCGCCAACCAGCTCGCCGTCGCCATCCTGGCCCTGGGTTCGATCACCCTGCTGTTCGGCCTCCTGCTCACCGTGCTCGGAAGCCTGGCGACCACGGCACCCATCGACAACGTGCGCGCCGGCATGGACTCGATCGCCCGCGGTGACCTGGACGTACGCGTGCAGGTGTACGACGGCACCGAACTCGGTGAGCTACAGCGCGGATTCAACCTGATGGCCGACGGCCTGCGCGACCGCGAGCGAATTCGCGACCTGTTCGGCAAGCACGTGGGCACCGAGGTCGCCGAGGCGGCCGTGGCCAAGACCCCCGAACTGGGCGGCGAGGAGCGCGATATCGCCGTCTTCTTCATCGATCTCGTGGGGTCCACCGAACTCGCTGCTTCGCACGAGCCCAAGCATGTCGTGGCGCTGCTCAACCGTTTCTTCCACGTGGTGGTCGAGGAGGTCGATCGTCACCACGGCTTCGTCAACAAGTTCGAGGGCGATGCAGCACTGGTCATCTTCGGCGCGCCCGGTGAGGTCGACGACGCGCGGGGGCGAGCCCTCGCTGCCTCCGTGACCATTCGGGATCGGTTGCTCGTGGAGGTACCCGAATGCAGTGCGGCGATCGGCGTCGCGTCCGGGCTGGCCGTGGCCGGCAACATCGGCGGCGCTGCACGATTCGAATACACGGTGATCGGAGATCCGGTAAACGAGGCGGCGCGCCTGTCCGACCTGGCCAAGACGCTCCCCGGCGCACTCGTCGCATCGGCCCCCACAGTTCAGGGCGCGCGGGACGGTTCGGGCTGGATCCTGGGAGAATCGGTGACCTTGCGTGGACGCTCCGAGCCCACGCAACTGGCCGTCCCGGTATCACCCTGAGCATGAATGCACGAAACCCCCGACCGAAGTCGGGGGTTTCGCGT